>CALYZQ010000085.1 GCA_945609985.1 uncultured Lachnospiraceae bacterium | reverse complement strand
GCAATTACCTCGCTAAGGACCGGCGTGCTCAGAATGCGCTGCTTGGTCATGGTGCCTCCCCGCGCCCCTCCTGCCACCTCTCATGCAAAAAGGCTGCGGAACTTCAAATCCGCAGCCTCACTTTTATAGATTCAGTCCTTTTGCCTCATCGCAGCCCATCATGATATTCAAACACTGGATTGCCGCACCCGATGCCCCTTTTCCAAGGTTATCAAATTGTGCCGAAACAACAATACGTTCTTCATTACCTGTAACATAGATTTTTAAGCCGTCCCAACCGGACAAGCCGTTACCTGCCAGGAAACCGCCGGCTGCAATTTCATCATCAGGAGCACTTACTCTGATGAACCTCTCTCCTGCATAATACTCTGCATAATATGCAAGAAGAGTTTCCGGTGTCATTTCCTTACCAAGCATATCCGCATACAAAGGCACGGAAACTACCATACCACTGTAATAATCATCTATAATAGGGGAGAATAGCGGTGTACGTTCAATACCCGTAATCGCCTTCATCTCCTTCAAATGCTTATGTTGCTGTGTAAGAGCATATTCCCTGCCGGATGAAAGTTCTGCCGGTCTGTCTTCACTTTCATAAACCGCAATGGTCTTCTTGCCGGCTCCGCTATATCCCGAGAGTGCAAAACTGCTGACAGGATAATCCTTAGGTAAAATACCTCCTGCAACCAAAGGATATACCAGAGAAATAAATCCGGTTGCATAACAGCCGGGAACTGCAATACGCTTACCGCTTTTGATAGCATCCCTGTGTCCCTTCGACAACTCCGGGAAACCGTATGCCCAGCCATTCTCTGTGCGGTGTGCAGTGGATGCATCAATAATCACCACATTTTCATTCTCAACCAGAGATACAGATTCCTTTGCAGCCGCATCCGGCAAACAAAGAAACGTGACATCGGATGCATTAATCATTTTCTTTCGTTCTTCAGGATCCTTTCTGAGTTCCGGATTAATCTGTAATATTTCTATATCGTCACGCTCTGCAAATCTCTCATAAATACGCAGGCCTGTAGTTCCTTCACTTCCATCTATAAAAATTTTAGTTTTCATAATATCGTCTCCCTCATTCTTTTGGCACTAAACATTTGCGCGGTATTCCTTACGGCTAAGATGTAAAAACAGCTCCTCCAAGGTAGCAAGCACTGCAATCACACATGCACCGATTACATAATATACAAACCAGGTAAACTGCGTTATATAAGGCATCACAAATATTGATAATCCGGTAAGTTTGTTCAAATATGTATGTAATGATGCAAATTTCTTATACTTTATGGCTGCCACAATATAGGAAATAATTCTGACTACAACAACACTGTTCACTGCGACCCAGAATCCCCCAGGCATTACCTCAAGCAAAAGTGGCATCATCTTTAACAACATCACAAAATAGAACAGCATATCTGCTATACTGTCCAGTCTTGCCCCGAACTCACTGGCGGTCTTCATCCTGCGCGCTATCCAGCCATCTAAAACATCACTGAAACCACAGATAGAATAAATAACAAAAAAGCTCACTGACGGCAACGGTGTCCAGATAAAGAGAAGCGTCCCGACGATTCTTACTACCGTTATGATATTCGGTATGTACTTATACTTCAAAAACTGTGTCATGTTATTACACTCCGTTCCTACTTATCCATGAAACATTATATTGCAAAACAAGCCTTGCGTCAAATAATTCTCAAAATCTTTACAGAATATTTATTTCCATATTGTTTGAATGACAAGCAGTCAATTATTTGTTTTATCTCTTCACATACAATTGATTCGCTTTCATTTTTACACTAATTCTGCATATTGCACTTTTTTTCAGAATTTAGTATAATAAACACATACAATTTCTTACAGATTCAAGGAGGTTGCTTATGGAATTATTAATGAAAATTCAAATCAGAATCAAAGGTTCCCAGTATATGGAGGGCCACACCAAAAATGTATGTATGATAGAATTTGACGGTACCGCATCCGGTCCCTATTTTAACGGCGAAGTTATCGGTGCCGGTGTCGACACCCAGAAGATCGAAAAGGACGGTCCCGCATTCCTTTCTGCAAGATATATGTTGGAGGGAACAGATGCAGACAACAATCCCTGCCGCCTGTTTATCGAAAACAACGGCTCTGACTTTGACAACTGCACTCCTACCATCTATGCAAGTTCTCCCCTGTTGGCCGACTGGGAGACAGCAAGTCTCAAAGCAAAGGTTATTCCTTGCAAAGGCGGCGTTATGATTGAAATTTATAAGCTGTAGTACGAAGCAAATATAATAGAAGGTCTGCAGGATATCCGTCCTGCAGACCTCTTTTTATTCTACTTAATCAACTCTCTTCTCACCCCAGAAGAACAATGCTACCGTTCCGGGACCGGTATGACTGCCAATTGTGGTACCGATGTGATTGATTTCCACCTTACCCGTAAGCTTAGGGAAAGCAGCTTCAACCAAATCTGCTACTGCTCTTGCATCCTCGTAGCATGCAGACTGGGAAATATAGCATTTGCCGGAATAATCCAAACCATCCTGTGCAAGTTCCTTCATCTTATCTACAATAGCTGCAATAACCTTTTTCTTGGTACGAATTTTATATCTGGGGATTAATTTACCAATATAATCTACATTTAACAGCGGACAGATATTCAACACACTGCCTACAAAACCGGAAGCCTTTGACACACGACCTCCTTTTACAAAGAAAGTCAAATCGGAAGTAAAGAACCAGTGATGCATGTTAAGCTTATGCTCTTCAATCCATTCATATATCTCATCAATGGACTTTCCTTCATCTCTTAAATCTGCAAGCTTATCCATAATCAAACCATAACCTGAGGATGCCGCGAGGGAATCCACTATATAAATCTTTCTGTCAGGATACTTTTCGGACAATGCATCCTTTGCAATGTTTGCAGAATTTACGGAGCCGGAAATTCCTGAGGACAGACTCAAATGAAGAATATCCTTTCCTTCCTGCAAGAACGGTTCAAAATATGCCTCATACTCCTCTGCATTGATCTGGGATGTCTTGGTATCCGCGCCATCCACCATCATCTGATAAAATTTATCAAAAGGAATGGATTGTCCCAAATCATCGGGGTAATCCTTTCCATCTATCTCATAATGAAAACAGGTATAATGAATATCTCTCTCTTCAAAATGCTCCTTGGATAAATCTGCCGTAGAACAGCAGCTGATAATAAAATTGCTCATGACGTACCTCCTCTTAAGTCTCTATATATCATATTACATAGTTTCCATAACCATGTCAAGTGTTTGTCTGTAATTCAGCGAGTATTCCATTGAATTGCTGCAGTCTGCCATAAAACTGCTCGTAAAAATCTTTTTCCCTATCATATTGCATGATGAAGAAAACATTCAAAAACAGCATATTACATTTTTTGCGAAGCTCATCATCCTCTGTGGAAAGCACGGCTTCCTCCACCCTTTTTAACAGATTATGCCACGCCAATATAAATTCCTGATTTTCCTTAAGATTCGGTGTATCAATCCATTTACTTACCTTAACCTTACTGCGGCTTCCGGGGCACTCTCCTGTCTGCAAAAAATAACGGAACCCATCCTCCTCATAATATCTGCCCAGAGGAAAAATACGACAGATTCCGGGGCGCGCTTCATGAATACTACACCTGCCCTGTTCATCTAAAAAGCTACAGCATTCGTCCTCTCCCACCATGCGCAGATTGGGCAGTATTACGCCATCCACCACATTTAACTCCAAAGCATCCTGTAACAGTTCCTCAAAGCTTTTCTGTAAATGGGTGGTCAACCGGTAGACATCATATGCATCTAAAGTTATGGAGCTTCCCATGCCTTTACAGCATTTGGAGCACCCAATACAACCGTGGCAATCCGCTTTCACCATATCATTCAAATTATACAATTTTCCGTCTGATATTTCTTCCAAGGTAACGTAACGTTTCATAATCTTCCTCCCACTGCTTCATTATATCATGCTCATATCATTTCTGCCACGCTTACTTTATTAAACCACATTTCCTTATGCACCTATAATAATGCAACTTATGTCACGGCAAACGCAACTTACGTTACACCATATTGCAACTTCCAAAAGACTTGTTATAATGCAAAGTGAAAGGAGGCTCAACATGCTGTTAGAATTAAAAAGGAACAAAGACATAAAAGAAACATGCGTAACGGTGGAATACCGGGAACGTGACAAACAGGTAAACAGTCTCGTTGACTATGTCAGTCATCTTAATAAGATGGATAAACTTGTTATGGCAAATGCTGAAAACAGTCTGTATCAGGTAAATTTGCAGGATATTTTATATATGGAATCCGTGGACAGAAGAACATTCGGATATACCGCAGAAAAAACCTATGAATTAAACTGTAAGCTCTATGAAATCGAGGAACTTTACCAATCTCTGGGTTTTATACGCATTTCCAAATCCTGCATTGTCAATCTGCAGAAGATACATGCCTTAAAGCCTGATTATGGCGGAAAAATCCTTGTAACCATGGAAAATAAAGAGAAGCTGTATATCTCCCGCCAATATGCACCTGTTATCAAAGAAAAATTAGGAATCGGAGGAAAGAAAAATGAAAGAATTTCTAAAAAAAGTACCTGACAAAATAAGCCTATATACAACAATCTATATGGTTGCATTTACCGTGTTCAACCTGCTGAATGGCACAGACTCAATCCCTACTGTCAAACTGCTACAGGGATTGTTTATCGGAGCCTGCATCGGAAGCTGGAGTGAGTTTTCTTTTGGCAAATGCATTATCAGTGAAATGTCTTTAAGAAAGAGAACATGGCTTTTTGTAATCCCTATTTCATTACTTCTGTTTGCCACTGCAGTTATCTTTCAATGGGCTGCAAGTCCTAATGATTACCTGAAAGTTTTTTGTATCCTGCTCCTTTACTGGCTGTTCTGTATTCTCGTGCTTGAAATCAGCCATCTGGCAAAAGGCAGACATTATACCATAAAACTGAAGGCATACCAAAGTGAGAGCTCCCACGAAGCCTCCGATGCCCCTCAGCTTGTCACCGCCTATGATGTTACCGATAATAAAAACGGCGCTGATAAGTAAATATAAAAATAAGAAGTCCGGTGATGTGAGTTTCACCGGACTTCTTGTGTATGGAAATGCGTGGGCTTGGGCAGGGCATGACACAAGCAGCGCATTGTGAGCACGCCGGTCCTTAGCGAGGTCATTGCATCGTAAGATGCAATCGAGCTTAGTACCGCTGCGATGCGAACTATAGCGGAAGCGTGCCTGCGGCTGTCATGCCCTGCCCAAGCCCACCACATCGCTATCACAAAAAGGTCGGGAACACCCCGACCTTTTTATATTATAATTAGTTCTTATTAGCCATCTCAGCCTTCAACTTCTCAGTCAAAGCAGGGAGAATCTTATTCAGGTCACCAACAATACCGTAGTCTGCTGCATCAAAGATAGGAGCAGTCTCATCCTTGTTGATAGCGATGATGATATCGGACTCTTCCATACCTGCCAAGTGCTGGATTGCACCGGAGATACCGATTGCAAAGTATACATTAGGACGAACGGTCTTACCTGTCTGTCCAACCTGAAGGTCTTTGGACTTCCAACCTGCATCAACTACTGCACGGGAGCAGCTTACGGTAGCACCAAGTACCTCTGCCAAATCCTCTAACAGCTTGAAGTTTTCAGCGCTTCCTACACCACGACCACCGGACACAAGAATCTTAGCATCCATAATGTCTACGGTATCGGATACAGCCTTAACAACCTCTAAAATCTCAACATACTTGTGATCGGGAGTAAATCCGGGATTGAACTCCTCTACAACAGCCTTTGCGCCAACTACTCTGTCCTTCTTCTGCATAACGCCGGGACGTACGGTAGCCATCTGAGGGCGGAAATCAGGACATGCAATGGTTGCAATGGTATTTCCACCGAATGCGGGACGAGTCATAAGAAGCTGATTGTGCTTCTGCTCTCTTCCGGGGATGGGGTTGATAGGGAAATCACCAATCTCGAGTACGGTACAGTCAGCAGTCAATCCGGTATGTACTCTTGCGGAAACACGGGGACCTAAGTCACGACCGATAGCAGTTGCACCTACCAGAAAAATTTCAGGCTTGTATTTCTCGATAACAGAAGCTAATGCGTGTGCATAAGGCTCTGTTCTGTACTCCTTTAATTCGGGATCGTCTACAACGATAACCTTGTCAGCGCCGTACTCAGCAAGCTCATCTGCCAAGCCCTTAACGTCGCTACCTACCAATACAGCAGTTACTTCTGTGCCCAAATCAGCTGCAAGGTCTTTACCTTTACCGATTAATTCGAAGGCAATGCTATTGATGCAATTGTCTACCTGCTGTGCGAAGACATATACGCCCTTATATTCTTCTAAGTTCATTGTTCTTCCTCCATTAAATAACGTGCTTTTCTTTTAACTTGCCAATGATGTAATCAACAGATTCTGTAGGATCAAGAGTAACCTTCTCGCCGGCACCCTTTTTAACCTTATCGGAAGCCTTTGCGATCTGAGTAGGTGATCCCTTAAGACCCAAGTTGGAATCCTCTACATCTACAAGCTTATCTCTGCCCCATACGATAATCTCTGCATTGCAAGCATCAAAGATTCCGCCGGGAGTCATATAACGAGGCTCATTCAACTCAGCAAGTGCAGTTACAAGACAAGGCATCTTAGCTTTTAATACATGATATCTGTCATCATACTGACGCTCAACTACTACGCTGTCTCCATCGATTTCAATCTTCTGTGCGTAGGAAATTACAGGAATATCAAGGTGCTCGGAAATCTGAGGACCTACCTGTGCGGTATCACCGTCGATAGCCTGACGACCGGTAATGATAAGGTCATACTCAAGGTTACGGATTGCACCTGCAAGAGTCTGAGAGGTTGCCCAAGTATCAGCACCACCGAGTACTCTGTCGGTTACAAGGATACCCTTGTCAGCGCCCATAGCCATTGCTTCACGAAGAACATCTTCTGCCTTAGGAAGACCCATAGTAATAACGGTAACTTCTGCACCGTACTGATCCTTTAATCTAAGTGCTGCTTCCAAACCTGCTTTGTCATCAGGATTCATAATTGTCATCATAGCAGCTCTGTCCAAAGTACCGTCGGGATTAAACTTAACGCCGCCCTTAGTATCAGGAACCTGCTTAATACAAACAACGATTTTCATTGTATTTTCACTCCTTATTAATATTTGCTTTATAGTAGTTTAAAGATTCTCAAGCCAGACCCTCGAAAACACTTCGTGTTTCCTCGGTCGCGCGCTTGCGTCGCACCGCGCGTCGCCTTTTGTCTTTCTCATCTTTGCATGCGAGCATGCACGATGCTCAAGCCAAAATTCTCACCGGCTTACTTAAGTAATGCCGCGGAGATTACCATACGCTGAACTTCGCTTGTTCCCTCGTAAATCTCGGTAATCTTTGCATCACGCATCATACGCTCTACATCGTACTCTCTGGTATATCCGTAACCACCGTGAAGCTGAACAGCCTTTGTGGTAACTTCCATAGCCATCTCTGCTGCGTACAACTTAGCCATAGCTGCCTCAACATTGTAGGAGGTCTTGTGGTCTACAGTATACTGATCCTTGGTGCAAGCTGCCTTGTAAACCATGTACTGTGCAGCCTGTGCCTTGGTAGCCATATCAGCAAGCTGGAACTGAGTATTCTGGAAAGCACCGATAGCACGACCGAACTGCTTTCTCTCCTTAACGTAATCGATGGTTCTCTCAAGAGCACCCTCACCGATACCAAGAGCCTGAGCAGCGATACCGATACGTCCGCCGTCAAGAGTATGCATAGCGATACCAAAGCCCTTACCCTGCTGTCCAAGCATGTTTGCCTTGGGGATGCGGCAATCGGTAAAGATTAACTCGTATGTGGATGAACCACGGATACCCATCTTCTTCTCCTTGGTACCGAAGGTAAATCCGGGAGTTCCCTTCTCTACGATAAATGCGGAAATTTCCTTGGAAAGCTTACCGCGCTTCTCAACCATACCGGTAATAGCGAAGATAACATATACATCAGCTTCCTTACCATTGGTGATGAAGATCTTGGAACCGTTCAGTACCCACTCGTCACCGTCAAGTACAGCCTTTGTCTGCTGTCCCTGTGCATCGGTACCTGCGCCGGGCTCGGTCAAACCGAAAGCGCCAAGCTTCTTACCGCTTGCAAGGTCAGGCAGATACTTCTGCTTCTGCTCTTCTGTACCGTATGTAAGAATGGGGTCACAGCAAAGAGAGGTATGTGCGGAAACGATAACACCTGTGGTACCGCAAACCTTGGAAAGCTCCTCTACACAGATAGCGTAGGTCAAAATATCACAGCCCTGTCCGCCGTACTCCTTAGGAATGGGAATACCCATAAATCCTGCCTTAGCCATCTTCTCAACAGTTACACGAGGGAATTCTTCGGTCTCATCAACTTCCTGAGCTAAAGGCTTTACTTCTTTTTCAGCGAACTCTCTGAAAAGAGCGCGCGCCATTTCATGCTTTTTACTTAAAGTGAAATCCATGATTTTATTTCCTCCAAAAATATATTTTCGTAATTACTGAGCGTCTACAGGGGTCTTGGTTCTGTCTGCGTTATATACGTAGAAGCCCTTTCCGCTCTTAGCACCAAGATTACCGCCACGAACCATCTTACGGATAAGAGGACATGCACGATACTTGCTGTCACCGGTCTCTGCATAAAGTACATCCATGATTGCAAGGCAGATATCCAAACCGATGAAGTCACCAAGCTCCAGGGGTCCCATAGGATGATTTGCACCAAGCTTCATAGCTGCGTCAATACCTGCAATATCAGAAACACCTTCCATCTTGATGAAAGCAGCTTCATTAATCATAGGGATTAAGATACGGTTTACAACGAAACCTGCAGCTTCATTTACCTGAACGGGAGTCTTACCGATCTCCTCGGAAATCTTAACGATGGTATCAACAGTCTCCTGAGGAGTGTTAACGCCTGCAATAACCTCAACCAGCTTCATACGGTCAGCAGGATTGAAGAAATGCATACCAATCATAGGACGGGTTAAACCATTACCAATCTCAGTGATGGAAAGAGAGGAGGTGTTGGATGCAAAGATACACTCAGGCTTGCAAATCTTGTCAAGCTCACCAAAGGTGGTCTTCTTAACTTCCATGTTCTCAAATGCAGCCTCTACGATCAAATCGCAGTCTGCACAAAGGTTCTCTTTCAAACCGGGAGTAATCTTAGCAACGATAGCGTCTGCTGTCTCCTGAGTCATTTTACCTTTTTCTACAAGCTTTGCATAACCTTTTGCAATCTTGTCTTTTCCGCCTTCAGCCCACTCCTGCTTGATATCGCAAAGAGCTACTTCATAGCCTTCAACCTGAGCAAATGCCTTAGCAATGCCCTGTCCCATAGTACCGGCACCAATAATACCTACTTTCATTGTTGTTCCTCCATTAAATTATTTTATTAGCAGTTCTTGAAAGGCTCTTTTACCTTTTCTTTGTTCTTATCCAAGAAGAAAGCCATACCATATTTCTGGTCTTCTGTCTCGAAGCAGTCACCAAACAGCTTTTCTTCGATAACGATAGCTGCATCCATATCTACATCCAAGCCTTCGTTGATAGCCTTCTTGCAGTTGCGAACAGCGATAGGTGCGTTCTTTGCAATGCCTGCTGCCATCTTCTCAGCTGCGGGAAGAAGCTCTTCCTGAGTGTAGATTGCATTTACAAGACCGATTCTGAAAGCCTCGTCAGCCTTGATATTGCGTGCAGTGTAAATCATCTGCTTAGCCATGCCTGCGCCTACAAGACGGGCAAGTCTCTGGGTACCGCCAAAGCCGGGGGTAATTCCAAGACCTACCTCCGGCTGACCGAATACTGCGTTGTCAGAACAGATTCTGATATCACAGCTCATAGCGATTTCACAGCCGCCACCGAGAGCAAATCCGTTGATTGCTGCAATTACGGGAATAGGGAAGGTCTCCAGCTTGCGGAAAACATCATTTCCCTTCTTACCGAATGCTTCGCCCTCTGCCTTAGTCAGGGTGCTCATCTCTCCGATATCTGCACCTGCCACGAAGGACTTCTGACCTGCACCTGTTAAAATCAGTGCCCTTACTTCATCAAGATTCACTGCATCCAAAGTTGCGTCAAGCTCTTCCAAAACCTGGGAGTTCAATGCGTTCAGTGCCTTCTCACGGTTGATTGTGATGATGGCATACTGACCCTTTTGTTCGTATAAAATGTATTCCATTTTTATTCTCCTTAAAAATTAATCCTCAATCTTAACGATGGTGGAGCATCCCATACCACCGCCAATGCAAAGAGTTGCAAGACCGGTCTTAGCGCCCTTAGCCTGCATCTCATGAAGCAGAGTTACAAGAATACGGCATCCGGAAGCACCTACAGGGTGACCCAGTGCGATAGCACCACCGTTGGGATTAAGCTGCTTGTCAACATCGATACCAAGGTCACGGCCTACTGCGATGGACTGTGCAGCAAATGCCTCGTTTGCCTCGATGATGTCGAAGTCTTTAATCTTCATGCCGGTCTTCTCCATAACCTTCTTGGTGGAGTAAACAGGACCAATACCCATAACCTCGGGACGGCAGCCTGCCAAAGCACCTGCAACGAAGGTAGCCATAGGCTTAACACCAAGCTCCTTAGCCTTCTCTTCGCTCATAACAACGATTGCAGCTGCACCGTCG
>CALYZQ010000084.1 GCA_945609985.1 uncultured Lachnospiraceae bacterium | reverse complement strand
ATAAGTTGCACCGTAGTTTTGAGTTTGTACGAACTGCTGGCCGCAATTAGGGCAAAATGCTGCGCCGTCATTGCACTGATTATTACATGTAGGACAAATTACCATAATAGTTTCCTCCTTAGAATGTGAATATGTACTCTGTACGTTATTCAGTATAACACAAAACGTAAAAGATTCCAATCATTTATGTGATATTGTATGACAATTTATTGGCAGCATATCGTTTTTATGCTATAATAATCCGGTAAGTCAATTATGAGTTAAACTATGAGTACAAAGGAGAACTTATATGCCGCCAGGACCTATGGGATTCGGAGGACCGCCTCCGAGTGCAATGAATGAAAAATTAAAGGAACCCTTACCTAAAAATATCAAGGAGGTTCCGGGTTACTTAAAGAGAGTATTCCGCAGCTTCTTTTCCAGATTGATTTATATCATAAAGCTGGTTTGGGAAGCTAAGAAATCGCTGCTTATTATGATGGTGTTTATGGCTGTGTTTAATGGTGTATCACCGGTGCTTTCAGCGTATATATCAGCAAATCTGCTAAATAAGGTTGCGGAGGTGCTACGGCTGGATGCGCCTGCTTTTGCTACTATCTGTTCCATATTGTTACCTGCCATGCTGTTGCAGTTTGGATTTATGTTTTTTATTAGTCTTGTAAACTGCGTCAGTCACATGATTACCCGTATTTCCAGTGAGTTAGTGACGAATCATGTGAAGTGTAAGATTATGAATAAGGCCAAGGAAATCGATGTAGCTTCCTTCGATATGCCGGAGTTTTATGAAAAGTTTGAGAATGCCAACAGAGAAGCCGGCTCCCGCCCCATAGAGGTAATTCGTTCTACCTTCAGCATTGTCAGTACGCTGATATCGGTTATCAGTTTTGTGGTGATTCTGGCTGCTGTAGCTTGGTTTGCACCTTTGGTGGTTGTGCTTTTGTCCCTGCCTAGTGCGATTATTACCTTCCATTACCGCAAGAAGAATTTTAAGTACATGCGTCACCACTCCAAGGAGCGCAGGCAAATGGCTTATTATTCCGATATTTTGGTAAATAAGGATATGGTAAAGGAGCTTAGGCTGTTTGGACTTTCCGACACCTTTATCTTTAATTACAATAAGGTGTTTGCCCGCTATTTTTCAGGAATTAAACAGTTGATAACAGCAGAGGGTGTCTGGGGCATATTGATATCGCTGGTGACTACATTGGTCAATTGTGCGTTGTTTTTCTTTATTGCCTATACGGTTACTACCGGGTCAGGGCAAATAGGAGATTATTCCCTTTATACCGGAGCATTGACCTCCATAGCAAACAGTGTGGCAATGCTGGTCACCACGACCTCAAGTATTTATGAAGGTACTCTTTTTATTGACAACATGATTGTGTTTATGAATGAAAAGCGACATATTGTTCCCGCGTTACCGGAGGCACGCCATGTGGAGCGCCATGTGGGCCATACCATAGAATTTAAGGATGTATCCTTCCGTTATCCGGGAACAAAACGTGATGTGTTAAAGAATATTAATTTCAGTATTGTACCGGGTGATACGGTGGTGTTGGTAGGGTTAAACGGTGCGGGTAAAACCACGCTTCTTAAGCTTCTGACCCGTTTGTATGACCCTACGGAAGGAGTTATCCTTCTGGATGGGCATGACATCAGGGAATATGATACCAATGAGCTCTATGCAATGTATGGAGTGATTTTTCAGGACTTTGGCAAGTATGCTTTCTCTGTCAGTGAAAATATTTCTTTTGGTGAGATTAGCAAAACGGCTGACAGGACAGAGGTTGAGGAGGCTGCAAAGGCAAGCTCCGCGGATGACTTTATACAGAAGCTGCCCCTTAAGTATGATACGCCGCTTACGAGAGTGTTTGAGATGGAAGGCATTGAGCCGTCTATTGGTCAGTGGCAGAAGCTGGCCATTGCCAGAGCTTTCTATTCCGATTCGGATGTATTGATATTGGACGAGCCGACAGCATCCTTGGATGCCATCGCAGAGCAGGAAATCTTTAATCAGTTTGATATGCTGCGCAAGGACAAGATAACTTTCTTTGTTTCTCACAGACTGTCCAGTGCCACTATAGCTACAAAGATTCTTGTGTTGCAAAACGGTACTTTGGCAGAGATGGGAAATCATACAGAGCTTATGAATAAAAAGGGTGTATATTATGAACTGTTCTCCACTCAGGCGAAACGGTATCTGGAGTCTGAAAAAGAAGAGCCATTAAGGAGGATGTAAAATGCAACAAACAAGAAAAATAAGTGTATCGGGAAGGGTCGGATATTTCTTCCTGGCAATTTCAGCAGTATTAGCCTGCATCGGTTTACAACTGGTGTGTGGCCTTTTGGTGCTCATTCCGGCAGTAATTATAGAAATGCTGCAATACCCTGCAGAGGTATTGTATTACGATGCAGATAAAATGTATGACATTTATATGGAGATTGTAGCAAAGTGGACACCGCTTGCCACACTGGCGTATCACGTCGTGGGTACTGTTGTATTTGGTATTTGGTACAAATTCTGCTTCTGGAAGCCCAGACCTACAGTAAAGCAATCCTTCAAGAATTTCAGTTTTAAAAGTATTCTGGTTGCCATCGGCTGTGGTATTGCTCTTTGCTTATTTGCAAATGGTACGGTGGTTGTGGAAATGTATGTGATGCCTGCGCAGGTGGAAGCCTATATGGAGTTGGCAGAGCTTGCAGGGCTTGGCACTAATATGTGGACGATTATTGCAAGCATTATTCTGGCACCCATCGGTGAAGAGTTTATTTGCCGCGGTGTAGTTCTCCAATTTGGACAAAAGAGCTTTGGCAGGTTTTGGATTGCAAATATTTTTCAGGCGTTGTTGTTTGGTCTGATTCATATGAACTGGGTACAGGGTATTTATGCATTTGTGATTGGTTTAGTGCTTGGATATCTGGTAAAGCAGTACAACACCATTTTACCTGCAATGCTTCTTCATATGGTGGTGAATTTCTCCTCCAGCACTTGGATTGCATATTTGCTGGAGCCGGTTCCGGCCACATTACCCATTGGAACTATTTTGTGTGTAGTTCCCTGGCTGGTGATTATTCCGCTGCTTCTTTGGGGCAGAAAAAAGAAGGAAGCTATTGACATTTTTGTCGAATAGTGGTACTTTATAAAAGTTAAAAGGGAGTAGTTATTACGTGTAATCAACATACCCCGGCAGATTGTTATGTTTTCGCCGTGGTTACACGCTTTCATTCCTAATTGAGAGAACAAGACTTTTAGCACGAAAGTGCAAAAGTCTGTTTTTTTTGGCAAAAATAGTAAATACGCAGGTGCGTAGAAGGAGGACAAAAATGGATATTTTGTTGCAGTTATTATTACTGGTGGTAGGCTTTGTGATGCTGATTAAGGGCGCTGACTGGTTCGTGGAGGGTGCATCTAAAATTGCGGACCGTTTCGGTATTCCCCAGCTGGTAATCGGTCTTACCATTGTGGCTATGGGTACCTCACTACCGGAGGCTGCGGTCAGCATTTCCGCAGCAGTGCAGGGAAGTGCGGAGATCACCATAGGAAATGTTATGGGAAGCAATATTCTGAATGTATTGATTATTCTGGGATTGACATCAGTAGTAAGAACGATATCTGTTCAAAAGTCCACTGTATATTATGAAATTCCTTTTGTGATTATCGTAACAGCAGTGCTTGCCGGCGTTGGGCTTATGGATAACCGTGTAAGCCGTCTTGAGGGTGTACTTTTGTGGGTATTCTTTATTGCGTACATGCTGTATCTTTTGGTTATGGCAAAAAAGGGTGCGCCTATGGAGGATGTACCGGAGGCAGGTAAGAATGAGTCTCTGTTAAAACTGATATTCTTTGTTATATTCGGGGCTGCCATCATCGTGTTCGGTAGTGATATTACCGTAGATGCGGCAACAAAAATAGCTACTGCTTTTGGTATGAGTGAGCGTTTCATCGGTCTTACCATTGTGGCACTTGGAACCTCTCTGCCTGAGCTTGTTACCAGTGTTACGGCTGCAATTAAAGGAAAAGCGGACATTGCCGTGGGTAATATTGTAGGAAGCAATATCTTTAATGTTTTGTTTGTGGTAGGTACAACGGCACTGATTACTCCGGTTACCTATGCCGCAGGATTTACGGTAGATAGTATTGTAGCAATCGCGTCAGGAGTTCTTTTGTTTTTGTGTGTAATAAAAGGAAAAAAGCTTACCAGAACAGGCGGTATTATTATGCTGGTAGGGTATGCAGCGTATTTTGTGTATTTGATTCGCTAAGATACGGACGTGCTTTTTGCATGCAGATAGCATGAAAAGCAGGATAATTAGAAAGCAACTTATGGTAGTTCTTGTATGAATGCCCTTTCAGGTGATATAATAACAATACAGTATATTGAAAAGAGGTAACACTATGAGAAAACAGGGCATTTTATTACCTATATCATCTATTCCCTCCGATTACGGTATCGGTACCTTCGGTAGGGAAAGCTATAGATTTGTAGATTTTTTAAAGAAGGCAGGACAGAAGCTGTGGCAGATTTTGCCGCTGGGACCTACCGGCTATGGTGCAAGTCCCTATCAGTCCTTTTCCACCTTTGCAGGAAATCCTTATTATATTGATTTGGAGATGCTCGTGGAAGAGAGATATCTGACATGGGGAGAATGTAATTCCTATGATTTTGGAGATAACATTCATTACATTGATTATGAAAAATTGTATCATGCGAAATTTGCAATCCTGAGAGTGGCGTACAACAAAGCATGCGGTATGGCAGTGGAGAGCCGTGGTGATTATCAGGAGTTTGTCAGGGAGAACAGCTTCTGGCTGGAGGATTATGCACTGTATATGGCACTTAAGAATGCTAATGAAGGAATGTGCTTTATTGAATGGGATGAGGACATCAGACTCCGCAAGCCGGAGGCTATGGACAGATACCGCAGGGAGCTCTCCGAAGATATCGGTTTCTACAAATTCCAGCAGTATCTTTTTGCAAAGCAGTGGAAGGCGCTTAAAAAGTATGCCAATGATGCCGGCATTGAAATAGTGGGAGATATCCCGATATATGTTGCCTTTGATAGTGCAGACACTTGGGCGACACCGGAGTTGTTTTTACTGGATGAAGAAGGAAATCCTGTGGGTGTGGCAGGCTGTCCCCCGGATGCCTTTGCTACCACCGGACAGCTTTGGGGGAATCCCTTGTATGATTGGTCGTATCATCAAAAGACCGGCTATGAGTGGTGGATGAAGAGAATAGCCCATTGCTACAAGCTGTATGATGTGGTGAGAATCGATCATTTCAGAGGCTTTGACGAGTTTTGGTTTGTGCCTTACGGTGATGAGACCGCAGAGAGAGGTCACTGGGAAAAAGGACCCGGATACGAGCTTTTTGCCACCATGAAGGAAAAGCTTGGTGACAAAAAGGTAATTGCAGAGGACTTGGGCTTCTTGACCGACAGTGTTATGGAGCTTGTAAAGAAGACGGGTTATCCGGGCATGAAGATTCTGCACTTTGCCTTTGACTCCGGGGAGACCAATATTTATCTGCCTCACAATTATGAGAAGAACTGTGTGGTATACACCGGTACCCATGACAATGAGACCTCTGCAGGCTGGATAAATACGAGAGCGCCTTATGAAAAAGAATTTCTAAAGGAGTATCTGGGTGTAAAAGAGGATAGTGACCTGGTATGGGCACTCATCCGTACAGCAGTAAGCAGTGTTGCTGATACCGCCATCATTCCCATGCAGGATTATCTGGGACTTGGCAACGAGGCACGTATCAATACCCCTTCTACGCTGGGTGATAACTGGAAGTGGCGCATGGATAAGAGCGCGCTGACGGATGCGCTTGCGCAGAAGATTTACCGGATGACAAAGCTGTATGGAAGAATATAAAATGTAAGAAAGGAAGATGCGGAGATAGGGTGAGGATACCATGACAGCCGCAGGCACGCTCCCGCTATGCTTCGCATCGCAGCGGTACTAAGCTCGCTTAATTGCATCGTGCAATGCAATTACCTCGCTAAGGACCGGCGTGCTCAGAATGCACTGCTTGTGTCATGGTATCCTCGCTCTCTCACAGCATCTTCTTTTTTGTTGTATTCTACCCCTGACTTTGATAATAATACACCACAAGCTGTGTTCTGTCACGCAGGGACAGCTTATCCAGAATATTACTCAGATAATTGCGCACAGTCCCTTCGCTCAAGAACAGTTTCTCAGCAATCTCATGGTTGTTCAGTCCGTTTGCAACCAGAGTAATGATTTCATATTCCTTTTCTGTAATGTCTTTATCATCAAACTTCTCAGCTTTGGTATCTTTCGTACTTATGCTGGGGAGTTTATTTACGATTTCGCCTCCAAAGACGCTCTGACCGGAAAATACCGCCTGTAGGGCGGGTACGATTCCCTCAAAATCCTGTTTCAAAATATATCCTTTAGCACCACATTTCAAAGCATTTACCACATATTCATCATCGGAGAAGGTGGTAAGAAACAGTACTTTGGCATCTGTGTGCTTTTCTAAAATATGAGCGGCAGCAGTGATGCCGTCCATTCCTTCCATGCGGATGTCGGAGAGCAGGATGTCCGGCGTGTGGCTTTCGTATAAACTGATGGCATCCGTGCCGCTTTTGCCGGTAGCAACAACGTCAATGCCTCCGGCTTCAATGATTGTCTTTAAGGAAAGTAATACAATATCGTCATCGTCTACAATTACAATTCTCATAAAAAACTCCTCTCAGGTATATTATGATACTTCCTTTTTGGGAACGGAGATAAAAATCCTAAAGCCCTGTGTGGTGGAAAAGGTGATAACGCCATGAAGGGTGCGTATGCGGTCTTCCATGTTTTTCAGACCGATTCCTGCGCCCAGATGGTTAATATTTTCGCTTACCGTTCCGTTATCTTCAATCAACAACTGATAATGCTCCTCAAGCTCGTTCAAAATGACGGTCACTTCCGTAGCATTGGAGTGCTTTCGTATATTGGTGATGGCTTCCTTTAATATGGTGAGGAAAGCATATTTGATTTCCTTGTCAGCATCCATGGAGATGTCGCAGGACAGCTGTGTATGACGGTCTGATAAGTCACTTAATAAATTTTGGGCAGCTTCTTTTATGTCAAAGCTGTCCTTGTGCAGATCGTGCACGCTTTCTCTTACATTATTCATGGCATTGTCCAAGGTTTCCTTTAAGGGTGAAAGCTGTGTTGCAACAGGTTCCTCCTTATGGATTGCCATAATGGCTCCCAACTGCAAAATGGAGCGGGAGAGCAGATGACCTACATTGTCGTGGATTTCTCTTGCAATGCGGTTTCTTTCGCTTAAAGTTGCGATATGTATCTCTTTTTCCTGATTTGCCACAAGGTACTTATTCTTTTCGGAGAGAATGGCATTGCGCTCTTCCGCATCATCCCTGATTCTTTTGATTTCTTCGGTCCTGTGTGCAAGACTTTGTGATTTCCATCCCATATATAAAGCGAGTAACAGCATAAAGATCCACAGCAGTATGGAAGCATCCGGAATCAGGAAGCCCGAGTAAATGACGGGGAAGGCAGAGCAAAGGATAAGCACCGTCAGATAAGTTTTGTTTTCCAAATGCTTGTAAACCCCTGCATATAGGGTAAGTACCACAAAGGGGGTAAAATCAGGTAAAAGCAGGGTGGCAAAGGGCAGTATCAGATACATGAGCTTTTCAGGGAGACTGTTTCTCAAATTGCCCAGGTAGCAGGTGATGCCCGTAAGAATCAGACCCACCAGTATATAGAACATATCCGGTAGGGAGAAGCTTCGATTATTTATAATAAAAAGGCTTAAAAGATAGAGTAATATTCTGTCTATAATATGCGACATATGCTTACCTCGTTTTGCGTGATACAGCGATTATGAATCCGGCTACATTATAGCATTTTTGCAGGCTGACTGTAAATAGAAGTAAAAATATGCAGGAAAGAAAATGACATTTGTCACATGGACTTGTGAGAATATTCACTTACCAGGTGACAAAAGCTTCGCTATAATTTGGAGTGTAAGAGATACAAAGCGGTTGCGGGTCTGTGTGAGCACTGCAGGCAGCCCCGGTAAAACAAAACAGTGCAGGAATGAGGAGAATATATGAGCGAATCAGTTATTGTTGTAGAGAATTTGGTAAAGAGATACAAGGAGCTTATTGCTCTGGATCACTTCAATCTGGATATAAAGAAGGGTGAAATCTTCGGCTTGCTTGGACCTAATGGTTCCGGAAAGACAACCACTATCAATTGCATTTTGGCGCTGCTTAAATTTGATAAAGGAAGTATCAGCGTATTTGGCGAGGAAATGAAGCCTGACAGCTATGAGCTTAAGAGTAAAATAGGAGTGGTAATGCAAAATGTGGCAGTGTTTGATGAACTTACTGTGTATGAAAATATTGACTATTTTTGTGGATTATATATTTCGGATAAGAAGCTGAGAAAGCAGTATGTGGAGGAAGCTATTGAATTTGTGGATTTGGGTGAGTTTAAGAAGTTTTATCCCAAGAAGCTTTCCGGAGGTCTGCTTCGTAGGTTGAATATTGCCTGTGGTATTGTTCATAAGCCGGAACTGATTTTTATGGATGAGCCTACCGTGGCGGTTGACCCTCAGAGCCGTAACAAGATTTTGGAGGGTATTGTGGAACTGAATAAAATGGGGGCAACCATTATTTACACCTCCCATTACATGGAGGAAGTGGAACAGATTTGTACCCGTATCGCTATTATGGATAAGGGAAAAAATCTGGCAATCGGTACTACAGATGAGTTAAAAAAGATGATAAAGAGAAACGAAACCATTTCCATTGAGGTATTAGAGATTGCAGAGAATATTATTTCACTGATTAAGGAATTGCCCCATGTATACGAAGTGACCTATGAGGAGAAAATGCTCAAGGTTCTTTACAGCGGAGGTAAGCATAATCTGATTAGAATCCTGGATTTACTGAAAAACGAGGGAGTAAGCTTTGGCAGAGTATATTCCGAACGGCCTACACTAAATGATGTGTTCCTGGAGATTACCGGTAAAGAGCTGAGAGACTAAGGAGGCGTAACCAATGTTTTTTCATATATATAAATACAGACTGAAAGCGTTGTTTTATCAAAAGGAAGAATTCTTTTGGAACCTGATATTTCCTTTGATTTTGGCGACCTGTTTCTTTGCGGCATTTAGTAAGATTACAGAGAGTACGGAAGGCTTTTCTACCATTCCCGTTGCAGTGGTGCTTGAAGAAACAGACGGCGAAAAATATTTTACGGAGATGATGGATGCCCTATCTGAAAGCAAGGATGGGGAGGAAGCATTTTTTGCGGTAAACTACGTTGCCAAAGAGGAGGCGGAGGCACTTCTTGAGGATAAAGAAGTGGCAGGAATGATAGTGCTTAAGGAGGCGAAGCCCTCTCTGATTATACTGGAAAACGGCATGGAGCAGACCATGATTAAAGCGGTCATGGATAAGTATCTGCAAACCATGGATGTGATTACCGGAATGATTCCCGCTCATCTGGATAAGCTTGAGCAGGTAATGGAAGCGGTTAGCGATGAAGCATCCTATATCAGGGAGCAGAAGCTGACGGACGGTAATATTGACAATATTATAGATTATTTCTTTGCACTGATAGCAATGACCTGTCTGATGGGAACCAGTACCGGTCAGGTATGCATTACTTATATTAAAGCGAATCTTTCTGCAATCGGTCTTCGCAAAAGTATCTCTTCCGCAAAAAGAATGACCATGATTTTGGGAGATATGGCTGCAACCTATTCCCTTTCAGCATTGTCAAATGCAGCACTTCTTATTTATTTGAAATACATTTTGAAATTGAATATGGGTGGCAGTTTCCTTGAAATCTATGCAGTTACATTGGTGGGTTCTCTGATAGGTATCAGTATCGGTATCCTGATTGGATCCCTTCCCGGAGTGGGTGAAGGTGCCAAAATGGGTATCAACCTATGCATCACCCTGTTCTCCAGCTTTTTAAGCGGACTTATGATGGGCGGTATTAAGTATTTGATAGAGGAGTATTGTCCCATTATCAACAGAATCAATCCGGCAAGCCTGATTTCGGATGCATTGCATTCCTTGAACATTTATGATGATTATGCAAAATATGCGCAATGTATGGTGATTATGGTAGTGATGTCGGCGGTATTATTGACAGCGGGTATTGTGATTGCCAGGAGGGAAACTTATGACAATATTTAAAACGTTTTTTAAAGTGGGAAGAAAATATATCGGAAATATCTTTATGTACTCCGGCATTTTTTTGAGTATCGTACTTGTGATTGCAAGTGTAAACGGAAATACCACAACGGAGGAATTTATGGCCTCCGAAGTGAAGGTGGCTGTATTTGACCATGATAACAGTGATTTGAGTAAGGGTATGGTACAGTATCTGGAGGAAAATCACAATCTCTTGGAAATAGAGGAAGATTTGAATACCATCCGTGACAGATTGTATCAGAGAAGAGTAGAGTATGTTATTATTATCCCTGAAGGCTTCGGTGAGAGCTTTGCAGGTGAGGGAGAAAAGCTTTCCCTGGATGTCTATAAACTTCCCGGAACTATGACATCACAGTTTATGGATATGGCGCTTGATACCTTTTTGTCCACTTACAGAGGATATCTGGCAGCTGGTATGGAGCTGAGTGAGGCCTATGCAAAGACGGTTAATACAATCGCAGTACAGACGGATGTGGCATTTTATTCCGGTAAGGAAGCGCCTGTTTATGCTCCGATTCATTTCTTTTACATGTATGTGCCTTATGCACTGATATCAGTTGTGGTACTTGCAATCGGACCGATTTTAATTGTATTTAATAACGGTCAGATAAAAAGCAGAATTAATTGTAGCAGAGTATCTGCGTTCCGAAAGAACATGTCTTTAATGGCAGGCAGCGGTATTTATACTGTATTGATTGTACTTATTTACTTTGTGATTTCTTTGGTGTTGTACAAGAGCGATGTGTTTAATACGGCAGGTATATTCAGGGTACTAAATATGTTGATATATGCCTTTGTTTGTCTGGCATTTGCTTTCCTGTTATCTCTGCTTACAAGCAAGAGCCATCTGCTCAATATATTTACCAATGTGTTTGGATTGGGTTCAAGCTTCCTCTGTGGCGTGTTTGTCCCCAGAATGTGGTTGTCGGATGGCGTAGTGGCAATCGGCAGATTCCTTCCTGCATACTGGTATGTGAATGTGGAGGAGGCATTGTGTAGTGGAGAGGCAGCATCCTCAGTTATTGCCACAGGCTATCTGGTACAGATTCTTTATGGTGTGGCAGTGTTTGTGATTGCACTGGTGCTTTCTCAGTACAAAAGGAAGGGTTAAGTAAGAATATTAATAGGGGCTGTAAAAAAACTCCCCTAAAAGAAAAATCGCTGAGGTCGTGAGACTTCA
>CALYZQ010000083.1 GCA_945609985.1 uncultured Lachnospiraceae bacterium | reverse complement strand
CTTCTACAATGTCGGTAATAATGCTTGTATCCAGAATTGCAGGAATAAAGCCGTCACCGATACCCTGAATCTGATGAAGTCCCGGCTCATCTCCCAACAGTGCAGAAACATTCTTGGGCTCCACTGCTACAATCTTACAATCCGGATTCTGCTCAAGCAGATAGCTTGCAACACCCTGCAAGGTGCCACCACTACCGATACCGGACACATATATATCAATCTTCTTGCCAAGCTGCTCTACAAGTTCCACTGCGGTTGTCTTGTAATGTACCTGAGGATTTGCAGGATTTTCAAACTGCTGAGGCACAAAATACTCATCTGAGGAAGAAGCTATCTCAATTGCCTTATCCACGGAACCGCCGATGCTCAACTTAGGATCTGTCAGCACCAGTTCTGCACCCAAGGCCTTTATAATCTTCTTGCGTTCATCGCTCATATTCTCAGGCATTACAATGATAACCTTGTAGCCTTTTCTTACACCGCAGAGTGCCAGACCGATTCCGGTGTTACCGGAA
Organism: uncultured Lachnospiraceae bacterium; assembly: GCA_945609985.1. GTDB lineage: Bacteria > Bacillota > Clostridia > Lachnospirales > Lachnospiraceae > Acetatifactor. Next base: position 10,970 of record CALYZQ010000083.1, on the reverse strand, counting down.
GTAGGCTCAATAATGGTCATACCCGGTTTCAGCTTGCCGCTCCTTTCTGCTTCCTCCAGCATGTTGAGAGCGATTCTGTCCTTGATACTTCCGCCGGGGTTTAAAAATTCTGCCTTCGCATAAATGGATAATCCTGTGGTTGCCTCCAAGCTGACCAAAGGGGTATTTCCAATCAAATCTAATATATTAGTAACATACATTTTTCTGTTACCTCCCAAACATAATAAAATGATTTTACCACATTTTTTTCCATTCGCATAGTATAAATTGTCCTTGACCGAAAGATTATGACGCAATAATATAATGATAGTCACGAAGGTGTCAACTATTATGATACAGCCTACGTGTATCCCGGCAGTGAGGCTGCCCTTGGAAAAATATTGGAGAAGAATAACATTCGGGAGCAGGTATATATAGCAACCAAGCTTCCTCACTACCTGATTAAAAATATTGAAGGTATGGAAAAGCTTTTTAATGAGCAATTAAAGCGTTTACGAACCGATTACATTGATTACTACCTAATGCATATGCTGACCGATACCGATACCTGGAATCGCCTAAAGGAGCTGGGTATTGAAGAATGGTTGGACAACAAGAGACAAAGCGGTGCCATCCGTCAGGTGGGTTTCTCCTACCACGGCAATTCAGACATGTTCTGCAAGCTGGTGGACGCTTATGACTGGGACTTTACCCAAATCCAATACAATTACATGGATGAGCACTCTCAGGCCGGAAGGAAAGGACTTATGTACGCTTCCGAAAAGGGACTTCCTGTTATTATTATGGAGCCGCTTCGGGGATGTAAGCTGGTCAACCGTCTGCCGGAAGAAGCAAAAAAGATATTTTCAAACTATCCCATACAACACACTCCCGCCCAATGGGCTTTCCGCTGGCTGTGGAATCAGCCCGAGGTAACCTGTGTATTGTCCGGCATGAATTCAGAAATAATCCTTGAAGTTTGAGGCTGCTTATGATATATTTAGAGCAATTTCACACGGACAGTTCGAAACCATCCTGTCCTTAAACAAAACTACGGGCAACTTTTATAGGATTACTGCGCCCTTAGTGGGCGCTTTTTTCTTGCCCTCCGCAGTACTTCTGCACAAACTATAACGAAATGAGGGATTTATTATGTTTCCAAACGAATTGTTACTTGCAGGCTCCGTTATCTTAATTTATGGTGCTGTTCTTGTGGCCTACAGGCTCTTTGGCCGCACAGGTCTCTATGCCATGACTGCTATCTCCACCATCCTTGCAAACATTGAGGTATTAATGATTGTAGATGGGTTTTCAATGGAGCAAACACTGGGCAATGTCATGTTTGCTTCCACCTATCTGATTACGGATATCCTTGGCGAAAATGAGGGCAAGGAATACGCCACCAAAGCTGTGTGGCTTGGTGTCTTTTCCTCTGTTGCCATGCTACTGTTTTCCCAGTACTGGCTCCTCTATACCCCTGCTGCCACGGATTGGGCGACGCCTCATATTCATGCCATCTTTGCCACCACACCGAGGCTTTTGTTTGCAAGCTTTACCGGCTACGTTATATCCCAGAGATTTGACGTATGGCTCTATCACCGGATTTGGAAAGCGACTACCGACAAAACCGGGAATCACACTGCCTATTTGTGGCTGCGTAACAATGGTGCAACCTTGGTTGCTCAGGTAATAAATACTGTATTATTCACAACCATCGCTTTTGCCGGATGGTATAATACAAAGACTTTATTATCCATCATGCTCTCCAGCTATGTCATCTATATTTTTACCAGTCTGCTGGATACACCGGCAGTTTATTTTGCTCGGAAGATGAAACAAAAAGGATGGGTGGGGAAGCCTTAAGCTTCCACCACCCGCAATCCATTTTCGCGCAATTCATAAACCTTATCACAGACCTCTTCTATGTACTTTCTGTCATGAGAAATACTGATAATGGCTCCCGGAAACTCTGACAGCATCCTGCGTATCACAGGTCCTGACAGGGGTGAAAAGTTTCGGGTAGGCTCATCCAATATCAATACATTTGCTCCTGACATACTCATTTTCAAAAGCAATACTTTTGCCTTCTGCCCTCCTGACAGTTCCGCTATGGGATGATCCATCTCATCTGCGGTATACTTTAATGCTCCCAGAAATGTCCGTATTTTGGTACGCTCCTCCTTATCTCCCGTTGTATCAAGGTAATCCACCGGTGTCATGGATAGATTAAGTAAATCCTCGTAATTTTGGGGCATATATTCAGCTCGTATGTCCGGGCGTGCAAGAAGTTCCTTGGCAATCTTTCGAAGCAATGTTGTCTTTCCGGCGCCGTTTTTGCCCACAAGCCCTATCTTTTCAGCGCCACGTATTAACAATTGAATATCCGTCGCCAGAAATCTTGCTCCATCCTCCGTATACAGCTCATCAAGCGAATATTCCAGCACGGTCTTGCCGTTTGGTATCTGAACATTCTTATCGCCTAGTTTAAAGAATATGGCACTTTCCTCCTCGGGAAGCTGAGTCATGTTTTCATCCTCCCGCTCATACCGCTTTTCCAGACTCTTGACAGCCTTCATTTTCTTTTTCATCAGTCTTCCAATGGTATCTCTCTCTGCTTTTGCTATATTGTCCAGCTTGTAAGCCACCTTTTGTTCCAACCTCTGTATCTTCTCATCCCGGATTTTCTTCTCACGCCTCTCGTTTAAGGCAAGCCTTTCCTGTCGCTCAAAGCTCTCCCGACGTTCACTCATATACTGTTTATACGGCACATGCGCCACCGTGTAACGGCTCTGAGTCTTGCGTCTTATCTGCTCCATATGAATCACCATATTGGCAGTTCGCTCAATCAAAGTTTCATCGTGGGAAATATAAATTACAATATACGGCCAGCCTACAATCATCTCCTCCAGCCACTCCAAGGTTTCGATATCCAAATCATTGGAGGGCTCATCCAGCAGAAGTACCGTAGGTTCCGAAAGCAGAAGGCGCATCATCTGAATTTTCACCTTTTCTCCTCCGGATAACGTCTCCAGCTTCTGCTGCTCATAGAAAATATCCTTGGGCATATGAAACCTTCCCGCCAGCTTGGAAAGCTCCTTGGGAGATTGCTCCAAAAAAACCGGTTCCTCCATGAAATATTCGCATATGGTCTTCTGTTTGTCTTCAATAGGTAATTCCTGTGGCAAATAACCAAGCCGCTCGGCATTAACAATTCTCTCCCCTTTGCCATCCGCATACACTTCAATCATATCCGGCTTGTAAATCCACTTAAGCAATGTAGACTTACCATTTCCTTCTTCCCCAATGATTACCGCCTTATCTCCCGGGTTAAACACACAGGAAAAATCCTCTAAAATCACCCTGAAATCCTTTTTATGTGTAATCTGTAAATTCTTAATCTGTAACATATAGACCTCCTTACCGCCTATTTCGCAAAAAGCTTGTCTGCATACTACCTCGTCGCTATCACAAAAAAGTCTGTCTTCGCAACCGAAAACAGACTCATACACAAATAAAACCTATTATAATAAAAGGCTTTAAAACAAGTGCGATAGTCTGAAATTCGGTATACACAAACAAACCTATATAATAGGCTTATAAACACTGTTTGCTTTTCCAAATTCAACTATCTGCTACTCATTTCCTCACCTAACACATAATCGTGCCTTTCTTTTTAATGCCCCTATCATAGCACAGCCTTATCCAAAATACAAGCTATTTTTGTAAGATATCCCCAAACTTCGCCTCCAAAAAGACCTTATATTCCGGAATTTCCTGTGCTTTTACATATTCACTATTAATACAACGCTTAATCCATTCCAGCTTTTGTTCACTGTTATCGCTGTAGCTGCGGATGATAATTAACCCTTTAGCTGCGGCTTCCCTAAGTGCCTCATAGGCATCAGGGACATATTCGCAGGCATCTACCGCCACCGGTAACTCACTCGTTGCCGCAAATGGAATATCCTTCATGGCTTCCGCCTGCGGAGCCTCTACCATGGAATAAATATATCCTTCCACCCCTGCATAAGTATCCTTCACCGCATCCGGCCAATACTCCTGCAATTCCAGAATACCTTCCTTCGTAAACCCATAGCTGCAAAATTTATAATAGCCACCCTCATGGGGAAAGCCTGTTTCCTTACAATATTTCTCTACAGCATTACTCAGATAGACAAGGGAATTCTCCCGCTTAGTGGTAAGATACACCAAGGGTTTATTGTGGTTAGAAACATTGGGACGCAGTTCTTTGATATTTCCCGTATTTGATGCATGATAAAACATAGCTCCACCTCCTGCTATGATTATACCGACTAATATGCGGCATTACCAGAATTGTATTTTTGCACAAAAAATGATATAATATATATTACTTGCACAACTCTTTTACTATGATTTCTGCGCACTCAAAAGGACTATATACACTTGTATTCACCTTCGCACTGTATTTGATATTCTCTGCCATCAAATCATGTTGCTCCTGTGACTGGGTTTCATATCTGTCCCCACGGATAATATTGCGCTGTCTGCAAATCTCCAAAGGGCAATACACCTCTACAATATCAAGAGGATTATCCTTCATAATTTCCAACAACTGCTTATAATGGGGCTTTATCTCTTCTCTTTCCACCAATATGCCGTCAATCAATACGTTCTTTCCCATGTCAGAATACAGCTTAGCCGTATGATACATCATGATGATGACCTCGCTTAAATATTTCCAATAGTTTTCCTGCAAATATTTTTCTCCCACCATTTCCTGAAACAAATCATTGGCAACCACATAAAAGAAAACATCCTCCCGCTCCTGCAAAGCTTCCACTATAGAGGTCTTTCCTGCGCTGGTCACACCATTTAAAAAGATAATTCTACCCTTTTCCATTTCATCAACTCCTTCCTATAAGACATATCTTTAACATTCATTTTATCATTTGCTGTTTTACATGTCATTCTCATCAAGTAGTCAAAACAAAAACGAGAGAAACCTTTAAAATCGGTCTCTCTCGTCATCACTACGTTTCTTTCATTTGCCCCAAAATCCGATAAATACTTTTATCAGAAAGATAATATTTTGCAGCCAAATCTGAAACCTTTGCGCCCTGCTGAAACCGGGCATAAATCTCTTTATTTCTGTGCTCCGTCTCCTGCCTATAGCTACTGTATGTACCTTTCCTTCCAAGCACCTTGGGGATGTAAAGGTTTACACCATTTACATATACTTGAATTTTTTTTATCAGTTCCTCCGGTAATACTTTATTTGCATTAATATAACTCATCTTATCTCCTTTCTACAGCAAAATTCTGAATAAAAGGAAATACACTATGCAAATAAAATATTAAAGGCGAACACCTCTCATATCGCTCATTTTTCTAAACACTCCTTTCTTTACGTATTTTCAACAAGAGAATGTTGTAACTTTATTGTAACGCAACCTATCAGGACTGTCAACGAAGGGCGCACACTCCCTAACTACTGCTGCCCGCATTTATACATCACAGACACAGAATCCTTTAGAAGTCCTGCTTTTTCATAAAATGCAACATTATCCGGAATGCATATGAGCTGCATTGTTTGTATGCCCCTATCTTTCAATTCGTTCTCCATGGCAGCGAGCAGATACTTTCCAACACCTTTTCTCTTCCATTCCGGCACCACAAAAAGCTCTGACACAAAGAAAAAATCTTCCTCCGCATAGGGATCCACATACCCCAATATTCCGCCAATCAACTCATTATCCTGCATGGCAGCCAACCCAAAGGCTTCAAAGTTACCCATTATGGCATTGATTCTCCGCACAGCCTTTTCATCGGACCATACTTCATTCCAGGGTTCCTCTGAATACGCCATTTTCATTGCTACTGCCAATGCCTCTACATCTTCTGCTGATACTATTTTATAATCCATTTTAATTTATCCTTTCTTGTTTCCAATTGTCGGTATCCTTTGAAGACTGTCCGTCCCTTATATCTAATATAAATTCATATTATATGATACTTATACTCAAAGCTACCTCAAGAATAAATCTAATTAATTATGCTCCGGGAATAGTACCCCAGTATTATTCCCGCATTTCCGTAAATACCATTTTCTCACCACTTGCAATTCCACCATACAGTACTTGGTTGAACCTGCCTACCTCCAAATAATGCTCCATCACATACTTTGCAGAAAAAGACATCTCTAAATTCTTGATTTCATCATGGTGAAACCACTTTAGCATTCCTTCATCCGACTGTAATTCCAGTTCCTCCGCATTCTTTAAATTGGCAAAGAAAAAGTAATTGATGCGCACCTCTCCGCCAACATTTCTCATGGTTATGTAGCGGAGTTGCAAATCACTCAACATACCTTCCTCAACAGAAAGTTCTTCCTTTAGTTCCCGCAAAACACAGGCTCTGGCATCATTTAACTCGTATTCCTCAAAATGTCCGCCTGCCGAACCTATCCACATATTATTGACTACCTTAGAGCCTTGTCTGAATAGCAGTAATATTTTATTTTCAGTACACAAAAAGATGGACGTCATATTTCTTTGTTTTTCCATTGCTACCTCCCTCTACCATATCGGATCATTTTTATCATCATGCTTAAACCAATTTACTATAATAATCTTCTATCCAATTAAATCTCTTTCCGTTACTCCGCACATAATTAAAAGAACCATAAGTATAATCTGTATCTGTTAACAATTCTATTTTTTCTACTTCATCAAGCTTAATTCTCCAAACACATCCCTGCAATACATCGCTATCGTCTGTTATACATTTATCAAAGCTTGCTCTGATTTTTTGACATGTATTTATAAAGTCCTTATCCATTCGCTGCGTTAAGAATTGATCCTTTCTCACAACAGCCTTTAGCTCCTCCCGAGTAATATTATAGCACTCCAATTCTTCTTCAAAAGCAATCATATCAAGTTTGTTATCAGGTATATACATATTATTTAGTACAAAGGAATATCTTCTAAAATCTGTAATGAAGACATCCTTTCTGGCTTTGTTAAATGTTATTTTTACATCAAATCCATTAACCGGTTCTCCTTTATGCTTAGGTGGATATATTCCATTTTAAAACTTAACCCAACACCATAAAGGATACTTTACACTGTACTCATTAGTAATATTTTCGTTCATTTTATCAATAAGCCAATTGTAAGTAGGACCCATTTTCTTTACATCAACAAACCTTTCATCCGTCTCTAAATATCCCTTATTCACTAATTGTTTAAATGCATCTATTGATTGAAAGCTTACTAATTTCATCAGGTCTCCCTTGTTATCGTTATTTCGTTTGTTTTTATCCTGTTTTACTATTGTATTATATTGCATCTTCTGCTACACTACCTATATGGGCACTATCATTTACGGTAGGCGGTTTGTCCTTCTCCAGAGGGACTGTGGCCCTCTGTTTATATAGAAATCCTTTGTGGATCTACTACTTTGGAAATTTGTACGAAAGAGGGATGATTGCCATGATGACAATTGAAGGTCTGATTGCTGTTATAAGTCTCGTACTTACAGCTTTCGGTCTTGGATACACAATCGGAAGTAATAAATCACAAAAATAGCCGCCCACGTCTGGTAAACTAAGCGGCATTTTTGTCAAACTAATTTGCTGGGACTAACCGTCTATCGGTAGTGCCCTTTTCTACTTTTATAGTAATCTGAATCTTCATTATTGTCAATTACTATTTTGCAATTCTCTCATTCCAAGACTCCCCTATATCTTACGGTTCAATCACCAGCACCATCGGCGGTGTGGGATAGTCAATATTTTGTAAAAATTCCCCCTCACTGACAGCCTTCTTGATGATTGCCATGGGCAAGGCATAACAGGAATATTTACGAAACTCTGCCACTCGTCCTTCTAAATGTTGTGGAATTGGCAGTTTCAGTTTTGGCAATACTTCGGGCAAAGCCCCTTCCAGTACATCTGCAAGTTGATTTATGTACTTTGCAATCACCTGCCACAGCTCACCATACTGTGTCTTACTGATAACCGGAATTGCCACCTTAGGTTTGTCATTTTCATAACGCAGCACTCCGCATTCTGCCAAATGTGGAATATCTTCCACAAACATAAGATTGAATCCTGTATCGTCAAAGGAAATCCCCTGATGAATCATATAGAGCAGCTTACACAGGTTATCATCATGTATCTCCACCGGACCATGCTCATACTTATTCAAGTCCGGCTGGGTGTCATATACATGCAATTCTATGGATTTCGATCCCAAAAACTTTTCCCAGTAGGCACGGCGTTCTCCACCATAACAATAATTTGCAAAACGATAGTTTTCAAAATCAAAATCTGCAGGATATCTGCTACCCTGTGCAATCCATCTGCCGCCATCCGGGCGATCCGGATACTCCTCTTTTACCTCAACAATTCTCCCTGTGGCGGTAAAAATCCCATGGGAAAACACATCCAGCATGGCATAATATTCCAGAATTACTTTTTCACGCTCTTTCAGTTCCGTAAACCATGTCAGTGTTTTTATTTCATTATGCAACCCATCCAAGCATGACCATATGGATTCATAATTTTGCTCAGCTAGAGCTTTCTGTTCATCCAAACTCGTTAACATCATTTCCGGTGTCGTCACTAAAAAATCCGTAAACACCTTATTGCCCATCTGACACATTAGTTGAGCGCTGACCAAAGCCTCCACCGCTTTTTCAATGTAAGGTGTCGGAATGCCTAATGCCTTTGCAATCTCTACTACCGTCACCGGTTTCTCATAGGCAATAATCAGGATATTCTGCTTCATCAAATCATTTGCCACAAGAGACCAAGGTTCATCATGCAGTCCCGGTGCACCATGACAACTTATGTCCAATCGTTCAGGAGTGTAGCTTTGCTTTTCATATTGTTCCATATTTTCCAATCCTTTCCGCATCTGCTCCCTACCGGAGGATAACCTTGATAAAACCGTTCCTTTTGGAATTCTCAGCTCGTCAGCAATTGTCTGTACCCTTTGTCCTTGCAGATAATGCCTGACAATCACCTCACGCTGAAGCTTTGCCAGGTAAGCCACCTCCCGCCGCACCTGCTCTGCGTTCAGAACATCCGACACTGCTTCCTCTTCAGGCTCCTCTGCCAACATATCAATACTGACTGTTGGAAGGCGATACTTCTTACGCAGCATATCATTCCATTTGTGGTTCAGCGTAGCAGATAACCATGCAGGCATATTTGCTATCACACCGCCACTCTTTAAGTACGATAATGCTGCAAGCAAGACCTCCTGAGTCAAATCTTCTGCTTCTGTAACGTTACCGGTTTTCTTCAGTGCAATGGAAAACAGATACTCTGTGTTATTTAAGATTTCATGATTCATATTTGTTTCCTCTTTTGAAAGCTTTCACCTATAAGTCGCGAGAATTGGAATTTGATTCAGTGGATTTTTGAAATTTTTATGAAATAAATTCCGGTGTTCGCTTACTGAACACAGCAATCTCCTTAAACCCACAGGCTTTTATAATCTCCATACCACTTTTAATATTAACACCCACGCTTTCGGGTCTGTGAGCATCGGAACCGATTGTAACGATACGCCCCCCTAACTCATAGTATCTGGAAACAATACTCGGATGGGGAAGCACATGCCCGGCTCTCTGTAAACCTGACACATTGACCTCTATTCCCTTTTCCCCTTTGATGATTTTTAAAAGTATTTCATCAAACAATTGGGAAAAACATTTCATAAGGGAAACTATTATCCTCATAATGATTACATTTTGCTATATAACCGATATGTCCAACACAATCATATGCGTCTGCCAATACACTGTCCGACACAGATTCGTATACCGTTTCCAGATACCTCTTGTAAGCAGTCTCCTTATCCCTTCCTCTTTTGGACTCCGGAACATAACAATCCATACCGTCCACACAATGGGTACTTAACAGTACATAATCAAAAGGATATTCAGAAAGAATTTCCGCTGTTGCTTTCGCAGTCGCGTTTATATATCCTGCTTCCACTCCATAGCCTATGGTTATCTCAGGGTAAACTGTCTTCAGCTTTTGAATGGACTAATACATTCCCTCAAATTCGGGCTTCCTGTTGAAGGAATCCATATGATGCCCCAAATCCATATGCTCCGTAAAGCACATATCAGTAATTCCGGCCTTTATGGCCGCTTCCACTGCCTCCGTCTGTTGCATGGATGAATCCGGCGAATAATTGGTATGTATATGAAAATCCGGTATCCTCATACGTTTTCCTCCTTACATCTTCTCAGCAATCAGAATATCCATACAATGCTTATGGGGAATGCCACCACTATTGCAATCAAAAATGGTCTCCTCATTCTTGTGGAACAACCAGTCATGATAATAGTTTGCAAGTTCACCGGAATACCAAGGTTCTACCAAACGCTCTGCCTCTTCACTATCCGGCGCAATCCCGATAAAAGGCTTTGCCACAAAAACATTCAGCACATTCAGACCTCCGGTGCTCGTACATTCCTTTAACCGGTCAAAAAACGGCTTCCTTTTATCCAATGAAATATAGTGTAAAACTCCGCTTGAAAATACAATATCAAAAGCAGTATCCGGCATATATTCATTTACATTTGCCTTAAAGAAATCTATTTCCACATGATTGCGTCTTGCCAGTTCCTTCGCCTTTTCAATCCCTGCATCAGCAATATCAAACGCTGTCACCGCATATCCGTTCTTAGCTAAGAATACCGCATCCTTTCCCTCACCACATCCAATGTCCAAGACACGGTAAGGCTTTACAGGCGGGCGAAGCTTCATGATCTCATAACACAGCCTGTTGGGCACAATTCCCCAATAATACTCGTCCTTACGATACTTCTCTTCATAATCCGTAAAGGGCATATGGCTGTAACCCACCCTTGCATCAACAGTGGTATTTAAGATATATGCAAGCTGTGGAAGCAATGATATATCCGGTGCCGCAGCCCCGGACTCCCATAGTTAAGGTTATTGCTTCCCCTGCGTACCGCATCCCGACACG
>CALYZQ010000082.1 GCA_945609985.1 uncultured Lachnospiraceae bacterium | reverse complement strand
CGTAAGGTACTTAGCTTATACCGCTATTCCCGTATAAGCTATAATACAGACTGTAATCAGCTTCTCAGCAGCAATTTTTTGTGTCAGTCTGCCGAACACAATTGCACAGGGGAATGCAATAATCTGTGTCAGAAGAAGTGCCAGCAAAAGTCCTGTACTGTCAAGTCCCAGCGCTGAACCGTAAGCAGTTGCCATATCAATGATGGTATACACACCGTCAATGTAGAAGAAAAATGCCAACAGAAAGATAAAAATCTTTTTTTCTTTACGAACATTTTTAAAGGTGTTTCCTAATCTCTTAAAACTTTCCGCCACTGCATGCTTCGGCTTTTCAATATAATACTTCTGTTTATAGTTTTTGATAAGCGGAATAGACATGCCCACCCACCATACAGTGGTAATCAAAAATGCAACTAACATAGCCGCGCCCATTGTAAGTCCGATTTTATCATGCCCAAGTACTACTAAAAGACACAATACAAAAGGAATACAGCTTCCGATATAACCCCATGCAAAGCCCATGGAAGAGACACGGTCCATTCTCTTCTCCTCCGTCACATCAGGCAGCATAGCATCGTAGAAAATCAAACTGCTGGAATAACCGACCTTAGAAATCACATACACTACCAGAAACAGAAGCCACTGCTTAGCAAGTCCCAGGCTGATGCAACCGATGGCACCTACCGCAAGCGCTGTCAGGAATATGGGTTTCTTAAAGCCCTTTGTATCAGCCAAGGTACCGAAGATAGGCCCCAATATAGCAACAATCAAGGTCGTAATGGATGCCGCATAACCCCAATACGCCATATACTCCACACTTGTCAGTCCCGCGCTCTCTGCAAGGCTGTTAAAATAGATGGGCAATATGGTACTCATCAACATGGTAAACGCGGAATTGCCCACATCATATAACACCCAGTTTTTCTCACTCTTTGCCAGTTTAAATTTCATGTCAGTCTCCTTTTATTCCGCTTTCATTCATCCATCTTTTCATCACCGTCGGCTTCCCCATCCACAACATCCTTGGGAATCACCGAGCTGAAATTATATCGGTAAAAGTCGCTTAACGGTTCCTTATTCTCCACATAGGTGTGAAACTCTGCAATAAGTTCTACCGCCATTTCCACCGCTTCATCGTACAAAGCAAGCAGTTTTGCGGTACTGTCCGCACATTCCGGGTTCTTTTCATAATTGATGATCAATCCGTGCATTCCCTCATAGCAGCCGACCAGCTTAAGTGCTTTGAATATACAGCCTCTTTTTAGTTTGGAGGGTGCCACCAGTACATTCAGATAAAGCACCATATCCTTCATACACTTATAAATCTGCTTCTCATCTATATTATCAAAAAAGCTCTGAATCACCTCTGCCGATTTAAATGATGGGTTGATATGTCCGGTCAGCTTCTGCTTTACCGGGTTTTTCCCCGCCATGACAAGAAGCTCCCTGTCAAGCTCCGCCTCAATCTCTGCATGGGTGATACCGCTTGCCACAATCTTTTCATCAATATATCCGTGACAAAATACATCCAATACATAGTGGCAGATAAAGCCATAAACATACGCATAATAGGCTTCCTTTTCCTCCTGCTTACCGATTACCTTCACTGCATTCTCAAAGAAAAAGCTTCCCGGAAGCTTATGAAGCGCAGACCCCAGCCTGTTTACCTCATTTTTAGATAAGGCATTGTAATAAAACAACAAATCCGGACCATGAAGCCCAACATCAAAAAGCTCTTTATACTTCTCTATTATACTCTGCTTTTCTGCATTCAAACCCTTCAGCACTTCCTGCCCGAAGGAATAATGTGTGTAAGTTGTGGGCATTTTATGTCTCTCCCATCCTTCAAATTAAAATTATCATTTACGAATGTATCATGTACACTAGTGTACTATGTATACTTGTGTACTTTACAATTATGTACCGCACACTACTACATTATATCTGTTTTATGACAAACTGGCAACTTATTAATAAAAATGCCCACCATTCCTCAGCATGATGGGCATTTGTTATACTTATTTACTTCCTACGGGGATCAACCTTATAAACCTTACCATTTTCAATCTTGCCGAAAGGTCCGGGCACGCGGAACATTCTCTGTGATTCACCGTAGAAGTCCGTAGCCACACCGTCCTGAATTCCTACACCCTGTACTGCTTCGGGATCCTGAATATAGGAAGACTCTTCCATATCAAAGAATCTCGCCGCGAATTCACCCTCTCTCTTTGAGAAGGAAACGGTGTACTCCTCCGTATCCACCTGAATGTCAAACATTCCCTGCTGTGCATCGATATCAAAGCCGTAGAACTCCTGCCAGCTCTTCAAATCAAGGCATACTTCGGGAGCGGGATAAATCACTCTTAGACCACCGCCGGGGATATTTACATAGAGGTTGCCGTCAGCCTTGTTGTCCTTTGTAGGGAACTTAATTGCTGCTTCACCGCAATCATAGAAGATATTATTATAAATTCTTGCATCCCTGGAGGTACCGCCGCGGGAAATTCCGCTCACACGGAAGGCAACAGGCTTTGCAAAGTATCCTGCGCTGCGGCACTTACCAATCAGGTTGTTTACGATATGCAGTCTGTCGGTACCCTCGCCATATACAGCGTAACCGTTTACTACATTATGCTCTTCATTCTTGTACCAGCCTGAAGAACCGGGCTCAACAGGAATCTGTGCGGGATCAAATCTACCCTCTACATTCCAGAAGATGTTATTATCAATCAGGTTGACACCCTCTCTGGTACATTCAATAAAGATTGCCTCTCTCTGCTCAATACCATCCAAGAAAAGGTTCTTGGTAATTCTGTTGTTCTCATTGCCGCAATCCATCCACAGATGATCTGCACGGAAGGTCTTTGTAAAGATATTACGGCGGATAATACTGTCTGTGGTGTTATGTACCTTGATGGCACCCGCCTCCCAGGAAAGCTCCATCTTCTGCCAGCCGGTACCGGAAATTAGATTATCCTCAATGAGCAGGTGGGTTGCAAACATACCTGCAATACCGCACACACCAACATCCTTAATCTCACAACCACGGATAACCGTATATCCCAAGGTCTGATTCATATCAAAGGTATGATGCCAGCACTCGTTACCGATATCAATACCCACACCATTGGACCAGTCAATCTTACAGTTTTCAATAATCCAGTGATGTCCTCTGTAGCAGGAAATCGCACCTCTCTGAGGAACCGGAGCACCGGTTGCCGCATGGGCACAGGTTAGTCCCTTTAACTTGATGTAGGAAAGGAAAGGCTTTTTGGGAGCAAAGCACTGCTCTCTTACCGTAAGCTCAATCACATGGTCAGCAGGGTTGCCGTCGTCAGGCAGTCTGAAATGAACAGTCTGTCCGTTTGCCTCCACCCAGTAGGAACCGGGAGTCAGCGACATCTGATTATACAATGCTACCTGCTGTAAGGGCTTGCCGTCACAGAATACCATACCGCGACGATTCAAATAGGTAGTCATATCTGTCTTATCATATTCGATAAAGAGTCTGTCATGTAAAATATTTACTGCACAGAAAGGATTGTAGCCCTTGAACATCTCAGGGTCCAGCTCAACTGCCCAAAGCTTCATATCAGGAGAAACCGTCATATCAGCGCCAAAAGCGATACGGTTCCAGCCCTCACTGGGATAAAAGTCTTCCACTACCTCGGATGCCTTGATAACAACCTCTCCGTCTCCGTAAGCTTCAAAGCTCACCATCTTCTCGGGACTTTCACCGCCAAACTTAGGACTTACACATTCTCTGTACACGCCGCCGTGAATCCATACTCTGGAGCCTGCCTCAGCAATATTTGCAGCTGCCTGAATGGTTGCAAAAGGTCTTTCTTCGCTACCATCATTGTCATCGGATGCATTAGCTGCATTTTGATTTACATGATAAACCTTGGTATAAATAGGCTCCTTCTCCCAGAAATCGAATCTGTCACCCTCGGGAAGACGATCTTCGGTATCACCCTCAATCTGTCCGGGAACGCGCGCTACTGCATAGTAGCTCTCCTTGGGACAGAAAGCATCATCAAAAAGTAAAGGATAGCTCTTTGCTCTGCGGAAGCCGGAAAGCCAGCTCTCATCATCCTTCATACCCCAGATAGTCACATTGGTTACGTTAGCCTTGCCTTCCTTCTTTGCCTTAATCAGCATGGTATACAGACGGCCATACCACTGTGCAAGCTGCTGATTTCCGTAATCAGAATTATCGGTATTATGGATATCCAACTCAGTAAGCTGAACTTCTAAGCCAAACGCGCCATACGTATGTAAGGACTTTTCAAAGTCCCAAAGATTGGTATCACCGATAATCATGTGGGACTGCATACCCATACCGTCAATCAAACCTTCCTCGGTAAGAGGCTTTAAAATCAAATCGCAGATAAAGTCGCGTTTCTTGGGAATGAAAGTATTATAATCATTGTAAAATAAGCTGACACCCTCTGCCGCATATTTTCTTGCGAAACGGAATGCATGCTGAATAAAGTCAGGACCGATGGTCTTGTACCAGAAAGATTTTCTGTAACCATCCTCCTCATTCTCCTCCATTGCCTCATTCACAACATCCCATGCATAAATAACGCCGGGATACTCCGTCTGTACAAAGTTGAGCACCTCTTTGATATAGTGCTCCATTCTGGCAAGCATGGTCTCTCTGTCAGCAAGAGGTGCTTCCCAATCATCACTGTAATTCTCCCTAAAGAACCAGAATGGTGTCTGACCATGCCACACAAGCACATGTCCACGCATCTGAATACCGTTTTCCTTGGCAAAATCCAAATAGGGCTTAGGCACATCAAAGCGCATTGCCGGAGCGGTGTTGTACTTCTTAGGGTCTTTCTGGTTTTCTTCCTGATTCAAAAAATACATGGGCTTCATGTCATTTTCACAGGTAAAACTGTTGTAATGCTTTTTGAGCTCTACTCTTGCTTTCTTGGATCTGATGTCCTTGGCGGATACGGATGTACCAACCTTAAAATAGGGCTCATATACCTTCTTTAAGCTCATATTGTCCCTCAATAATTTTATTTTTTAATCTTGAAATAAATCTGATATGGCTCATATCCGATTTCGTTCAGTTTTCTGAAATTGATACCCGGATCCTGATTTTCCGTGCGGTAAAAGGTTCTGAATTCCCCCCACTGTCTCTCAGTATCCGCGGACAGCTCCTCTTCCGGAGTGTCGGTCTCTAATCTCAAAATGCGCTCCTGCGATGTAATACCGGCAAGAACATCTGCACCATATCGGAATGCACCCATTTCTTTATCGTCAGGTAAAGTAATAAATTTTAGTCCGATAGGTAAAATCAGAATGACTTTATCATCTTTCTTCCATACCTTGTTTATCTTTACAAACGCTGATGAATCCTCTGTTCTCGCAAGCACTTCGTCATTTACCAGAACCACTGCTTCTCCGTTAATCCAATCGGGAATGCGCAGATTCAATTCAAATTCCACATCAGTCTCTGTATCCACTGAAAATACATACTTTTTGAAATCCGGCTTGTTTGCATAAGCGCTTGTAATATCATTTACGGTCTGCTTTGCATTGTTCTCAGAGGAGGTCATAAGACTACCATTCATATAGTCTTGTCTCTGTGTAAAGACTACCTTCTGACCGTTTAACTCAAACTCTGCCTTGGAATTTGCATAAGCAGTAACATAGAGCGCGTTATCATCCACATAGTACATGCGGCGGTTCCATGCAGCATTGACCTGTACCATAGTTCCGTGACAACAGAAGAAGCTGTCTCTTTCTCCTGCCCAATCCTTTTTGCTTCCTGCCTTCATAGGAAGGAAATAGGTTAAAAGCCCTTTGCCCGGGCTGTTCTCGTAAGGCATGCCCTGCCAGTAGGTCTGTGCAAAGATACCGTTTGCCACATTGTATTCAATATAATGCATATATGCAGGATCCTTGGTTTGACGGAACAAAAACTCTGCCAGACGAATCATGTTGTAAACCGTACAATGCTCCTGATTCTTATCACCAAGCCTTGCTTTCAGCTTCATCTTGGGTGTCCAGATTTCACCCTGGGTCTGACCTCCTGTTACAAAGGCGCCGCGGTCCGTTACCGCGCACTTCCAATAGCTCTCCACAATGTCAAGCCATTTCTTCTCACCGGTCACTTCATAAGCCCTTGCACAGCCAAGCACCTCAGGAATGGTAGTATTTGCATGCATATTAGTAAGAACATCCTTACCCTCAAGCAAAGGCTCAAACAGTCTGCCTCTGTAATAACGTTCCATTAGGGTTTTATATTTTTCATCCCCCGTAATCTCAAACAAATCGGTCCAGACCTCCAGCATTCCACCGGTTTCCACATCCATAATATTGTCAAACT
The DNA here is from genome assembly GCA_945609985.1 of uncultured Lachnospiraceae bacterium. Classification (GTDB taxonomy): domain Bacteria; phylum Bacillota; class Clostridia; order Lachnospirales; family Lachnospiraceae; genus Acetatifactor. The sequence continues at coordinate 5,227 of CALYZQ010000082.1, read as the reverse complement.
CTTCTCTGGAATACTTGCCGCTCCAATCATAGAACCAATCTGCCAGCTTGTCCGCTATAGACAGAGCTTTTTCAAGCTCCATAAATTTGTATACATCAATCAGTCCCATAAAAAGCTTATGTATATTGTACTGAGGTGCCCAGACACCCTTACCCTGACCAATCCAATACAAATATTTCTCAGGTATTGCGCATACCCACTGACCGCCGTTATCCTTCTGGCAAAGCTCTAACTCATCAATAATATTCTCTGTTTTAGCCTTTAATTCCGTATCTCCTGTGGCTTCAAAATTGAGAGCTGCCGCTGACAACCAGTGACCCAAAAAGTGACCTCTAAGCTGACAGCTTAAATCCTCCCAGCCACCAAGTGCATTGCCGTCCGCGCCTCTGCCGGAATACCTGCCTGCTTCGTGCAGATAGCTTCTAAGCAGATGAGGCGTTTCCAGCTTCATCAGATATTGTCTGTTTGCTTCCTCACGGCGACGCATGTCACCTTCAAACAATGTAACCTTTTTACCCTTTATTTCTTTCATACATTACCTCCTTAATATATCTTAATAGATGTATTATAACATTATGTAAAACACTTTACAATAATGTAATGCTGCTATTCTCTGATATATTGTTGCCATTTTTTGATGAATTCTAATATTGTTCTCCTACATTTAAAAATCGTGATAATATTTGTTCCATACACCAGGAAAAATCTATCTTCTCTACACTGTTACAGGTAACGATATGGTCTGTCTTATATACAACATCTCCCACGGAATAAGTAACTGTCCCCACTATCTGCCCTTCCCTAACAGGGGCGGTCAGGTTCCTTTTACACTGATACGTAACCGAAATTTCTTCTCCCGGTCCCAGTAAAACTCCTTGGCATTTCTCCTCGCCCGTTTTTATTGAAAGGTGTGTTTTTGCCATACCTCCAAGCACATCTGTACAACCGCCCTCTACCGGAAGCGCATTTAACTTCCCTTCATCAAATCGTACCTCCTCAAAGGTCTTCCAGGAAAAATTGTCCATACCATACTGCATCAGTTCTTTTGTGTCACTCCACTTATAAGTTTTATTGTTCGGCCAACCGCAGGCAAGAAGGGCAACAACAAAGGTCCTGCCATCACTTTCAAGAGCTCCCACATAACAATATCCTGCCTTGTTGGTAAATCCGGTTTTTCCGCTGATTGCCCCCTGCATCATGTTTAGAAAGCTGTTGTGATTTACGCAGGAATAACTCCTGCCATTTGCCACAAATCCATAAGAGGGTGTCTGCGTTATCTTTAAAAACGTTTCCTTCTTAGGCGATTCCAATATACAGTATGACATGATTCTTGCCAGCTCCGTTGCAGTGGTGCAATGCTCCTTTGTCACTGTCTCCCCGTTTGCAAGGGTCATTGTTTCCGTAGCATCCAGACCGTTAGGCGTAATGAAATATGTATTTTTGCAGCCGAGTTCCTCCGCTTTTTTTGTCATAAGTGATGCAAAAGCCTTTACTGCCTGCTTGCTTTCCTCAACCGTATATTCTGCAGTATCCTTCGTCTTTAATTCTTCCGGTAAATACCTTTTACCGATATATTCAGCAAGCGCAATCGCAGAGTCATTATGAGATTCTAACATTAAGGAATATAACAAATCTCCCACACGGTAAGTCTCACCTTTTTTTAAATACAGCTTTACCTTCGGCATACTTGCCGCATAATCAGAAACGCTTAGTTCATCCTCCAAATCTCCAAGCTCCAGCAATAAAATGCAAGTCATAATTTTCGTGGTACTCGCCATTGCCATAGGCATATCTGCATTCTTTCCATAAAGAACTCTTCCGGTATCCGCATCCATAAGTACAGCTGATGTGGCAAACAAATCCGGCTCCCCGGCAGCCGAAACATTTATCTGCACACATAAAAAAAGACAACAAAAAAAGCCTCCCATTGCTCTGCTAATCCGCTTTTTCCACATAAACACACATCCGCGTTTTTTAACAGTATATGAGGCTGTTTCTTTGTTTTATTACTATCGGTTACACATCCAGCTCCAGCTGGACTTCCTTCTCCGCCTGTTGCTTGAATTCTTCTAGCTGCACAGGATTTAACTCCGGCAATTCCTCAAGACTCTTCACACCGAAGCTTCGCAAAAACTGCTCAGTCGTACCAAACAAAAGCGGTCTGCCCGGCGCATCCAATCTTCCAAGCTCTGTAATCAAATCGTACTCAAGAAGCTTGTTTACCGCATGGTCGCAGCTGACACCGCGCACTCTCTCGATCTCCAGACGAGTTACGGGCTGCTTGTATGCAATGATGGAAAGGGTCTCTAAAACCGTATCCGTCAGCACCATCTTTCTGGGAGACTTTGCTATTTTAATCAGATACTCATACATATCTGCTTTGGTGCATAGCTGTACCGCATTGTCAAACTGCGTGAGGGCAATTCCTCTGTCCTCCTTCGCATATTCATCATTTAACTCCTGTAAAATCACCTTCGTAGTCTTTACATCCTCTTCTATTACTTCCGCCAGCTTGCTTATTTCCACTGACTCACCCATGGTAAACAAAACAGCTTCTATCACTGCTTTTTGTCTGGTTCTATCCATAATGTATCTCCCAATTCTATGTATCTTCCTTAGACCGTTTTCATGCCACATTGGAGGTAATCATAATATCATCAAAAATTTCTTCCTGACTGATACTGATTTTACCTACTTTCATTAGTTCCAGAATAATAAGGAATGTGACAATAATCTCCATTCTGTTTGACTGTTTCTCCAAAAGCTTACGGAAACTGAAGTTCTTGTGCTCCCTTGCATATGCTTCCACATAGAGCGTCTTTACTTCCATGTCAATTTCATCCTTCTCAATATTGCCATACTGACTGCGGATGGGGTCTATCTTGTCCTCCTGCTTGCGGACAATGGATTTGAAAATTTCGTGAAGACGATTTAGTGTCATATCACCGATAAGTTCCTCATAATTTACCGGTTGGCGGTATGCCTGTACTTCTTTGGGAAGCTGCTGTTCCCTATACATATTTCTGGAGGCATCCACCTGTCTGTCCTTAAGCTCCAGAGACATATACTTGTACATTTTGTATTCCAACAACTTCTGCACCAACTCTGCTCTGGGGTCTTCCTCTTCACCCTCTTCATTCACTTCAGCAGGTAAGAGCATCTTGCACTTAATGTCAATCAGAGTTGCTGCCATCACCAGAAACTCACTCATCACATTCATGTCTGCATCCTGCATCTGCTTTATGTAATCAAGATACTGCTCCGTAATCTCCACAATAGGAATATCGTAGATATCTATTTTGTTTTTTTCAATCAAATGAAGCAAAAGATCCAAAGGACCTTCAAAAGCTTCCAATTTTACGGGTATCGCCATATACTTTCATTCCTTACTGTATTTATCCAAAGAATATTCTACTAAGATTGACCATGATTTTCAAGCAAAACGTGTGTTCCGCCGAACATCTGCATTCTACGCTTTCTGCCCATCCGATAAAAAATCTACTACAAGCAATTCTCCCGGATTAAAGGTCCTGACAGGAATGGTGTGCATCCCAAGTCCTCTGCCCAGAAGCATGGTCGAATTTCCCTGCCGGAATACCCCTCCGTCATATTTAGGGAAGAAACTGACCTTTGGAGACACCACGCCCTTTCCCCAGAAGGGAATCCGTACCATTCCGCCATGTACATGGCCTGAGAGCACTAAATCCGCCCCCCATACAGCATACTGCGGAAAATAGTCCGGGTTATGGGCAAGTAGAATATTGTAATACTTCTCTTCCTTTTTGCCCAATATACTCTCCATATACGATTCATCCATTTGCGCTGTTTTGAAACGTATATAATATTTCTTTTCAATCTCTGAACCGTAAATGCACAGTCCGCACTCCGGAAGCTCAACCTTCTCGTTAACAAGGAGTTTTACACCAAGCTCCTTAAGAGCACTCTCATACCTCTCCCACATATCACCGTAGGTTTCAGGATACAGTTTCATACGATGCTCATGATTGCCGTTGGCATAATAAACCGTATATTCTTTTGTAAGCTCTCTTAAAAATGAAATGGCAATATCCAGACTTTTTCCCGGCTTCGCCGTGGGAATATCTCCGCCCACCAAAATAAAATCAGGTGTCTGTTCCCTGATTGCAGCTAATAGCAATTCGTTATTTCTGCCAAAGGATTTGTTGTGCAAATCTGTAATCACCACTGCCCTCGTGGACTTTCTGATACGCTTGTCCGAAAAGGAATGCTTCACCACTATGAAACGGTTGGTATCGTAGATGGTGACCCAGAGGAGGATGATTACAAGTATGGCTAATATCGTTAAGATTATATTTAGCATGTTGTTACCTCTGTGAATATAGATAGTGTAACTAATTCATTCCGCGCGTTGGTACGGTGACCATCTTTTTTCGGGACGCTCTCGCTCGGATAAAAGCGTAGCGGTACAAAGCTTGCAAAATACGCAAGCTTTAGCCCGACGCTTTTATACGCCCTACAAAAAGAGGTCACCATACTCCGCGCTGGCTTTATATTTTTTACAGTATATCATACTTCAACAAGTTACAAAAGGAAAAATCCGAAGGTTTTCTTAAGATAGTCAATAAATTGTGCTTTCTCAACATCTTTATCATAGATAATGTCAACACATCCAATCTCTGTGCCGTTCAAGAAATACTTAGCATGCCCGGCGGGTTCACCCTGCTTTACGGGAGCCTGAACGCTTTCGGGCATCTGTACCTGCTTTTCGATGCCATCAAGGTTGTTTCCATCAATGTCTAAATAGCGGAATTCGCCGGCGTAGCGAATGGGTACGGTATCTTCCACACCACCCTCCAGTATAAGGGGTGGTAAAGTTTCTTTGTTTTCGTCTATGTAAAGCTTACAGCAGTTGAAGCCGTAGGAAAGAAGTGCCTTAGCTTCAGAAAATCTGGTTTTGGGGTCAGGGGCTCCCATAATCACTGCTATTAAGTCAATACCGTCCTTGCTTGCCGTCGCCGAGAAACAATACTTTGCCTTACTGGTAGAGCCGGTCTTTAAACCTGTAGCCCATTGATACTGCTTCAACAGCTTATTGGTACTGGATAGGGTAAAGTTGGATGTCCCCTGTCTGGTTTCATGTGTGATATCCTCCATCCAGATTTTAGTATAGTTAAATACTTCCGGATATCTGGTGGTAAGCTCCCTGGACATAATTGCCACATCCTTGGCAGAAGTATAATGATTATCA
>CALYZQ010000081.1 GCA_945609985.1 uncultured Lachnospiraceae bacterium | reverse complement strand
GGGAATTCCGGAAGGAGAGTATGTATATTTTGTTCATTCCTATTATCTGAAAGCGGAGGACGAAGATATTGTAACGGCAACTACGGAATACAGTACAACTATTCACGCTTCTGTTGAGAAGGATAATGTATTTGCCTGTCAGTTCCATCCGGAAAAGAGTTCAGAGGTGGGCCTAAAAATTTTGCAGAACTTTATTAATGTGACAAAGGAGAAGTAGTCATGCATACAAAGAGAATTATTCCCTGCCTGGACGTTAAGGATGGCAGAGTGGTAAAAGGTATCAATTTTGTGAATTTGAAAGATGCCGGTGACCCGGCAGATGTAGCGGCTGCTTACGATAAGGCGGGAGCTGACGAAGTAGTATTTTTGGATATTACTGCATCCTCCGACAGCCGTGCAACCCAGCTTGAGTGGGTGCGTCAGGTGGCAAGTAAGGTGTTTATCCCTTTTACGGTAGGCGGAGGTGTGCGTACTGTAGATGATTTCAAGGCTATTTTGCGTGAGGGCGCAGACAAAATTGCAATCAATTCCGCTGCAATTATGAATCCGCAATTAATAAGCGATGCGGCTGAAAAGTTCGGAAGTCAGTGTGTTGTCGTAGCCATTGATGCAAAAAAGCGTGAGGATGGAAGCGGCTGGAATATCTACAAAAACGGCGGACGCGTGGATATGGGTATGGATGCCGTGGAATGGGCGATAAAGGCAGAGAAGATGGGAGCAGGAGAAATTCTGCTTACCAGTATGGATGGTGATGGTACCAAAGAAGGTTATGATTTGGAATTGACAAAAGCGGTTGCAGAAGCTGTAAGTATTCCTGTTATAGCATCCGGCGGAGCAGGTAAATTAGAGCATTTTTATGATGCGCTTGTGGAAGCTAAGGCAGAAGCTGTTCTTGCGGCAAGCCTGTTCCATTATAAGGAACTTGAAATTATGCAGGTCAAGGAATATTTGAAGGACCGCGGTGTGTCTGTAAGAATATAGTACGGAATGTGAGTGAAGCAAAATGGCAATGATTACAAATGAATGGCTGGAGCCTTTAAGCAAAGAGTTTCAAAAGCCCTACTATAAAGAACTGTTTCAATTTGTGAAGCAGGAATACAGCTCAACGCAGGTATTTCCGCCGGCAGATGATATATTTAATGCCTTTCATCTGACTCCCTTAAATGAGGTGAAGGTGGTTATTATCGGTCAGGACCCCTATCACAATGTGGGGCAGGCCCATGGTCTTTGCTTTTCGGTAAAGCCGGATGTGGATTTGCCGCCGTCTCTTGTAAATATTTATCAGGAGCTTAAGGATGATTTGGGCTGCAAAATACCCAACAACGGCTATCTTGTAAAGTGGGCGAAGCAGGGTGTACTGATGTTGAATACGGTACTTACCGTGCGTGCGCATATGGCAAATTCTCACCATGGAAAAGGTTGGGAGCAATTTACAGACGCGGCTATAAGGGCATTAAATGAACAAAATCGTCCCATTGTATTTATTTTATGGGGAAGACCGGCGCAGATGAAAAAGAGTATGTTAAATAATCCCAATCATCTGATACTGGAAGCGCCGCATCCAAGTCCGTTGTCGGCATACAGGGGGTTCTTTGGCAGTAAACCTTTCAGTAAAACAAATAAATTTTTGGAAGAACATGGACTTAAACCTATTGATTGGCAAATTGAAGATGTATAGTTTTTGGACGAAGGTATGTTATACATACCTTCGTTTTTATATGAAAAACAGTTGACAAATGCAATAAATCATAATATAGTAGTCCTAAACAGAAATACTAATGAGAGGATAAGGCTTATGGAAAATGTTACAATGATAGATAAGCTGTTGTTATTCGGGCTCAGCCGTCAGGAATCGGTTATTTATATGTGCCTTTTGAAAAACAGTGAGCTTACCGGATATGAAGTTGCAAAGCTTACCGGTATTTCCAGATCTAATGTATACAATGGTCTTGCCGCATTGGTAGAGCATGGGGCTGCATATGTGAAGGAAGGTGCTTCCACAAAGTATGTGGCTGTTTCACTGAATGAGTTTTGTGATAATTATATCCGTTATCTTCAGGGTGTACAGGTGTACCTGATGCTGAATGAGCCCAAGCGTATTGAAAATACAGATGGCTATATTACCATTGAAGGGAAACGTCATATCAGTGATAAGATACATAATATGCTAAAGAGCACACAGAAACGTATCTATTTCTCTGCAAATGCAAATCTACTGGAGCAGTGGAAGAAAGAAATTCAGGAGCTTATAAGTAAGGAAATTAAGGTGGTTTTGATTTCCGACAGATTGCCTGAGTGTTTCAGGGAAGCATATGTAGAGGATAAGGTTATTTTTTATGAGTCACTTCCTGAAGAAGATACAGAGAACAGCTTCTGTGACAGACAAAAACAGGTGCGTCTCATAATTGATTCCGAGTATGTACTGACTGGTGAGATTACCGGTAGTGACAGTGATACCTGCTTATACAGTGCACAAAAGAACTTTGTGACGGTTATCAAGGATGCTATGAGAAATGAAATGGAATTAATCAAAATTAAAGGAAAGAAAGAGGATTAAGCTTATGAAAATCAGAATCGGTATTATGGGTTATGGAAACTTGGGAAGAGGAATTGAGTGCGCAGTACGTCAAAATGATGATATGGAACTGGTAGGAGTATTTACAAGAAGAGCTCCCGAGGATGTGGAGACACTTACAGATGTTCCGGTATATCATGTTGACAAGCTTATAGAGATGAAGGATACTATTGATGTGCTTATGATGTGTGGCGGTTCTGCTACGGATTTGCCCAAGCAGACTGTTGAATATGCGAAGTATTTTAATGTGGTTGACAGCTTTGATACTCATGCAAAGATTCCTGAGCATTTTGCCAATGTAGATGCCAGTGCCATGGAAAGCGGCAAGATTGCTATGATCTCCGTGGGTTGGGATCCGGGTATGTTTTCCCTGAACAGATTGTATGGAAATGTGATTTTAAGAGATGGTAATGACTATACCTTCTGGGGAAAGGGTGTCAGTCAGGGACATTCTGATGCCATCAGACGCATTGACGGCGTACAGGATGCAAAGCAGTATACAATTCCGGTGGATGCTGCGCTTGATGCCGTAAGAAGTTGTGAAAATCCTACACTTACCACCAGACAGAAGCATACAAGAGAATGCTTTGTAGTTGCAAAGGAAGGTGCTGACAAGGCTCGTATTGAAGAGGAAATCAAGACTATGCCTAATTACTTCGCAGACTATGACACGACTGTGCATTTTATTTCACAGGAGGAGCTTGAACGTGACCATGCAGGAATGCATCACGGTGGTTTTGTACTTAGAACCGGTAAAACAGGCCTAAATGGAGAACATAATCATGTGATTGAGTACAGTTTAAAGCTGGATTCCAATCCGGAATTTACTGCCTGTGTGTTAACTGCTTATGCGAGAGCGGCATACCGCATGAACAAAGAGGGTATGAAGGGTTGTAAGACAGTATTTGATGTAGCACCGGCATATTTAAGCCCACTTTCAGGTGAAGAACTTAGAAGTCATTTATTATAATACGGAGGATGAAATGAGTAAGAAACCATTTGTAACAAAAGAACAGATTGAAGAGATTGTTAAGACTTATCCCACACCCTTTCACATTTACGATGAAAAAGGGATTCGTGAAAACGCAAAGGCACTGAAGGAAGCATTTGCCTGGAATGAAGGCTATAAGGAATTTTTTGCGGTAAAGGCAAACTGTAATCCCTTTTTGATTCAGATTTTGAGAGAGTACGGCTGTGGCTGTGACTGTTCCTCTATGACGGAGCTTATGCTTTCAGAGGCTATGGGAGTTCCCGGTGAGGATATTATGTTTTCCTCCAATGATACACCGGCAGAGGAGTTTGAGTATGCGGTGAAGCTGGGAGCAACCATTAATCTGGATGATTTTACCCATATTGACTTTTTGGAAAAGACGGTGGGATATCTGCCCAAGACTTTAAGCTGCCGTTATAATCCCGGCGGATATTTCTCCATCAGCAACAGCATTATGGATAATCCCGGAGATGCTAAGTACGGTTTTACCACCGAGCAGCTTTTTGAGGGCTTTAGGGTGATGAAGGAAAAGGGTGTTGAGAATTTCGGTATTCATGCATTCCTTGCAAGCAATACCGTAACCAATGAGTATTACCCGACGCTAGCAAGAACCCTGTTTGAGACAGCGGTGAAGCTGAAGGAGGAGACCGGAGCACATATTACCTTTATTAATCTTTCCGGCGGTATCGGTGTACCCTATAAGCCGGATCAGGAGCCTAATGATATCCGTGTAATCGGTGAGGGTGTCAGAAAGGTATATGAAGAGATATTGGTACCTGCAGGTATGGGTGATGTAAAGATATATACGGAGCTTGGCCGTTTTATGATGGCACCTTACGGTCATTTGGTGACCAAGGTTATTCATGAGAAGCATACCCACAAGGAGTACATCGGTGTGGATGCTTGTGCGGTAAATTTGATGCGCCCCGCAATGTATGGAGCATATCACCATATTACAGTGCTTGGTAAGGAAAATGAGTCCTGTGATTACAAGTATGATGTGACAGGTTCCCTCTGTGAAAATAACGATAAATTTGCTATCGACAGAATGCTTCCCAAGGTGGAAATCGGTGATTATATGGTGATTCACGAGGCAGGAGCCCACGGATTTGCAATGGGATATAATTACAACGGTAAGTTGAAGAGTGCCGAGCTTCTTTTAAAAGAGGATGGCAGCGTACAGTTAATTCGTCGTAAAGAGACCGCAAAAGACTATTTTGCAACCTTTGACGGCTTTGAGATTTATAATAAGCTGTTCCCTAACGGATAGGAGAAAAGAAGATGAGATACCCACAGGATTTACAAGCAAATGGAACCATAGGCTTTCCAGCTCCTTCCTTTGGCTGTGCCACGGAGCCGTACAAGTCTGCCTTTGACAATGCGCTGATAAAATGGCAGGAGCTTGGTTATCGGACACTGCCCGGAGTAAATGCATATTCATCCTGTGGAGTGGGTATCAGTAACACTCCCGAAAAATGTGCTGCGGAGCTTATGGAGATGTATCTGTCAAAGAACATTGACTGTCTGATTTCCTGCGGTGGCGGCGAGCTTATGTGCGAGATACTGGACTATGTGGACTTTGAAAAGCTGAAAGAAGCATCTCCCAAGTGGTATCTCGGATATTCGGATAATACCAATTTTACATATTTGCTTACAACACTTTGTGATGTGGCAACTATTTACGGTCCCTGTGCAGGTACCTACGGTATGGAGCCATGGCATGAATCCCTGACGGATACGTACGAACTGCTTACAGGTAAAAAGAGGTCTGTGGGAAGCTATGCTTTGTGGGAGAAGGAATCCTTAAAAGATGCAGAAAAACCTTTAGTACCTTACAATGTGACGGAGCCTAACATTTTGAAATTATATTATAATGGCAGGATGATGGATGGAACTGCATGTACTGAGGAAGGTATTCGCCTAACAATGACCGGCAGACTTCTGGGCGGTTGCATGGATTGCCTTGTAAATCTGCTGGGTACTAATTATGATAAGACTGCAGAATTTTGTGAAAAATACAAGGATGATGGCATCATCTGGTTTTTGGAGGCCTGTGATATCAATGTGTTCAGCACCAGACGTGCCATGTGGCAGATGGAGCATGCCGGATGGTTTCAGCATGTAAAAGGTTTTATGTTCGGACGTCCCAGAAATGGGGAGGAAATGATGGGGCTCGATGCTTATCAGGCAGTGCTTGAAGTGGCAGGAAAATATAATGTTCCGGTTTTGATGGATTTGGATATCGGGCATGTAGCGCCCATGATGCCGCTTGTTACGGGAAGTATTGCGACAGTAACCATGGAAGGAAACACTGTGGAAGTGCAGATGGAGTACCGATAAAAAAGTGTAACAATTTTTTGCAAAAATAGAAAAATTCGCTTGCAATGTAACAGTATTTGTGATATGATAACTTTCGTCGTAAGGAAACACGACAATGCCGGCGTGTCGGAATGGCAGACGAGGCAGACTCAAAATCTGTTGGTGGCAACACCGTATGGGTTCAAGTCCCATTGCCGGCAGTATAACCGCTTATTTACAAATTCGTAAATAGGCGGTTTTTTGTTGATGTTTTACTAGCTATTTGGCACAAGATGTTGTATAGTTATTATGTATGCAAGTAATCTTTTTGTGGGATGAATTGTAGGGGTGTAAACAATGGAATGTAAAAATTTTGAGCATCTGATTCCTGATTTTGTGGGACGAAAAATGGATTTTCGTACCTTGAAGGAGTTTTGCAGCCATATGGAAGTGTGCGAGGAATGCAAAGAGGAGCTTGTTATTCAGTTTCTTGTGACAGAAGGAATGCAGCGTCTGGAAGACGGCGATGCATTTGATCTGCAAAATGAATTGCAGATAAGACTGAATGAAGCAGAGCTCAGTTTGCGTCGGCATAAGAAATGGCGTAAATTATTTATTTGTTTGGGAATTATGGCAATACTTGCCGTAGTAGGTATTGTTCTGTGGTTTGTATTGTAGAGACGAGGGAATATGAGTAAAAAACTGGTATTAATTGACGGACATAGTATATTGAACAGGGCTTTTTACGGAGTGCCGGATTTGAGTAATGCGAGTGGGTTGCATACCAATGCAATTTACGGCTTTTTAAATATTATGTTTAAAATTTTGGAGGAGGAAAAGCCTGATTATCTGGCCGTGGCATTTGATGTACATGCCAAAACCTTCCGCCATGAAATGTTTGAACAGTATAAGGGAACACGTAAGCCCATGCCTGAAGAACTGAGAGAACAGGTACCTGTTATGAAAGAAGTGCTTAAGGCGATGGGGATTGTAATTATGGAACAGGCAGGACTGGAAGCGGATGATATTCTGGGTACCCTTGCCAAGAAAGCGGAGAAGAACGGCTTAGAGGTTTCACTTGTTTCCGGAGACAGAGACCTTTTACAGATTGCTTCCACAAAGATTAAAATCCGTATTCCCAAAACCAAAATGGGCAGAACGGAGATAGAGGATTATTACGAGGATGACGTAAAGGCAGCTTATCAGGTTACGCCACTTCAGTTTATTGAGTTGAAAGCACTGATGGGTGACACTGCGGATAATATACCCGGAGTTCCCAAGATAGGGGAGAAAACGGCAACTGCACTCATGGTTGAATATGGTTCCATTGAAAATATTTATGCTCATGTAGAGGAAATATCCAAAAAGAGCGTAAAAGAAACACTGAAGGAAAACCGTGAGCTGGCTGATTTAAGTAAGAAGCTTGCTACCATAAAAGTTGACTGTGACGTGGAACTTGATTATGAAGCTTCACAAGCGGAAGGCTTTTATACCAAGGAAGCATATGCACTCTTTAAAAAGCTGGAATTCAGGCAGCTGTTACAACGCTTTGACGTGGAAGGAAGCGAGCAGGAGAATGAAGCGGTTAAGAGTTTTCAAAAACTCGCTTCTAAAGATGAATGTATTTCCACTCTTAAGAAGGCAGAAGCGCTTGATGAAGTGGGATTGTTACTGGCTCGCGAAAGTGAGAAATTGTTTGCGGTAGCAATTTCCTTATCAGAGGAGGAGACTTACTTTTATGCACTTCCTGCAAGCGGGGAGGCAGATGGTCAGATGACGCTTTTTGCAGCTCCCTCAGAGGAACCGGAGATTGTACAAGCGGTAAAGACATTGTCAGAAAAGACAAAAATCAATACCTTTGATATAAAAAATCAGTATCAATATATTCAGGCAGAGAATACAGATTCCTATTTTGATGTGTTGATTGCGGCATATTTGTTGAATCCGCTCAAAAATGATTATGACATGGAAGCGGTTGCCGCAGAACATCTGGGTATGACAATACCCGGAGTGACGGAAGTATTTGGTAAGAATTCCAAAGCGGATGCGTATATTAAGAATCCGGAGAATGTGAAAGATTTTTACTGTTATGGTGCATATGTTGCACGAAAGGTAAAATCAATATTATTGGAGAAGCTTTCCGAAAACGGAATGGATCAGCTGATGACAGAAGTGGAAATGCCGCTTTCCCTTATTTTATATGATATGGAGAAGGAAGGCATTACAGTGCGCAGGGATGAACTTAAGGAGTACGGAAATGCCCTGGTATCCCGCATTGAAGAACTGGAGAAGTCCATTCATGAGCAGGCAGGATTAAGCTTTAATATCCAGTCACCCAAGCAGCTGGGTGAGGTGCTGTTTGAAAAGATGCAGCTTCCAGGTGGTAAGAAGACCAAAACCGGTTATTCCACGGCAGCGGATGTGCTGGAAAAGCTTTCGGCGGAGTATCCCATCGTGAAGGATATTCTGGAATACAGAGGACTTACCAAATTAAAGTCCACCTATGCTGACGGACTTGCAAACTATATCCGTGAGGATAACCGCATTCATACGAATTTTAATCAAACCATTACTGCCACGGGACGCATCAGTTCCACAGAGCCCAATTTGCAGAACATTCCCATGCGTATGGAGCTTGGCAGAAGAATCCGCAAGGTGTTTGTACCGAGGGAAGGATGTGTGCTGATTGATGCGGATTATTCCCAGATTGAGCTTAGGGTGCTGGCCCACATGTCGGGGGATGAGCAGCTGATTGAAGCATACCGCATGGATGAGGATATACACAGAATTACGGCTTCCAAGGTGTTCCATACACCCTTTGAGGAGGTAACGGATTTACAGAGAAGAAATGCCAAGGCAGTTAATTTTGGTATTGTATACGGCATCAGTTCCTTTGGACTAAGTCAGGATTTAAGTATTACACCCAAGGAGGCGGCAAAATACATTGAACAGTATTTTGAAACCTATCCCAAGGTTAAGGAATTTTTGAATAAGCTGGTGGCTGATGCAAAGGAACACGGTTATGTGACAACCCTGTTCGGTAGGAGAAGACCCATTCCGGAGCTTTCTTCCACCAATTTTATGCAGCGTTCCTTTGGTGAGAGAGTGGCAATGAATTCCCCCATTCAGGGTACTGCAGCTGATATTATCAAAATTGCAATGATTAAGGTTTGGAAGGCATTAAAGGATGAAGGACTGAAATCAAAGCTGATTTTACAGGTGCACGATGAATTGCTGATTGAGGCATATCAGGATGAGAAGGAAGCAGTGCAGCGGATTTTGTCAGAGAACATGAAGTCCGCGGCAGATTTGGCTGTCACCCTCGAAGTGGATATGCACAGCGGAGAAAACTGGTACGAGGCAAAATAAGCCGGGGAGTATGAGATGAAATTCATAGGAATAACAGGCGGCGTTGGAGCCGGGAAGTCAGAGATTTTGAAATATATCAAAAGACATTATAAGTGTGAGATTTATCTGGCGGATGAAGCGGCCCATGAGGTGAAGAGGGCCGGAACGGAATGCTTTGACAGACTGGTAACACTATTGGGAAGCGATATTGTGGATGAAGACGGCGAAATCAATAAAGCCGTGATGGCTGATAAGATTTTCGGTGACGAAGAGCTTTTGCGGCAGGTGAATGAAATAGTACATCCTGCCGTGAAGGATTACCTGATGGCAAAATATGAAGCCGCATTAGAAAACCCTGATATTGAACTTTTCTTTGTGGAGGCGGCTTTATTAATCGAAGCAGGCTACAAGGAGCTTGTGAATGAAATGTGGTATATTTATGCCGATAGCAATGTCAGAAGAAAAAGATTAATGTACTCAAGAGGTTATTCTGAAGAGAAGATACAAAACATCATGGATAATCAGCTGACGGAAGAAGAGTTCCGTGAAGCCTGTGATTTTGTGATTGATAATAGTGGGTTGCTGGCGGATTCCTACCGTCAAATAGATAAGAAACTGGAGGCTTTTACATGGCAGGAGTAAGAGAAAAGCAGGGACAATTGGTATTCGGTCTGGATATTGGAACCAGAAGTATTGTAGGTACTGTGGGCTATATGAACGGTGGCAGTTTTCATGTGGTGGCCCAATATGCAAAAGAGCATGAGACCAGAGCAATGATTGACGGTCAGATTCATGATATCGGAAAGGTTGGAGAGACCATTGCTTATGTAAAAGAGCAGCTGGAGGAAGCGATAAACAGAAGTCTTACGGAAGTCTGTATTGCAGCTGCGGGACGTGTGCTGCGCACTGTAACTACCTATGTTGAACAAAGCTTTGAGAATGATAAAGAGATAACGGAAGAGGATATTTATGCTCTTTCGACATTAGGTGTTGAAAAGGCATATGAAGAATTTCAAAAGGGTAACGATTCAGATGTAAAGTTTTATTGTGTTGGCTATACCCCCATGCGTTTTTATATGAATGGCTATCAGATTAGTAATCTGGAAGGTCACAAGGCAAAGACAATTGCCGTGGATTTGATTGCAACCTTTTTACCTGATGATGTAGTGGATGGTTTATATAAAGCGGTAGAATTGGCAGGACTTCGTGTCGCGAATCTGACATTGGAGCCAATTGCTGCGATTCAGGTAGCGATTCCCGAAAAGTTCCGTATGTTGAATCTTGCCCTTGTGGACGTAGGTGCAGGAACAAGCGATATTTGTATCACAAAAGAAGGTACAATTACCGCTTATGGTATGATTCCCGTTGCAGGTGACAGCCTGACTGAACTGATTGTGCAGCATTGTCTTGTGGATTTTGAGACCGCTGAGAAAATTAAAAGAAGTGCCGATGAAAATGAGGTTATTGAATATACGGATATCATTGGTCTTCCTCAGACAATCACGGCCAAAGAAGTAATGACTTTGGTTGAGCCATCCGTAAAGAGTATGACACAGAAGGTTGCTGACGGAATCCGTGAGCTTAACGGCGAAAAGCCTGTCAGTGCCGTATTTGTCGTTGGTGGCGGCGGTATGATTTCAGGCTATACGGAAAGTCTGGCAGAACAGCTTGGAATTGCAAAAGAGCGTGTTGCCATCCGCGGAAAAGAAGTGATGCAGAGTATCACCTTTGAACAGAATGATGCGCGCAGGGATTCCATGATGGTTACTCCAATCGGTATTTGCTTAAGCTATTATGAGCAGAGTAACAACTTTATCTTTGTGGAATTTAACGGAGTCAGAATCAAGCTTTACGACAATGGAAAGCTTACGGTTGCTGATGCGGCAATGCAGTCCCAGTATCCGAATCAGGACCTTTTCCCTAAAAGAGGACAGGCTTTGACTTTTGCAGTCAACGGAAAGAGTCGTATTGTACGCGGAGCAACAGGTGAAGCTGCTGTTATTACGGTAAACGGAAATGTGGCAGATATGTACACCCAGTTACATAACGGAGATAAGGTTGAGGTGACTGCCTCAACTGCTGGTGATGCGGCTTCCATGGAGCTTGGTAAGCTGAATGAATTATCTGACAGTCTGAATATTGTTGTAAATGGAAATAAAATCAGCCTGCCTAAAACGGCAGAAGTAAACGGTAAGCTGGAGAATGAATTTTATGGTATCCATGAAGGGGATGACATTAATATTCGGAACTACTATACTGTGCAGGAGATTGCTGAATTTATGGATGTACCTCTCGGCGGTGATATCAAGGTTAATGAAACCCCTGCAAAGGCGGACAGCAAGGTATATGAAGCCTTTATGGTAAGCTTTAGTACAGAAGTTTTGGAAGAGTCTCCTGTGGAAGATGATGCAGATACCGATATTGAGGAACCCGTGGAGAGCGGAACAGTAAACGACGAGGAAGCTGTTAAAGAAACTATAAGTGTTCAGGAAAAAGAAGCTGAGGAGAACAGCTCAAGCGAGACAGAAGAGGTTCGTGAAGAAGCTCCCGCAATAAAAGATATTATCGTCATTGTCAACAGACAGGCAGTAACCTTAAAAGGTAAGAGCAGCTATGTATATGTAGATGTATTTGATTATATTAACTTTGATTTGAGCCGTTCCGCAGGACGCGCTATCGTGACCACCTTAAACGGCCGCCCTGCCGAGTACATGGAGACGTTAAATGATGGCGATATCAT
>CALYZQ010000080.1 GCA_945609985.1 uncultured Lachnospiraceae bacterium | reverse complement strand
ATTCGTAGCCTCATGATAGAATACATTCTCCTGCATAAATTTCGTCACATAAAACATAATGAGCTCGTTGTTGTTAACCATGTCAAATCTGCCACGGAACACATTGCGATTCATGACACTCTCCAGTTGTTTCCAGCTTTCAGGATTTTTCATAATAGCCTTCTTAACCTGCGCCGTTCCTGTGTTTGACACTTTCTTTGAATACTGATACTCCTTTGCTTTCCGGAATCCGAATCTGGAATAGAAATCCAACACGCTGTCGTTACCGAAAAGATAATAGCCATCTACCTTCCCATCAAAATCCGCTTCTATCTGCTCCATGATTTTTCTGCTAAGTCCCTGATTTCGGTAGGATTTCTCCGTCATCACCGTGCCAAGCTGAAGGAAATGCTTCACCTCACCGTTTATCTCCATATCGGTACGGTTCACGGACACATTTGCCACCACCCTGCCGTCAATAACAACGGAATAGGGGTTATAGTTATCCGTCCAAAAACCGTTCTGATACCAATCCTCAAAGTTAAGTCCGAAGGTCTTCCCTGCCAATTCATTGAAACTATGTCTTAATGCCTCATTGTCCCTATAATTCTTTACGATTTCAAACATTCTGAATCTCCTCTATAAATTCTGCCTGCTTTTAATCTGCGGCAGACTTCACTGCCACAACTCTTATCATAATATAATCCGAAGGAAACAACCACCTCATACTTTTTTAGAAATAAAAATGAGCCGATACTGATACACCTGCTATGATGTGCTCCCGTATCGGCCCATTCCTTTATGTTCGATAAACTCTGATAATCCGCTGTATGCTTTTGACTGACAGATAATACCGTCTTGCCAGCTCTGACACGGTCATTCCCGACTGATAATCTGCATATATCTGTTGATTTCTGGAATGAAGCTCCCGTTTGATTTCGGTACTCGCTCCCCACACCTGTCGGTTCTCGGATTTTCTCGGAATATATATATTTTGTCCGTCCACATACTGCTGAATTAATTCTATGATTTCTATCGGCAGAATTTTCTCTGCTTTTATATAGCCCATATTTGCCTCCTAAATTCATATTTCTTTTAGGAATAGCTTTGGCTATAACAATTCACTTTTCATTGCAATAGCCTCTGCTATGCAAACATAACATATCTTCTCATATAGTACTTTCCTCCTTATTTTTTATAATCATAGCACCATTTCACTGACAACGCAATATCAATTTTGCAGTACACATCTTCCTCAAGGCAACTCCTCCGCGAAATCACATTCCCTGCAACTTTCCTGCCACCGCGCAAAGCCCTGCTCCCAGGTAGGAACAGAAAACGGTCTCTGATTATCTCCAATCTCCACAGCATACTTCTCCACATCCTGTAAAAAGAACGTCAAATGTTCTCTGGCCGTCTTTAGTTCCTTCAGTATCACTTTGCTCCAGACATTGGCTTTTGCAAACTGATCACTTTCCCTAAAACACTCCAGATAAGCCTTCCTATCAAAGAAAGCTCTTCTTTCCTCTACTGTGATATCCCCCATATCTGATATATCCAACAGCGTATAAGGCATACCACCTTCCACACAATCCAAGGGCAAACCACAGGAACCGGGATTTAGTAACACCTTCCTGCCATCCTTTGACTGATAATTCCACTGCAGATGGGTATGCCCGAAAATGTAAATTCCCTCTGACAACGCTTCCCAAGCATTCAAAAAAGTATCATCCTCACTTAAGCATTTCCGGATATCTTTCCTAAAAATTTCTAACGTGATAAAGCAGTCCTGATATCGTTTTGCTACTTTTGCAGGTCCGAATATCCTGCCTTCCGCATCCCCTATGAATTCCTCTGAGGAATGAGCTATCTGTAAGGTCACATCCCCTATGAGTAGAGACAGCCTGGTGGGAAGAGACAATATGTATTCCAAATTATCCCGACTGATATTCTGATAGTTCCAATATGAAATCTGCATCTGCCCATCCGTCCAGGTACTTTGATCTTTTCCCACGAGATTTTCCAAATATCTTTCTTCATTTCCCCGAATCACATATTTATTATTAAGCTCCCGAATCCTGGTAATACACTCATTTGGATAGGGATTACTGAGACAATAGTCTCCCACAAAAATATAGCTGTCCGCGCCATTTTCTTCCGCATCCTCCAACACAGCATCCAGTGCCGGCAAATTACCATGGATATCTGAAATAATTGCAAATCTCATTTATACTTCCTACCTTTTTAGTTTATCTTTATTAATTATAACATACAAGCCTTTTATCTACTACACTTTGCTTTTTCCAAATAAACTTCCAACATCTCTAAACGCATATATTTATGCTTCCTTCAAATACTAGGAATGTTACTTGTAATGTTCTATAAAATATGGAGAATTAAAATGGATACAGACAAAAAAGAATTAGGTGCACAGCTTGCCTATGCAGCTTTAGTTGAAGTTCCAAATTCCAAGGCTGATGTCAAAGAACAACAATCTCGGAAACCTGCCGTCCGTAAGCGGCTGATTTTCAATCTAAAATATGGCTGCCGCAATACGGTAGCCATGATGCAAGTAAGCGACAGGGGCCGGAAGGGGCGCCATGACAGCCGCAGGCACGCTCTCGCTATGCTTCGCATCGCAGCGGTACTAAGCTCGCTTAATTGCATCTTACGACGCAATTACCTCGCTAAGGACCGGCGTGCTCAGAATGCGCTGCTTGTGTCATGGTGCCCCTCCCGGCCCCTGCCGCTTACTTGCAAAAAGTCTGCCAAGCTTTACGTCCGGCAGACTTCTTTTACATTTCATATTCTACATTTATTCCTCCAGGCTATGGCTCAGTGTAATAGCCAACGCATCCTCCGAATAAGGACTCTTCACGAAGAAATTGGTCGTTTCTACCTTGCGGTAGACCCCATCATCTCCCAGCTGCCTGGTAATGGCTCTGACATACTTTTCTCCCCTTGCAATTGCCGCAAGCTGATTCTCCCTATTAAACACATTGATAAACAGCTCCCGGTCCTCCGGATGCATACTTAACGCACCACCTTCAATCAGCTCATGAAATACGCCTGTGGAAGAACAGGTCTGCGTCGTGAAATTCTCATAAGCCATCATATAATAACTGTCCCTTGTGAGATTTACCATGATAATCAACGGATAACAGGTAAGAACAGCATCCAAAAGCAGATTGAGTGCCCCATAAGTATCCTGAATCTGCTCAAAATAGTCCCCAGCCTGCTCTTTGGTATTCTCCTTACAGGCATTTATAAAATCACTTTCCGGCATAGGTCTCGCAAACAGGAATCCCTGTATCATTTTGCAATCGCAGGTCTTTAAAAAGTTCAACTGCTCCTCAGTCTCTACGCCCTCTGCAACCGTGGTCAGTTTCAGACGATGAGCAAACATAAAAATACTTTCCAAAACAATTCGCTCTTTCTCGTCTTCACAATTACCACTCAATAGAGATCTGTCTATTTTGAGTATGTCCGCCGAAATATCTTTTACAAAGCTAAGTGAAGACAATCCGCTACCAAAGTCATCAATTGCCACACTAAATCCGGATTCTCTCACCTTTTTAATCAGTGCAATTACTTCTACGGCTTTCTCCTCCAAAACTGATTCCATAATTTCTACAATGATTAATTTCCGTGGAATCTGATATCGGTCTACTATCTCACACAGTTTCTCTGTAAAGTCTTCTTCCTGAACATGCCTTCTGGAATAATTTATTGAAATGGGTATCAAAGAGAATCCGGCTTCTTTTTGCCTTTTCATAAATTCGCAGACACGTTCCGTCATATACCAATCAAGCTCCAATATCGCTGTTGTTTCTTCAAGCATGGGAATATAAGAACCGGGCATCACAAGTGTCCCGTCCGGTTTAAACCAACGAACGAGAGCCTCCGCACCTTTAATGCTCTTTGTCAGAGTATCATATTGTGGCTGATAATATACCTGCATTTCACGATTTTTCAATGCCTGTAAAACTTCCTGTTCTGTGATTCTCTCCATGACATCACCTTCTTTACTTGCAACATTCCTTGTCGCGAATAACAATTATGACACTTAGTGTTATTTTTCCCTAGTTATCTTTATTTTATCACATTGTTCTGGTTTTGTATAGATAAATTACTCTCTTTTTCCTAAAATTATCAAAAAAAGAGACCAACATTTCTGTTGATCTCCTGCGTCGGAGTGGCGGGATTCGAACTCGCGACCTCCGCCTCCCTAAGACGGCGCTCTAACCAAGCTGAGCCACACCCCGTAGCACGAATTGTATTATAGCGCGTCTTTCAAAAAATTGCAATAGTTTTTTTGCATATTTTTTAATTTTTTTCAACAAATTTTTCAGTGTTTGCGTTTTTCCGAGGTTTTATCGGACTTTGCAGGCTTTTCTACCGTCACACAATTTTGTGTTTTCGTGGTGTTCTCATCCTTTTTGGTCATTTCCTGTGCAACTTCTGCAACGATTTCCTTCCCCATATTACGCTTGTTGACCCCTTCTCGCAAAAGTGCGTACGCTGTGGAAAGCAATGGAATAAAGAATAACATACCTGCAACACCAAACATGCTGCCGCCCAAACTGACTGCAACCAGCACCCAAATCGAAGGAAGTCCCACAGAATTACCCACTACCTTGGGATATATCAGATTTCCTTCAATCTGTTGGATAATCAAAAACATGATAATAAACCAGAACGCCAGCATGGGGTTTTCAATTACAATCAGAAAAGCGCCTACAGCGCAGCCGATAAATGCCCCTACAATAGGTATCAGCGAAGTAAAACCGATTAACACGCCTACCATCATTGCATAGGGCATGCCAAAAATTGTCATGGCAATCACAAACAAAGTTCCCAATATCACTGCTTCCAGACATTGACCCGTAATAAAATTACTAAAATTCACATGCAACAGCCCCAAAACCTTAAGTGTACCATCCTTCACTTTTCCGGGCAGATACGCACTCAAAATCCGTTTTCCCTGATCTGCAAGCTTTTCCTTCTGTGACAGTATATATAACGCAAATATAAATGCTATTACAGCATTTACAATTCCACCCAGTATGCTTCCCGCAACGCTCACGGTAGAGGTCAGCATACTGCCAACTCCGTTTTTCAGAATTTTTATTGCACTGTCCATGATAGCGTCCCAGTTAAACTCAATGTCCTGTAACATGGCAATCTGATTTTCCAGCTCCGGATACTTCACACTGAGGTTTTCAAGCTCAGCTATCAAATCATTGAAAAATGGTGGGATTTTTTGTCCCAAAACAGTAAATGCTTTGGTAATCTGAGGCACCATCAGTGAAATTACAAGGGTAATCACAACAGAAACCGCCACTACAGACAAAAGCATGCAAAGAGGTCTCTTTAATCCTCTCGCCACTTTTCCGTTCCACTTTTTGAACAGACCGTTCTCCAGTCCCTTCATTGGCAAATTCAATACAAATGCTATGATTCCACCATATATAAACGGTCTTATAATACCTATCAAAAACACAACCCCACCAAATGCAATCTCACTATACATCAGTACCAACACTAAAAAAGCCGCAAATACCAAAAGTCTTCTGATTTGCTTCATTTTTTCCTTTGAAAATTCCATTCTTAATCCTCCCGTTCTTCCAGTATCTTTAGCAGATACTCCCACACTCTCTTCGTAGAAGAAATACTTAATCGTTCTTCCGTAGTATGAATTTTCTCCATTTGCGGTCCAAAAGACACACAGTCCAAATCAGGTATTTTATCTGCTATGATTCCACACTCAAGCCCGGCATGGACAGCCTCAACCTTAGGTTTTTCACCATACATCGCTTCATATATCCTCACCATCTTGTCCCGAAGAGGTGAAACCGCACGATATTTCCAACCCGGATAGTCTCCTGATAATGTATATTTTCCGCCTGCCAGCCGCGTGATGGCCGCCACCTTTTCAACCAACGCCTTTTTGGAACTTTCCACACTGCTTCTAAGTGATATGGTCACGCTGAATTCACCGGCTTCATAGCAAAGCACACCCAAATTCAAGGACGTTTCTACCAACCCCTCCACGTCTGCGCTCATACACTGTACGCCGTTGGGAAGTGCCCAAAGAAACTCTGCTGCCCTATGTGTATCTTTTCCCTCTGCACACATGGCAGTTGTTGTTCCCAGCTTCGATAATACTATTTGCACCTTACTGTCTCTTGTGGCAAGTTCCCCTAAAATTTCACTATTCAACCTTGTTACAATTGCTTCCAATGTACTTTCTTCACCATCCGCAAGCAAAATCACTGCACTTGCCTCACGGGGGATTGCATTGTCTGCTTCTCCACCCTCTGCATGCACCAGCTGAAATGTACACTCTCTTCCAATCTCACAAAGTATCCTGCCAAGCAGACTGATGGCATTACCTCTTTCCTTGTGTATCTCCACACCGGAATGACCACCAAGAAGCCCTTTCACGGTTATTTTATAGGCAATTCCTTTTTGTTCCTTTTGGCGTAATGTAAGGGTACATTTTTGTCTCACGCCTCCCGCACAACCGGTAAGTAAAATGCCCTCGTCCTCCGAATCCAGATTCAGCATTCGCTTTGCGGTAAGCATGGATAAATCAATGCCTGTTGCCCCTTCCATTCCAACCTCTTCATCCACAGTAAATACCACTTCCAGTCTGGGATGTTTTATCGTATCGGACTCCAAAATAGCAAGCACATATGCCACCGCAATTCCGTCGTCACCGCCAAGGCTGGTTCCCTTGGCATATACCATATCTCCCTCTGTAGCGACCTGCAGCCCTTCCTGTTTTAAGTCAATGTTACAATCCGGACTCTTCACAGCCACCATATCCATATGCCCCTGCAAAATCACTGCAGGTTCCTTTTCATAGCCCTTCGATGCTTCCTTCACAATAATAATATTTTTCAGTTCATCCTGTATGTAAAACAATCCCTGTTCTTTTGCAAATTCTGCCAGATAATTACTGATGGCATCTACATTCCCCGAACCATGAGGAATCTTTGTGATTTCTTCAAAATAATTAAACACCCTTTGCGGTTCTAACTTCCCTAATACACTCATTTAAGCCTCCCCGTCATCATGTGACCTGCATATCCGCCTAGATAAAAAGGGAGTCCTAAGACTCCCCTGAACCTCCCCGAGTAGGGCTCGAACCTACAACAACTCGGTTAACAGCCGAGTGCTCTACCATTGAGCTATCGAGGAATACTTCCAACAATTTACAGTATAGTAACTTTGCTTTCAGTTGTCAATAGCGCATTTGTTCATCGCTACGTTTAAAGTATATGCCCATCATAAAGGAATTATACATAACAAAAAAAATATTTTTTATTTTAATGCAAGCGGCGGAGGCAGGAGGCGTGGATACCATAGCATCCGCAGGCACGCTTTCGCTATGCTTCGCAGCGCAGCGGTACTAAGCTCGCCACAATGCATCTTACGACGCATTTACCTCGCTAAGGACCGGCGTGCTCAGAATGCACTGCTTGTGCTATGGTATCCGTCCCTCCTACCTCTGCCGCTTGCATCATACAATAAAGGAGCTGTGCTATGCACAACTCCTTTACATTATCCTTCTATCTGCTGGGCAACCAATTGCTCCGCACCGTACTTCTTGCGAAGTGCCGGCTTTTCAATCTTACCCGTTGCATTTCTGGGTACTTCTGCAAAGATAATACGCTTGGGACGTTTGTAGCGGGGAAGCTCCTTGCAGTATGCTTCAATCTCTTCCTCCGTACAGGTCATACCGTCCTTAATCGCTATGATGGCACCGGTAATCTCACCCAGACGCTTATCCGGAAGACCGATAACAGCCACATCACTTACCTTTTCATAAGCGTTTAAGAAATTCTCTATCTGCACAGGATAAATATTTTCACCACCGCTGACAATAACATCCTTCTTTCTGTCAACCAGGAAGTAGAAACCATCCTCATCCTGCATTGCCATATCTCCGGTAAAGAGCCAGCCGTCTTTTATGGTTTCAGCTGTTGCCTTAGGGTCATTGTAATAACAGGTCATGACACCGGGACCCTTTACGCAAAGCTCACCCACCTCTCCCTGAGGTAAGGTGTTGCCGTTTTCGTCCACAATTTTACATTTCCAACGATAGCCGGGAACACCGATTGCTCCCACCTTATGTATATTTTCCATACCCAGATGCACACAGCCGGGACCGGTAGACTCGGACAAGCCATAGTTGGTATCATAGCTGTGATGGGGGAAGTATTCTTTCCAATGCTTAATCAATGAGGGAGGAACGGGCTGTGCACCAATATGCATCAGTCTCCACTGATCCAACTGATAATCGGAAATCTTCAAATCGCCCCTGTCCAGACTCTCTAAAATATCCTGTGCCCAGGGCACTAACAGCCATACAATGGTACATCCCTCGTTAGAAATGGTTTCCAAAATTGTTTCAGGTGAAGTACCCTTCAAGAGCACTGCCTTACTACCTGCGCACAGACTTCCCATCCAGTGGAATTTGGCGCCGGTATGATATAGAGGCGGGATACAAAGGAATACATCATCCCTATCCGTCATGTGATGTCTCTGCTCCATCTGCGCAGCCTGCATTAAACTTTCATGGTTATGTAATATCGCCTTGGGGAATCCTGTAGTACCTGAAGAGAAGTAAATAGCAGCATCATCCTCTTCCTCCAAACGCACCAAAGGCGCCTGGCTGGAACAGTCTGCCACCAGCTCTCTGTAGCTTTCTGCAAAGGTAGGGCATCCGTCTCCCACATAGATAAGCAGTCTGCCCTTGCTGAGTTCATCCTCTATGGATTCAATACGTCCGATAAATTCAGGACCGAAAAACAGTACATGTACCTCTGCCAAATCTGCGCAATACTTAATCTCATCTGCTGCAAATCTGAAGTTAAAGGGGACTGCAATGGCACCTGTCTTTAAAATACCGAAATAAATCGGCAGCCATTCCAGACAGTTGAACATCAAAATTGCCACACGGTCACCCTTCTGGATACCTCTGGACAAAAGCATATTTGCCACACGGTTTGCCTTTTCATCAAAGATGCTCCATGTAATCTCTCTTCTATAAGGAATATTGGAGGTAGCCTGTACCAAGTCATACTCCTTCCATGTGGACTTTCTGGTGTCCTGCACAGTAGGGTTCAACTCCACTAATGCAACCTCTTCTCCATAAAGCTTATGATTGCGCTCTAACAAATCTGTAACCGGCATAATACATTCCTCTCTATCGTTCACTTTATCACGTTGAATTTCGACACTTTAATGTTTTTAATCGCTAAAGTACAACTTACAAATTACCACATTTTACAGCGACTGTCAACCTTAGCGGATTGCGAATAACCTTCTTGCCATTATGTTATACTTGTAGTAAAGTAAAACATTGAAAACACAAATTAACTTCATAGGAGATTTCATATGATTATAGATTTTCACACGCATACTTTTCCCGATAACATTGCCGGTCAGGTTATCCACAAGCTAAGTCTGGACAGTTGTACACTGCCTTTTTCCAATGGAACGCTTAACGGGCTTCTTCACTCCATGCAAACTGCAGGCGTGAATTATTCCGTGACTCTTCCTGTTATGACCAACACCGCCCAGGTAGAAAAAATAAACAGTTCCATCATCACAAATAAGGATGCACTCTTTGCACAAGGTATTGTGGCCTTCGGCGGTCTGCACCCGGACTTCGAAAAATATAAAGAAGAGCTCAAAAAGCTTCATGACGCAGGAATTAAGGGCATCAAGCTCCATCCTGCTTATCAGAATGTAGATTTGGATGATATTCGTATGCTGCGTATTATCGATGCTGCTTCAGAGCTTGGACTGATTGTCCTGATTCATGCCGGCATGGATATCGGTATTTACGACCACAATTATTCCTCCGTGTCCCACATTCTCAAGGTAATCGATGAAATACACCCAACCAAGTTTGTGCTTGCACACATGGGCAACTGGGGATGCTGGGAAGAAGTGGAAAGTGACCTTGCAGGTGCTCCCGTATATATGGACACTGCCTTTGCAATCGGGGCTATCACTCCGGCCCCCTATGCCGAAAAAGCACCTCTTCTCAGTGAAAATTTGACAAAAGATGCTTTTGTCCGTATTGTCAAAAAGCATGGCGTTGACAAAATACTGTTTGCTACTGATTCCCCGTGGGAGGACCAGGCTGATTATATCAGACGCATTCAGGAAATGCCGCTGACTCCCGAGGACAAAGCCAATATATTGGGGGTAAACGCCGCAAAGCTTTTACAATTATAATACAAAGCCACATCCCGAATCCGGAATGTGGCTTCTTTTATGCTTGTGTCTCAATTATTCCAGTAATATATTCTTCTACAGATTCCCGCGGCATGCTGAGTGAAATTGCCAATTCACCATACAATGTATCTTCCGCCATTTTGAAATATTTGGCATCCACTGCCGTCACATTCCTGCCATTCTCCAATCTCTTCTGCTTGCGCAAATAGATTGTCTTGAGTACCTTTACCAGTTCTTCACAACAATTTGCCCTAATGCAATCGCGGTATTCCTGCTCCAACAGCTTATCATTTGTAGTGTCAAGCAATGGAATATCTTTAATTCCGTGAATTAACTCATCCACCTGTTCCCTGCTAAGCACTCTGCGCATGGAACCATTGGCTGTATCCACCGGAATATACACGGTACTTCCGGACACGTAGACCGGTTTTAAAATATAGTATTCCCGATCTTTGTCTACCCCTGAAAGATTCAGTGTAGTTCTTTCATCCACTACACAGACACCCTTATTGCCACATACTACATATTCGCCTTTTGCAAACACCGACATCTTCCTTTCTCTGCATAATCTGTTTTATACTATAGTTATAACCACATTTTAACAAATCAAGCCTAAAAATGTCAGTAAATTTTGCTTCTTAATCTTATTTTCGTGAATATCGACAATGTAACGCAGGATATTATTTGTGCAATTTGCCGGCTCTATCTGTGTCAAGCTCTCTTCGCAATAGACTTAACCTTCCATTTTCCCTGAAAATATCTAAGAACACATACAACTGCCGTTATGGACCATGTCGCACCTGTTGTCATCCAGATTCCCCAATAACCCAGGAAAGGTATACTTGTAAAGATTACTGCAAACAAAATTCTGCAGGCCACTTCCGTTACTCCGTTTATCATAGAGAATGCCGCATCACCGCAACCATTTAACAATGCTCTGGGTACATAGATCATTCCCAAACCAAAATAGAACAAGCTGGTTATCCGAAGTGCCCTGTAAGCAATATCAATTACCTCCTGCTCCTTCACAAAGATGCCTACAATCTGAGGTCCCAACAAATAAGCAATGGGTATGAGAAGCACACTGAAGGCTAAAACCACAAGTATAGACTGTCTAAAGCCCTTTTTCACTCTTTCAATGTTACCCGCTCCCATATTTTGTCCGGCATAGGTTGTAAGCGCCATTCCCAGAGAACCATAGGGCTGATTTACCAATTGTTCAATCCTGTTGATAATAGTGTACGCCGCCATTACGGTTTCTCCGAATGTATTTACAAATCCCTGTAACACCATACAGGAAATTGCTATCATGGAATTCTGCAGAGCCACCGGCACACCCAGCCTGAAGGACTTTACAATAATATTCGGTTGCGGCTTGAGTTCTGCTTTTGATAACCTAAAATACGGCACTTTATGATAAGCATAAATTAAACTTGTGATTGCAGAAACCGCTTGGGCAATAATGGTAGCAAGCGCCACACCGAATACGCCCATATCCAATGACAACACAAAAAGCAAATCCAATCCAACATTAATAATACTGGACAATATCAGGAAATAAAGCGGTGTTCTGGAATCTCCCAGCGCACGCAATATGGCTGCCACACCATTATAAAAAGCAATTCCGATAATACCCACACAGGTAGTTCTCATATATAATACTGCATCTCCCAAAACATGCTCCGGTGTAGATAACAGTCTCAAAAGTGCAGGGGTAAACAGAAATCCAAGCAAGCTCACGGTAAGTGCCGCTGATGCCAATACATAGAAAGAATTGGCG
>CALYZQ010000079.1 GCA_945609985.1 uncultured Lachnospiraceae bacterium | reverse complement strand
TCTGGTACTCTCTATTTATTTTCTCTTAGTCAACTGACAAAAACTTTACTCTATAGGAGCAGTCGTTTCACAACTGCTCCCATCACTTACTTTCTGAATATCCCTCTTACAATCACTCCATCTGCAATTGTAGAATACCTTTCTACCTGTTCCGGGGTAGAATCTCCAAGCTCCACAGCGCAGGGAATATCCGTATTCTCACGAATAATATCCAATATGACACTTATGTCAGAAACAACCCCCTTTTGTTCTCCTGCACTTGCATTTACCAGATACAAAAAGCCCTCTGCTTCCTTTGCAATCATGGCTATTCGCTCCTTGGATGCCGGTGCCACCATGGATATCAAATCCACTCCGTACTGCTTACAAAGAGGATGAAATTCCTCCTTTTCCTCAAAGGGCAGGTCCGGAATAATGATTCCGTCAACGTCTGCTTCCTTACAGCCGACAATAAATCGCTCTGCCCCATAGGAAAATACCACATTTGCATAGGTCATAAAAACGATGGGTATCTTCACATCGCTTCTAAGCTCTTTCACAAACTCAAACACTTTATCTGTAGTTACTCCTGCCGCAAGGGCACGGATATTTGACTCCTGAACCACCGGTCCTTCTGCCGTAGGGTCTGAAAAGGGAATACCCAGCTGAATTATGCCTGCACCGTTTTGCACAGCCTCGCGTATCAGTCCGGCGGTCGCTCCGAGGTCCGGATCCCCACAGGTAAGAAAGGGGATAAATGTCTTGCCTTTTATAAAGGCTGATTTTAGATTACTCATAAAGCTCCTCCCCTCTGTAGCGTGCAATTGCCGCACAATCCTTATCGCCCCTTCCGGAAACGGTAATCACTATAATCTTATCCTTATCCATAGTGGGAGCCAGCTTCATGGCATAGGCTACCGCATGGGAGGATTCAATAGCCGGAATAATACCTTCCGTCCTTGACAAAAACTCAAAGGCATCCACTGCCTCATCATCGGTTACAGGCACATACTCTGCCCTGCCGATATCATAAAGATGCGCATGCTCAGGTCCTACTCCCGGATAATCCAAGCCTGCAGAAATGGAATATACAGGCGCAATCTGACCGTATTCATCCTGGCAGAAGTAGGACTTCATGCCGTGGAAAATCCCCAGCTTGCCGGTGTTGATGGTTGCGGCAGTCTCAAAGGTATCTATACCTCTGCCCGCCGCCTCGCAGCCTATGAGACGCACATCCTTGTCCTCTATAAAATGATAAAAGCTACCGATTGCGTTGGAGCCTCCACCCACACACGCAATCACTGCATCCGGAAGACGGTTCTCTTTTGCAAGTATTTGTTCCTTAATCTCTTTGGAAATCACCGCCTGAAAATCACGGACAATGGTGGGGAAGGGATGGGGACCCATTACCGAACCAAGGCAGTAATGTGTATCATCAATCCGTGTGGTCCACTCTCTCATCGCCTCGGAAACCGCATCCTTCAAGGTCGCCGTACCGCTGGTCACCGGGATTACCTCTGCCCCCAGAAGTCTCATGCGGTACACGTTCAACGCCTGACGCTTGGTATCCTCCTCGCCCATGAAAACAACACACTCCATATCAAGAAGGGCTGCTGCCGTGGCTGTAGCCACACCGTGCTGACCTGCTCCTGTCTCCGCAATCAGTCGCTTTTTACCCATCTTCTTTGCAAGAAGCGCCTGTCCCAGTACGTTATTAATCTTATGGGAACCCGTGTGATTCAAATCCTCACGCTTCAAATAAATCTTGGCACCGCCCAGTGCCTTGGTCAGCTTCTCCGCATAATAAAGATTAGAGGGTCTGCCCGCATACTCGTTGAGAAGCGTTGTCAACTCCCTGTTAAATTCCGGGTCATTTTTATAATGATCATAAGCCTCTTCCAATTCTATGATGGCATTCATCAAAATCTCCGGGATATATTGCCCCCCGTGAACGCCAAATCTACCTTTTTTCTCAGCCATGATATGTAAATCCTTTCCTACACCTGCACCAAAAGTTCTTTAGCTCTTGGTCGCACAATAACCATTGTGCCTCATAACGCAGGTTTCGTCAACTACAAAAATATATCTCGCCATCTGTCCGGCAAATTCCTCAAAAGGCTCACAGCTACACTCCGTCTGATACATTAACATGTCAAACCACCTTTGATTTCCCTCCGCCTCAAACTCTGCCTGATGGGCAAGGGCTGCTTCCCGCTTTTTTCGCAGTAAATCATAGGTCTGCTTGGTGATGTCAAACACTTCATAATCCATTCCGTTGGCCGTTAGTGCTTTCGCAATTTCCGTAGTTTCCACGCATTCTGTCTTGGGCATCACATCTCCCTCTTGATACCCTGCGAAAAACACACCGCCCGGCTTCAGCCAACGTTTCACCTGCGCTACAAAGGCAGTCATATCCTGGGCAAAGTACATGGTATCCATGGAGGTTATCACATCAAAGCTCTCTGCCGGATATTCTATCTCACCGATAATACCCTGACGGAACTCGGACTTTTCGGGGTACCGCGTCTTTGCAGTTTCAATAGCTTCTTCGGAATAGTCAAAGCCGTGAATAAAAGCACCTGTTTTTTCCTGCAAATACTTAAGCATCTTTCCATTGCCGCAACCCATGTCCAGAATATGTACATTTTCCCTTTTCGGTATGTATTTCAAAATCATATCAATCTGCGCCACATCGCTGAAGCCGTCCTGTGAAAAATCTTCGCCAAACGCATCTCGGCAAAAGGCTTCAAATGCCTTAGACTGCTTTGCCATAGCGTAGAAGTCTTCGTATTCTTTATAAAAAAGCAAATCCTCTTTCATCACCTTATCCCAACCTCATATATCTGCTGATTTCCCGGAATCCTAGACTTTCCCAAAAATGCATGCCCCGCTCGTTCCATGGTAAAACCTCTATGTCAATACTCTCTACACCAAGATGCTTGAGCAGCACCTGAAAGGCTTCCGTTCCGTAGTGCTTCTTTCTATAAGCCCTATCAATCAAAAACTGTCGCAAATACAAGGGCGTACAGGTGTTTTTTACAAGAGCATATCCCACTATCGCCTCCTCTGCCACAAAAAAGAACGCCTCATACTCTGTGTTTAAAAACCCTCTCATGCGTTCTTCCAGTTCCTTAATACTCATGGGATTATCGCTCTTTTCATCCTCTATCAACTGCTTATTCAATATAGCCAATTTGGATATAGCATCCGGAGTGCATTTTCTTATCTGCATACTTTTTTCCTCACCGCGGTATTATTTCACGCCTGTTTCTACTTAACAAAATCAATTGTTACAAACTTCTTTTCATTTGGCAGCCGGGTTTCTGTTCTCTTTATCACCCCAAATCCAATCTCCAGCATGCTCTCAACAAGTGCCTGTTCTTCCATCTGGTGATGCACCTGTTCCAAATTGTCAAAGGCATGCAGATATGGAGAATCTGATACAAAGGATTCACCTGTATTGATTTGGATGGTACAGGAAATATACCTGGGACCTACAAGCTTCACAACCTTCTGAAAGCATTGATATCCAATATACTCAACCAACAGATTTGCAATCAGTAGTTCGGATGTCGGTAATTGCAGTTCATCACGCAACAAGTCCGTACAAATGGTTTCATAAACATCTTCCAAATGGCAATATCTCTCCCGACTTTCCTGCAAAAATTGCCTGTTCACATCCACACCATAAACCTTTGTAAACCGGTTCTTGTCAATGTGCTCCAGACCATTTCCACCTGCAATTCCGAGAATCATTATGTTCCTTACATCATAGGAATAAAACTGCTCCTTCATAATTTGGCTTAATACCTGAAGCTGATACACACTATCCAGACTCATATGACCTTCATAATCATTTAAATCAATATCTTCCCAAGGATTATGCATATTTACCCTCCCGTACTATAACGTAATCCAATACCTCTGCTCTGTAACACCGTCCACAACAACCTCGTTCTCCAGCACACCACCGTTGTTGATAATACTTTTAGCAGAACCGATATTTTCCTTATCGCATACCATCAGCACCTTATCAATTCCAAGCTTCTTACATTCCTCAAGTGCGAGACCAATCATAGCTGTGGCATAACCCTTTCTTCTCTCGGAAGGTCTGATACCGTCACCGATATGTCCGCCATTCAAAAGCAGGCTTTCATTCAGATAATGTCTGATATTCACTGCGCCCACAAATATATTTCTCTCCTCATCCAGACAAAAATAGGTGGAGTCCGGCACATGATTTTCGGAAGGCTTCTTTAATTCAATGCTGTTTCTATACTTCTCAAAGTCGTGATAGTCCGTTACCCGTATAGCGTATGGAACAATCTTTTCACCGGTTCCGCACCACTCATCCATCATATCAAACAACTGATCTTTGTACTTTTCCTCCAATTTTACCAGCTTCATAATATCTCCTCCCTTGCTTAGATGTATTTTTACCATTATATTACACAGCTTGGAAATTACAAGTGAATTTTAAATAATTTTGCAATTTGACTGTCAAATCCCCCATTAAAAAGAGCCGCCATGTTGTGCCTTCCCGGCGCCAACATAGCGGTCCCATAACTCATATTAGTTCTCTTACTTCTTCGTTGACAGCTTACTGTACTCACCCTTCCTATCATAGGAATCCATCAAATAGCTGTCATCAGTAAGGATACAATCAATCTCTTCATTCTCTTTACGGTATCTGCTGTGGCGGCGCAAATCCTCCTTGGGTTGCTCCTGCGCACCTGTCTGGAAGGAATTTCTGCCGGAAAACTGCTTTCTTAGGTTACCCGTGATATTTTGCACCTTGGAACGCATTTTCTGCCACAGATTCTGAGTTGCTTGTGAATTATTATCCACCTCCATAAAGTAGGGATTCACCAGTTTTTCACCGTTTGTAGTAAGCTTCTGTTCCTCGCCCGGTGCAGTTAGCGGTGTTACGACCTGTTGAGCACCCAAAGCTTCCATGCTCTGTCCTGCTGCCTTTGCAGCCTCAGCAGCACTTTGCTCAGCATTCACAGCATTGCTTCCCCACAGCCTGCCAAGCAATCCTTTACCATCGGAAAGGAGCTTTTGCACCCATGCTGACAGAGAAAACTTTCCATCCTGCGAAAGCGCAGTCTCCGGCTTTTGTTGCTGCACTGCTGCCTGCTTTGGAGCCATCTTAAATCCACCGGTCTCGCGTTTCGTATCATGATTATGAAAGCACTCCGTCACCTGATGCATATCCGCACTGTGATTACCCAAACCGTTTATCTGCATAAAATCCCTCCCTTCGTTCATTTGCCTGCGGTGTCGTGGTATCCACCGGCCCTGCACTCATGCAAAAAGAGCTATCTTTTCAAATTATCGGCGAAAAGACAGCTCTACTTTATATTTCTATCTAAATATCATCTTCTTCCATTTCATACTTGGAGTACACAATGCGCTGAGTGTGATAAAGACTGTGATAGCCGGAAAGCATATAACTTACACCTACCGCGATAATAAAATACCACGCCGCATCCATACCGAACAGCTCCAATCCAATCAACAGAGAAGTTATGGGGCTATTGGTCACACCGCAAAATACCGCAATCATTCCCACTGCCGCGCCAAGCGATGGTGACAGCCCTAACAGACCACCCATCAGACAGCCAAAGGTGGCTCCCACAAAGAAGGAGGGTACAATCTCTCCGCCCTTAAACCCGGCTCCCAGAGTGATTGCCGTAAATAGAATTTTAAATAAAAAAGCGGGCCAGCTCACCTCACCGTGAACCACACTGCGTTCAATCACATGCATGCCCGCACCCAGATAATCAGTGGTTCCCACAAGTGCCGTCAAACCGATAATCACAAGACCTGCCACCACAATACGCACTGCAGGATTAGGCAGCCACCTCTTACCCTGATTGGCGGTAAATTGTAAAATCAGGCAAAAATTAATACTGATAACCGCACACAGCATTGCAAGAAGTAAAACCCTGCCTGCATCAAAAAAACCAAATTCCGGAATCTCCAAAATAGTCATAGCCTCACCGGGCACACCAAATCCCCTTGCTATCCCTACTGCAATCAGCGCAGACAAAACGCAGGGCACCAATGCAGAATAATACATGATTCCTACATTTACAACTTCCAGAGAAAAGACGGCTGCTGCCAGCGGAGTTCCAAACAGTGCCGCAAAACAGGCACTCATACCGCACATCACCATCACATGTACATCTCCGCTTTTCATTTTAAAAAGCTTGCCTAATCCGTTGCCAATGCTGCCACCCAGCTGCAATGCCGCACCTTCTCTTCCTGCCGAACCACCGCACAGGTGGGTCAGAAGGGTACTGATAAAAATGAGTGGCGCCATTACGATAGGAAGCGCTTCCTTGGAACGGACCGCCAGAAGAACACTGTTTGTCCCTTTATCGTTATCACGCTTTGCCAGATGATACAAAAACACAATCAAAAGACCTGCAAGCGGCAAACCTAAGAGTATCTGCGGATACTCCTCCCTCACCTCTGTCACCCACTGCATTCCATAAGAAAAGGCAGTACCAACCAGACCTACCGATGCACCAACAATGCCTGCTGCTACCACCCACTTTAAAAACAGTGACCACTTGATTAAGGCACCCTTGGCAAGATTCTTATAAAGTTCAAAATCCTTTATTTTCATGGAATTATCCTCCTTGTCAGGAACTGTACTCTTAACCTTTGTATATTCACTTACATTTTCTCTAGAAATCCTTTGACATTTGCCTCTATATCACCCAAGAACACGGCAGAACCTGCCACGATTACATTGGCACCGGCATTCAACGCAACATCCACATTCTCCTGAGTAATGCCGCCGTCCACCTCAATGTCAACCGTTAAATTCTCTCTATTAACAATCTCTCTTAACACACTTACCTTATCTATACACTCCGGCATCAGCTTCTGTCCGCCATATCCCGGCTCCACTGTCATCACAAGCACCATATCCACCTTGGACAAATAAGGTACTACCGCATCTATGGAAGTCTTGGGCTTGATGGTCAGTCCCACCTTCTTACCCAGACTACGGATTTTATCAATGGTACCTTCAATATCGTCCTCTGCTTCCACATGAAAGTTTATCAAATCTGCACCACTCTCTGCAAAACGCTCTACAGCCTGTCCCGGATTCATAATCATCAGATGTACGTCAAAAAAGATATCCGTTGACTTGCGGATGGATTTAATTACCGGATTCCCATAAGAAATCGGCGGCACGAACTGACCGTCCATCACATCTATATGAAGGTACTGCGCACCTGCGGCCTGTACCTGCTCAATCTGCTCACCCAATTTCCAGAAATCTGCGGAAAGGATGGAGGGTGCCAAAATATTCATAGTCATATCTCTCCTTGCAATCAATGCTGAAATCTCCTATATTTTAACAAAGAAAGTCAAATTGCGCAACTTTAAATAACGCCAAAAACGAGGGGAACTTCAACGCTTCTGAAAGACAATTTGCCGATGCTCTAATTACTGCCGTCACTTCTACAGCTCCATGGATTTGATTCTCTTAGCCAAAAACTCTGCCACCGCCCTATGTCCGTCCTTATCCAAATGAATACCGTCCGCCTTACCGGGCGCTGTCACCTTTGCCATGTCCGCAAACTCACAGCCGAACGCTTCCGCTACCTGCTCCAAGGCTGCGCCAAGTGTACCCGCCTCCTCCTTTGAGTGCTCATCAAAGCCGTACATATACTCTCCGTTTGCAACAGGCTCAATAGCAATAGGCGAGAGTAAAAGCACCTTGCCCACACTGCCGGTCTTCTCCAACATCACATTCTGAAAAGTTCTAAGTAATCTGCCGATTCCCTCTGCCACCTCGAAGCTTCCTACATGATACATGCGCTTTAAGTCATTTGTCCCAAGCATCAATATCAATAAATCAAAGGGCAGCTGCGAGCATACCATTGGTGTCAGGTACAACAGACCGTTTTTTCCGGGAGCTAAGGGGTCCTCAAACACCGTAGTCCGGCTGTTTAATCCCTCCTCAATAATCTTATACGCTGTACCCAAAAGTTCCTGCAAAAGTCCTGTCCAACGCTCCGTATCCTCAAAACGCTGACAGCTTTCTCCGTCATAGCCCCAGGTATTGGAATCTCCGTAGCATACAATTCGTTTCATGATTCATCCTCTCTTTCGTAACCAGTATTAATTTGCAGTGTCCGTAGCAACGTTCCGCCGTTTTCTGTATTGTCCCGGAGTAAGCCCCGTGTATTTCTTAAACACCTTTGTAAAATAATTGCTGCCTGCAAACCCGTTTTTGCGCGCCACCTCTTCTATGGTATCCCCTGTATTCAACAGATTATTCATGGCCGCCTGCAGACGGATATCCGTCAGATACTTTACCGGTGCACACCCCATTTCCCTGCCAAAGCTCCGAGTCAAATGCTCCCAGGAAACTCCCACTCTCTCGGCCAGCTCATATACTCCCGAAAGCGTAGCATATTCCTCCTCCATAATTCGCTTGGCTTCATTGACAATCCCCGTCTTCGCCCCATCCATAGCAGACGGATTTTCAATCTCCGTAAGAAGAGCGCATAAAAATTCATAGGTAAGCCTTCCGCCCTCATATTTGCGCAAATAATCTCCGTCAAGCATCCGCTTTTGTAAATTTACAATCATCTCCACTGCAAGACTGTTCTCGCGCAGTCCAAAAACACCGCCGCACAGCTCCTCTATTTTCGCATGAAAAGCCTCTGCCGCCGGACCATCAAAATGTAAAAACGCAAGCTCCCAGCCGTTTGCGTCATTCTCCAGCCAATACCGGCTGTTTTCCGGCATCTTCGAAAGAAAACCCTTCCCCCGGGTAAGTCTGTAGCGCTCACCATCTTTTTCAAAACAGCCCTCACCACTCAGGGTACACTGGAACAGATAACCTTCGTAACCGGGCCTTCCTGCATTATTAAATTCATAGTTTTCCTGAAAACGATATTCAATCCCACCATCCAACAGCTGCAGAGGGGCATTCTCCATATCATCCTTATTCAGGACACCAAAGCTTCCGTGTGTGTAACGCATCAAATTTTTACCCTTTCACATCAAGTATCTGCTCTTTATTTCGCCCTTTAAATTCAT
Source organism: uncultured Lachnospiraceae bacterium (assembly GCA_945609985.1). Classification (GTDB taxonomy): domain Bacteria; phylum Bacillota; class Clostridia; order Lachnospirales; family Lachnospiraceae; genus Acetatifactor. The sequence continues at coordinate 3,140 of CALYZQ010000079.1, read as the reverse complement.
TATAATTGGATATATAACAAAAGGCAATGCTTTTATAAACATATCAAAAAAGGAGTGTATCTTATGGACAAAAATCAATTTGCAAAAACACCTCCCATGGGGTGGAACAGCTACGATTACTACGACACCACCGTAAACGAGGAACAGGTGCGTGCCAATGCAGAGTACATGGCAAAGAATCTGAAGGAGTTCGGCTGGGAGTACGTGGTAGTGGATATTCAGTGGTATGCACACGGTGCAGGTACCCAGAGAGACAAGCATCAGTACATCCCCTTCTCCAAGCTGGAGATGGATGAATACTCCCGTTTGCTTCCCGACCCTAACCGTTTCCCCTCTTCCGTAAACGGTGCAGGCTTTAAGCCTCTGGCTGATTACATTCACAGCCTGGGTCTGAAATTCGGCATCCACATTATGCGCGGTATTCCCCGAGCTGCCGCTCATGAGCATACAAAAGTTAAGGGAACAAACTTAACTGCGAATGAAATCGCAATCCCCAACTCTATCTGCTGGTGGAATCCGGATATGTACGGTGTGACCAACACCCCCGAGGGACAGGCATATTATGATTCTATTTTCGAGCTGTACGCACAGTGGGGCGTTGACTTTATCAAGTGTGACGACATCTGCCGCTTAGACCAGCCTGCCGCACGCTACGAGACCGAAATGTTGGCAAAGGCAATCGAGAAGAACGGTCGTCCCATGGTACTTTCCCTCTCCCCGGGACCTGCTAAGATTGACTGGGCTTGGCATTATGAGACCTACGCAAATATGTGGCGTATCACCGATGACTTCTGGGATAACTGGAGACTGTTAAAGGATATGTTCCACCGCTGTGAGATTTGGCAGAAGCACGTATATGAGGGCTGTTACCCCGACTGCGATATGCTTCCCTTGGGTTATTTGGGCAAGGGCTTTGGCGAAGAGCGTATGACACGCTTTACCAAGGATGAGCAGCGCACCATGATGACCATGTGGTGTCTCTTTGGCTCACCTCTTATGCTGGGCTGCGAGATGACCAAGATTGACGACTGGACCCTTTCCCTTCTGACCAACAAGGAAGTGCTGGCTATGCTCACTCCCAAGTGCGTTCCTCATCAGATTTGTCTGAATGATAAGAAGGCTATCTGGACTGCTCACAACGAAGAGACAGGTGCATCCTACGTCGCACTGTTCAACTTAGGCGATGAGGAAGCTGAAGTTTCCGTAGCATGGAAGGATTTACAGATTGGTGATGCTCCTGCTTCCATGACTGAGCTTTGGACCAAGGGATCTGCCTATGTAGATGCGGACGGCATGTTAAAGGTTACTCTTCCTGCACACGCAAGTGTAGTATACGGATTTTAACGGAGGCACAGGCTTGACATGAAGAGATTATTTGGCATATTTTTGGCAGCAGTATTGTGTGCATCTGCTATAGACACCACAGCTCAGGCTGCTAATACAAAATCACCTAAAATGACTACCATCGATACCGATATTACCTATCAGACCATCGACGGCTTTGGTGCATCCTACACCTGGTACTCAGACTGGATGACCAATATTGATGACAAAGAAACCGGTTATGACTGGATTTTCAACGATGCAGAATTCAACATTCTGCGCTTTAGAGATCAGCACGGCTTAAAAGGCGATGAGAAAAATGTACCCATCGACGGCTATAAGCCCTACAAGGCATATTATGAAGCAGCTGTGGCAAGAGGCATTGACCCTATTGTCCTGGTGACAAGCTGGGGACAATATGACCGTTCCCTCCCCTTTGTGGCATTTAACGAGCTGTCCGAAAAAGGCTACAGCTACTACACTCTTGCCAAGGACGAGAACGGCGAATACATGTATGATGAACTGGCGGAGTTTTGTGTGCAGTCCATTCAATACTTTTTTGACGCTGGCATACCGGTTCATTACTTTTCTATTTCCAATGAAATAGAGCTGCAGGAGTTACATAAGGACGAAACCGGAAAAGCACGGGAGGAAGCAGGATTTTTCTTCGGTGCAGAGGAGACGGATGATTACTGTGCTTATTGGAAAACACATCTGGCTGTGTATGATGCTTTTCAGAAGGCATTCGGCGACAAGGCCCCCAGCATTGTGGGCGCAGAGACCATGGCGGGAACACCAAGCCTTATGAACAGCTATTTACAGCCCTTGCTTACCGATCATCCCGAAAAGCTTGACATGATTGCTCACCATCTTTATGGTACAGCGTTGACAGCAGCCAATTTTCAGGAGCTGCAGCAGAATTTTTCTGATTACCGTCTGTGGCAGACCGAGTGGTATTCCAACCAGTACTACAATCTGGGTGAAGTTATTTTAAATGAGCTGATTAACGAAAACCTCACCGCTTTTCTGTATTGGAATGGCGTGTGGATTGAAGATGACGGCAACTGTCTGATTGAGATTAACACTTGGGAACATGATGCCGAGATTAAACGAATGCCCGGTCATTACATTATGATGCATTTTTCTAAGTTCATCAAGAATGGCTACAAACGAGTAGATGTGGCAGAGGACTTAAATTCCAAAATCGGAGCCTTTATCTCTCCCGACAACTCCAAGCTGGTAGTCGTTGCCGCCAACAGTCATATCAAAGCCGAAGAGCTTCATTTAGATATCGACAGAGAGATTTTAAACTCTGAAGTATACCGCTCCACTGCTCATCAGGATAAATACATGGAGGCTATGGGCGCATATGAAGCCGGCATGGCAATGCCTGCAAAGACCCTGACCACCATAGTTCTTGAGCTTGGTGACGAGATTGTAAAGGAGACGGAGGTTTCGGAGGGTATGGAACCGGGAGATATGGAAGCGGAAGATGCAGAAGAACCCGAGAGCCCTGAAACTACAGAATCGGAAGCACCCGGAAATGCAGAAGATACTGAGTCCGATGTGACAGCGACTGCGGATTCAGAAGGAAACGAGACTGAGACAGATAAATCCCTGGAAACTCCCATACTTGTAGAGAACAACTTAGGAACTTACCTTGCGATTGCAGGCGTCGTTCTGGCCGTAGTTATTGCTGTGACCGTGGCGATTGTGATTGTGAAAAGAAAGAAACAAGAGCCGTAAGTACGAAATGGTGCAATTATGAATGCGCCTGCAGATTTGTTCTGTAGGCGCATTTGTTACTTATGTACTTG
>CALYZQ010000078.1 GCA_945609985.1 uncultured Lachnospiraceae bacterium | reverse complement strand
TCAAGGTACAAACAAAATCAAATATTAATTAACGTGTCTTTTGACACCCTAATCTATATAGGGGAAATCGCGCACGATGTGCGATTTAGGCGTGCTCACGCATGGATGCGTCGTGCACGCCGACCCGGAAGTAAAAAGAAAGTATACGCAATGCTTAGAAAATACCCATCCGTAACTCCGAATCATAAAAAACACTCCCACTCCGCCTCATCCTTCCTCACATGAAATCCGCGTAGCCTCATATTCGCGCGTAGGGCGAATTTACATCGTGAATGCCGTTATTGGAAGTGCGTATGTACGTTGCTATAATACAGGCATAAATCACGATAAAGGAGTCTTACGATGAAGGAGATAAAAGAAAAGAAGTACCGTTTGCCGGAAAATATTCTGTATGTGTACAAGGGCGTGGCAGAGCATAAACCTTATTTGATACTGCTATTGTTCATTTCGATTGTAAGTACTGCGGGAAGTAAATTTGTATGGCTGTTTTTGAGTAAATATGTGGTGGAATACATAGTGGGCGGCATGGAGGTTATGGAGCTGATACGCATTGTGGCAATCTTAACCGGAGTGCAGATTCTGTGCATGCTTGGGCAGAATGCGGTGAATTTTTTCAAGGAGCCCGCGGCCTTTTATGTGCGCCCCATGTTTATGTTAAAGAGGAATCTCAAGCACATCAGGATGCACTATGAAAATCTGGAGCATAAAGAGGTGCTGGATGCTGTGGAGAAGTCCAGACATGCCACTACCAGCACGGAAAGCGGAATCGAGGGGATGATACGTCAGACATTGGTGCTGTTTTCTGATTTGTTCACCTGTATTGTGGCGGTTGTGATATTGTGCAGAATCAGTGTGTGGATGGTGTTTGCGGTAATCGGTTTCGGGCTTCTTAATTATTGGTCCATAGACAGAGCGTCCCAAAGGGAGAAGGCTCTTACCAACGACAGCGTCGCCTATCAGGAGCGGAAAAAACAGCATTTCAACAAGGTGTGCAGAGATTTTTCCTATGGTAAGGATGTCAGGGTATATAAATTGCAGCCAAAGCTTATGGACACACTGGATACGTTGCAGAAAGAAATCCATGCCAAAAACTGCATGGCAAGAAACGGATGGATAAGGAGCGGATTGTTCACCAATACCTTAGATCTTCTGCGGGAAGGCATTATGTACCTTTGTCTGGTGTATTCCATTCTGGTGCAGAGTCTTGGTATCGGTAATTTCACCTTATATGTGGGTTGTGTCCGCAATTTTGCCGGAAGCTTCCAAAGTCTGATGAAGGTGTATGCCAAGATGCGTCAGTGCAGCAGGGAGGTAAACGATTACCGTACCTTGAATGTCTTTTGTGAAAAAGAAGCATGCGAGGGGGAGGAGGTTAAACAGGAAGCAAACTATGAATTCCGCTTTGAAAATGTTTCCTTCCGCTATCCGGGAGCAGAAGAGTATGCACTGAAAAACATCAATTTTACAATTAGGGCAGGACAGAAGCTGGCTGTTGTGGGATTAAACGGTGCAGGAAAAACAACCTTCGTAAAGTTGCTCCTTAGATTGTACGAACCCACAGAAGGAACCATTTATTTAAACGGCAGAGATGTCAGAACCTACTCACTGAAAAGCTATTATACCCTGTTTTCTCCGGTATTTCAGGATATGGAGTGCTATGCGTTTTCTCTGGCAGAAAATGTGTCCCTGTGTCCGGAGGAAAAGACGGATAAGGCACGAGCAGAGCGTTGCCTTAGGGATGCGGGACTTGGAAATAAGCTTAGTGAGTGGGAAAAGGGTGTGGATACCCCTATTTTGAAGGTGTTACATAACGACGGTATCAATCCTTCGGGAGGGGAAAAGCAGAAAATTGCTTTGGCGAGAGCCTTGTATAAGAATGCGCAGGTAGTCATTCTGGACGAACCCACCGCTGCGTTAGATGCATTGGCGGAAAGTAAGCTGTATGAGGAGTTTGACGCGCTGGTGCAGGGGAGAACGTCGGTGTACATATCCCATCGTCTTGCAAGCACACGGTTCTGTGATGTGATTGCCCTGTTTAAGGGTGGGGATATCATAGAATACGGAACCCATGAGGAGCTTATGGTTAAACAGGGAAAATACGCTGAAATGTTTGAAATGCAGGCACATTACTACAAGGAGGAGCAAAGCGATGAAACAGAATAAAACACTTATCACTTGCAGCTGGTTTTACAGGGAGGCTGTCAGAGAAAGACGCAGTTACCCGATTTTGCTGCTTTTGCTTATATTGTTATCTGCCTTTGCACCATTTATTAATATCATAGCGCCTAAATATATCATTGAAGAGCTTATGGGAGGGCAGAATGTGCAAAGGCTGATAGGGATAGTGGTAATCACCATAGGCGGCAATTTTATTCTGGCTCAGGTGCACACGGTTTTGCAGGAGACAAGAACCAAGCAGGAGGACTGGTTTGGAAGAAAATTTAACATACTGTTGTCAAAGAAATCTATTGACATGAAATTTGCCAATACGGAAAAGGAAGAAGTGCTGGACGCAGAGCACAAGGCGGAAATCGGAATGTCCTGGTATTCCGGCGGTATCAGGGGAATGTCAGATTGTGTGATATGGATATTGTCGGCAGCAGGTACCTTTGTTGGTGTAGTGTACATTGTGGTGCAGGTTTCACCATGGCTTTTGCTTGCATCCTTAGTGGCCGTGGTTGTAAATACTTTTTGTACGTCCAAAATAAATAAAGCATCCCAGGAGGTGTTTGAGAAAACCCCTGCAATCAACAAGTTCTATTCCTACATCTATACCAGAATGAATTTCAGGGAGTACGCCAAGGAACTACGTCTATATGACGGCGCAGAGCTTGTAGAGAAAAAATCCATGGATAATGCCAAACAGCTCAATGATATGGACAATGAATGTGCGGTGAAGCAGTTTTCCTGGGGGATTCCGGGTGTTCTGGTTTCGGCTTTAAGCTATGGATTTTCCTATTGTTATCTTGGGGTTATGGCGATTGCAGGCAAGCTTTCTGTTGGAGAGTTTGTGATGTGTATTACGGCACTGGATACCTTTACAAATGGCTGTCTGCTGCAGATTATCAGCAATTGCCAGCAGCTGGTGTTAAAGTGCAATTTTATGAGTGCATTCATTGATTTTTTAAAGCTGGACAGTGAAAAGAACACAGGTACAGAATCATTACCACTTCAAGCCTTTGAGGAGCTTTCGCTTGAGCATGTTTCTTTTAAGTATCCGGGCAGGGAAGAATATGTACTTAAGGATATCAATCTGACCATACGCAAGGGAGAACGTCTATCTATTGTAGGACTGAATGGCGCTGGCAAATCCACTCTGGTAAAGCTGATATGCAGATTGTATGATGTGACAGAGGGGACCATCCGCATGAACGGAAGAGATATCAGGGAATATCGGTATGAGGACTATTTTAAGATACTGTCTGTGGTGTTTCAGGATTTTAAACTGTTTGGATATACCTTGGATGAAAATATCTGCATGGGAAGCGGAGGCGCGTCGAAGGAAGCACTGCAACAGATTTATGAGACAGGGGGAATTGCCGAATGGGTGCAGAGCCTTGCTAAAAAAGGAGATACTTTGCTCAGCAAAGATTATGATGCGGAGGGTGTGGAGCCTTCCGGCGGCCAGGCGCAGAAAATAGCCATTGCAAGAGCGCTGTATCGCAACGGTCCCATGGTGATACTGGACGAGCCTACGGCAGCTCTTGACCCGGTAGCAGAGTATGAAATCTACAACCGGTTTGATGAGCTTGTTAGAGATAAAACGGCAATTTATATTTCCCACCGTTTATCCTCCTGTAGATTCTGCGACAGAATCATCGTGCTCTCAGATAAAAAGATTGCGGAAGAGGGAAGTCATGAACAGCTTATGGAGAGAGAGGGCTTGTATGCACAGCTGTTTCGGACGCAGGCGCAGTGGTATGTGGGAGTGAATTGAAGAAGTCTTTTTATTTGACAATATCTGCAAAATATTATATAATAGCATCGTTGCTAGAAAAATAGGAACGTTCCTAGCTGTGGGAGGATTGTAATGAGACAAGGGAAAGCGCAAAACACGAGGCTTGAAATTCTACAATGTGCGACAAAGCTTTTTTTGGAAAGGGGATATACGGACGCGTATATTACCACTATAGCTAATATGTTGCAGATAAGCACCGGTAATCTTACCTTTCATTTTCCTACCAAGGAACATATCCTTGCGGAACTTATCAAAGAGCTGTGTACTTTTCAAGAGCAGATAGAAGAAAATGAGGAGGGAGAATACCCCCTGCCCATCGCATATCTTCTTGAACTCGCAATGTTTGCTTCGGTCTGTGTGGAAAATCCAAATATTAAGGATTTGGTTGTGTCCGCATATACACACTCGATGCCGCTTGGAATGATTCGTGCAAATGATACCCAAAGGGCAAAGAAGGTCTTTGGAAAATTCTGCCCGGAATGGACGGAAACGGACTTTATTCAAGCGGAGAATATAGTATCCGGTATTGAATATGCAATGTTCATGACGGAGAATACGGAAAAGCTTTCCTTTGAGCAGAGAGTGGCAGGCAGCATAAATGCAGTTATGAAGATATATGAAGTCCCCGAAGAAATCAGACAGGCTATTATAGCGAAAGTGATGGCTGTTGATTATAGGAGCAAGGGGAGTCATATTTTTGAAAGATTCTGTAGCTATGTAGAAGAAAGTTTACAGAAGGAGTCCTAATGATAAGTTTGGAAAAATAGCAAATAAGAGGGAGTATTGAAGACGAAGCAGGTATCAGTGTATGGTACCTGCTTTGTAATGTTAATTAACTTATTTTGGAAAATATTATTTAATCGGAATCGAAATACCTACACGGAAGGTATTCTCCATGGGCATGATATCCACCTTGCCACCATGGCAGGTTACTATTTCTCGGACAGATTCTATGCCAACTCCGAAGCGTTTGTTTTGGCTGTCTTTGCGTGACAGAAGGCGATGGTTCTTTTGATATACTATGGAATCATAGGTGTTTTCCAAAAGATTGCCTAAAATAATGGCCATGCACTGTATTATCATACCTTTTTAAATGAAAAGTCAAAGCATAATTACGAAATTAACTTTCTGCTATCGAAGAAAAATAAGATATGTCCGGTAGAAGTAAAATCGTCCGGCTATAACACGCACAAATCATTGGATGCTTTTTCGGAAAAGTATTCCGAACGTATACTGGAAAAGTATTTGATATACACAAAGGATTTAAAAAAGGATAAGGATATATTAATGATGCCGATATATTTGCTACCGTTTATGAAGTGATGCTAAAGTCCCTCTTTACATTTTTCCCAAAAAGTATTATCATAAAGAAAACGTTGAAGAGAAGAGTACGCTGTGTAGTACATCAGAGAGAACTGCCTTTGTAAGAACTTTACAATGTGCTGGAAGCAGTTTTGTGGGAAACAGTGGAAGACCATCTCGGAGTGGCTCTAATAAAGCCCGGCAGCTTCCGTTACGAGCAAATGAAGGTGGCAGACATGGGATATATGTCTGCAACAAGGGTGGAACCGCGTATATTACGTCCCTTGCAATAGAGATATTGCGAGGGACTTTCAATTTATAGGACTTGAAAGGAGAAGAAAACATGAAAATCACATTAAAGGATGGCTCCGTAAAGGAGTACGCAGAGAGCAAAAGTGTTTATGAAATCGCATTGGACATCAGTGAAGGTCTTGCGAGAGCAGCTTGCTGCGGTAAGGTGAACGGCAAGGTTGTGGATTTGAGAGAGGTAATTTCTGAGGACTGTGAGCTTAGCATCTGTACAGCAAATGACAAGGAAGGTCTGGCTACTATCCGTCACACCACCTCCCACGTTTTGGCAGAGGCAGTAAAGAATTTATTCCCGGATGCAAAGGTTACCATCGGCCCCAGCATTGACAACGGCTTTTATTATGATTTTGACCATGCGCCTTTTTCCAGAGAGGATTTAGACGCTTTGGAAGCAGAGATGAAGAAGATTATTAAGAAGGGCGAGAAGCTTGAGAAGTTTACTCTTTCCAGAGAAGAAGCTGTCAAGTTTATGGAAGAAAAAGGCGAGCCTTATAAGGTAGAGCTGATTAACGATTTGCCTGCGGATGCAGAGATTTCCTTCTACAGCCAGGGTGAATTTGTAGACCTGTGTGCAGGCCCTCATCTGATGAGCACCAAGGGCATTAAGGCATTTAAGCTGACCTCTTCCTCAGGTGCTTACTGGAGAGGTAAGTCTGAAAATGCTATGTTACAGCGTATCTACGGTACCGCCTTCAACAAGAAGGAGGAGCTGGAGGAGTATCTGGCATATTGGGAGAACGTAAAGAATCGTGATCACAACAAGCTTGGCCGTGAGATGGAGCTTTTCACTACAGTTGACGTTATTGGTCAGGGACTTCCCCTTTTGATGCCTAAGGGTGCAAAAATGATTCAGACCATGCAAAGATGGATTGAAGACCTGGAGGATAATGAGTGGGGCTATGTGCGTACCAAGACTCCCCTCATGGCAAAGAGTGATTTGTATAAGATTTCCGGACATTGGGATCACTATAAGGAAGGCATGTTTGTAATGGGTGATGAGGAGACTGACAAGGAAGTGTTTGCCCTTCGTCCCATGACCTGTCCTTTCCAGTATTATGTGTACAAGTCAGCGCAGCATTCCTATCGTGATTTGCCCATCCGCTACGGTGAGACCTCAACCCTGTTTAGAAATGAGGACTCCGGCGAGATGCACGGTCTTACCCGTGTGCGTCAGTTTACCATTTCCGAGGGTCATCTGATTGTAAGACCTGACCAGATGGTAGAGGAATTTAAGGGCTGTCTTGCACTTGCTAAGCATTGTCTGGATACCTTGGGTGTGGGCGATGATGTAACCTATCGTCTGTCCAAGTGGGATCCTAATAATAAAGAGAAATATGTAGGTTCCGCTGAGGTTTGGGAGGAAACCCAGAACAATATCCGTAAGGTGTTGAATGAGCTTGAAATTCCCTTCTACGAGGGCGAAGGTGAGGCTGCTTTCTACGGTCCTAAGGTGGATATTCAGGCAAAGAACGTATACGGCAAGGAAGACACCATGATTACCATCCAGTGGGATGCAGTGCTTGCAGAGCAGTTTGATATGTACTACATTGATCAGAATGGTGACAAGGTTCGTCCTTACATTATCCACAGAACCTCTATGGGCTGCTATGAGAGAACCTTAGCATGGCTTATCGAGAAGTATGAGGGCAAATTCCCTACCTGGCTTTGTCCTGAGCAGGTTCGCGTGCTTCCTATTTCCGAGAAGTATGCAGACTATGCAGCAAAGGTGGAAGCCAAACTTAAGGCTAACGGCATCCTTGTAACCACTGACAACCGTTCTGAGAAGATTGGCTTTAAGATTCGTGAGGCGAGACTGAATAAGGTTCCTTACATGCTGGTAGTAGGACAGAAGGAAGAGGAAGAAAATGTAGTTTCCGTGAGAAGCCGTTTTGCGGGAGATGAGGGACAGAAGTCCTTAGACTGCTTCATTGACCAGATTTGTAAGGAAATCCGCACCAAGGAAATCCGCAGGATTGAAGTGCAGGAGCAGGCATAAAAATAAATAAATTGAAATTTGTATAATTATGATGAAAGCCACACAAACTACTTTTGTGCGCTCTATACTTTGAGGGCACAGAAGGAGGTTTGTATGGCTGATTTAAAATGTGGAGTAACGAACTGTACCTACAACGAGGATTGCTATTGCTGTAAGGGTGATATCATGGTGGGCGGTAAGCACGCATGTGACTGCGAGGAGACCTGCTGTGAAAGCTTTGCACAGAAGAGAGAGGGAAACAATGCATATACCAGTTCTCTTTCTCATCCCAGCAAAATCATCAGCATTGACTGTGAGGCTGTGAAGTGCGTTTACAACAGCAACTACAAATGTGTTGCGGAGCATGTGGATATTACGGGACGCGGTGCAGCGGACTGTAGAGAGACTGCATGTGCAACCTTTACGGAAAGAAAGTAATTTGGACTATCGGCGGATGCTATAACTATTAAGTATACATCCGCTGTTACATATGGAGGAAGTTATGGCAAAAATAAAGAAGCTGATACTGCTGCATTCCAATGATTTACATGGAGATTTTCTGGCGGAGGAAATGGAAGGTAAGTATGTGGGTGGCGTTTCCCTGCTATCCGGTTATGTGAAGCAGACAAAGCAAGCGGAAGAAAACGTAATCTATGCCATTGCGGGGGATTTGTTCCGCGGTTCAGTCATTGATGAAGAATATCTGGGGATTTCCACGGTGGAAATTATGAATATGCTCTCTCCGGATGTGGTGACTATCGGAAATCATGAGTTTGATTACGGAATGGCACACTTATTATTTGCGGAGAGATGTGCGAAGTTTCCGTTTATCAATGCCAATCTGTATTCCAAGGTAAATGAGGCCAGACTTTTTACCCCCTGTAAGGTGATTGAAACCGGCGAGATGAAGGTATTGTTTATTGGTGTAGTCTCGGATATTGTAATGGCACAGGCAAAGAAGGATCCGCTGATGGATACCTATGTGTATCTTAGGGATGCGGCCCGGGAGATTGGAAAGGTGTGTAATGCCTATCGTTCCACGGATATTGATTTGACGGTGGTGCTTTCTCATGTCGGGATTGAGGAAGATAAAGCCCTGGCAAAGAATTTGGACCCGGCATGGGGAGTGGATATGATTATCGGCGGACATTCCCATACATTCATGGAGCAACCCATAGAAGAAAACGGTATTGTAATAGCACATGCGGGAACCGGTGTGGACGCCCTGGGCAGATTTGAAATCATGATTGATACGGATGATAACTGTATTGCTTCTTACAACTGGAGCTTTGTGCCTATAAACGATGAGACGGCTGTAAGGGATGAAGAATTGGAGCGCAAAGTCAGGAATTATAAAGAGGCTACAGATAAAAAATATGAACACGTTATGGCTAAGTTTAGCGGTGTGCTGACCCATCCGAAGCGCAATATGGAGACCGCTCTGGGCAATCTGTTTGCAGATATTTTCAGGGAGAGTGCAGGGGTGGATATTATGCTGATGGCATCGGGAAGTATTCGAAGTAAGGAGCTTGGAGCCATTGTCACCCGTGGGGATTTACGGGAGACCTTTCCCTTTGATGATGCTTTATATGTGTTTAAGGTGACAGGAAAGATGTTAAAGCATATGCTCACATATATGCTTCGCGAGGAGACCTTTACGGAGCACACAGAGTTCTATCAGTTGTCGGGAGGGATGAAAATAACCTATTCGCGGTCTGAAAAAGCTATGAAGCAGTTTACCTTCAACGGTGTAACGGTTGGTGATGATGATGTGTTCAGTCTGGGTATGCAGAGCTTTCATTTTACGAATATTGAGGATTTTCTGAATGTGGAATATGCACAACTGGAAAAACTACAAAGACCGAGGATGATTGCAACCTCCTGCGTGGATGTGCTGGATGAATTTTTTATGTCAAATGACAGACGTATTTTCACGGGAGAAGTGGAAGGAAGAATTGAAATTATTCCGTGATGTGATATAATAAAAGGAGTAAGGGTTTACAAAAGAAGGGAAGGGAAAACATATGGCTGATGTATTTGATTACAAATGTCCCTGTTGTAATGGGGCATTGGTATTTAGCAGTGCAACACAAAAGATGAGTTGTCCCTATTGTGACAATGAATTTGATGTGCAGACATTGCGTGAGATGGATGAAGAGCTTAAAGCGAACAATGACGATGACTTAAAGTGGGAGTCTGCTGCGGGCGGAGAGTGGCAGGAGGGGGAAGAGGAAAACCTGCGTTCCTACATATGTAAAGCTTGCGGTGGCCAGATAGTCAGTGATTTGACCACCATGGCATCCAGTTGTCCTTACTGTGACAGTCCTATTGTTATGAAAGGTCAGGTAAAGGGAGAGTTAAAGCCTGACATTATCATTCCATTCAAGCTTGATAAGGAAGCTGCAAAGGCAGGACTTAACAGACATTTGCAGGGAAAGAAACTGCTCCCCAAGGTGTTTAAGCGCCAGAATCATATCAATGAAGTGAAGGGCATTTATGTGCCGTATTGGTTATTTGATGCGGATGTACAGGCAAACTTTACGTTTAAGGCTACCAAGGTGCGTACATGGAGCGATAATAACTATAATTACAGAGAGACCAGCTATTATTATGCGAACCGCAAAGGAACTATGGGCTTTGATGAAATTCCGGTTGACGGCTCCACCAAGATGGCAGATGATTTGATGGAATCCCTGGAGCCCTATGATTTGAGTGCAGCTGTGGATTTCCAGACTGCATATATGGCGGGATATCTTGCTGACAAATATGATGTGAATGCCGAGGAAAGTGTAGCCCGTGCCAATGAGAGAGTAAAGGTGAGTACGGAGCAGACCTTCCGCTCCACCGTCACCGGTTATAACTCAGTGACGAAGGAAGTTGGTAATATCAGTCTCACAAACGGTAAGGCAAAATATGCCCTGTATCCGGTATGGCTGTTAAATACTACCTGGCAGGGTAAGCAATACACCTTTGCCATGAATGGACAGACAGGAAAGTTTGTAGGTGATTTGCCTATGGATAAAGCGGCTTATTGGAAATGGTGGGGTATTTATACTGTCATAGTCAGTGCGATTGCGTTTGTGGCAATGCTCTTTGTATGTTAGGAGGTGGCGTGATGGATTTGGGTATGATGATTGTAATAGCGATTATTATAGGTATCATCGGTGGCTTCATTGGCGCCGGTATCTTAAAGGGACAGTTGTATTCCGTACATAGACAGGCAGCAGCAGCCAATTATATCCGCAAGGACAGCTTTGTTCTCACGGAGAATAATGACAGATTTCTTTACAAAAAGGTGGATAAAACCCCCAGACCGAAAGATAACAAAAAGTAGAAAATGGGTATTGACACGGATGAAAACTCTGTGTTATACTACATAAGCGTGTGAAACGCGATAGAATCAAGCAGAGTATCCACTCTCACCTTACGGCAATCGGGCTTGTAAGCGTTAATATCTTTTTTCAAAGCGCAGACCATGTATAAGGGCTTGTTTTGTGCGGTAAAGGATTTTAGTGGATAGTTATGCTGTCCACTTTTTTATTTTCTTATGGAGGTGCAAGACCATTAGCGATTTAATGATTAACGAACAGATCAGAGACAAGGAAGTACGTGTGATTGGTGAGGACGGCGAGCAGCTTGGCGTAATGTCTGCCAAGGAAGCTATGAAGCTGGCAGAAGAGGCAGAGCTTGATTTAGTAAAGATTGCTCCCACTGCAAATCCCCCCGTATGCAAGATTGTTGACTACGGCAAGTACAAGTACGAGCAGCTTCGCAGAGAGAAGGAAGCTAAGAAGAAGCAGAAGGTTATCGAGGTAAAGGAGATTCGTTTGTCTCCCAATATTGATACCAACGATTTGAACACCAAGATTAACGCGGCAAGAAAGTTTCTTACCAAGGGGGATAAGGTAAAGATAACACTTCGTTTCCGTGGCCGTGAAATGGCACATATGAATAGCAGCAAGCATATCTTAGATGATTTTGCTGAGAAGCTGGCTGACATCTCGGTAGTGGAGAAGGCTCCCAAGGTGGAAGGCAGAAGTATGACAATGTTTTTAACTGAGAAGCGTTAGTTCGCAGAGGTTAAAATAGATTAATTAAAGTTTAGGAGGAATATGTTATGCCCAAGATGAAGACAAGCAGAGCAGCTGCAAAGCGTTTTAAAGTAACCGGAACCGGTAAGTTGAAGAGAAGTAAGGCTTACAAGCGCCATATCTTAACCAAGAAGACTACGAAGACAAAGCGTAATCTGAGAAAGCCTGCTATGACAGATGCAACAAATGTAAAGAACATGAAGAAGATTTTACCCTATTTATAAGTCTGGTAAGGAGGAAGAAAAGACATGGCAAGAATTAAAGGTGGCTTAAATGCCAAGAAGAAACATAATAGAGTATTGAAGCTTGCAAAGGGCTACAGAGGAGCAAGAAGCAAGCAGTACAGAGTAGCTAAGCAGTCTGTAATGAGAGCATTAACCAGCTCTTATGCAGGTAGAAAAGAGAGAAAGCGTCAGTTCAGACAGCTTTGGATTGCACGTATCAATGCAGCAGCAAGATTGAACGGTTTGTCCTACAGCAAGTTTATGTATGGTCTTAAGCTTGCAGGTGTAGACATGAACAGAAAGATGCTTGCAGAGATGGCTGTAAACGATGCAGAAGGCTTCAAGACCTTAGCTGAGCTTGCAAAGACTAAGCTTGCATAATATTAAGAATGTAGAGAGTCCGCGAATGCGGACTCTTTTTGTGTCAAGATGAGCCCACTCTCATGGAAGGTGGCTATGAGGAATAAATGGGATATTGGTGGACAAGGAGTATCAGAAATTTGGTTTCGAAACTATTGGAAAGGATAAATATGAGTATATCGCTTTGAAGCGAAAAATATGACATATAAAAAAGCAGATAACGGGAATCGAACCC
>CALYZQ010000077.1 GCA_945609985.1 uncultured Lachnospiraceae bacterium | reverse complement strand
CCTTAAACGGCCGCCCTGCCGAGTACATGGAGACGTTAAATGATGGCGATATCATTGAAATATATTGGAAGGAAAGTAGTTTGTAAGTATTATGAGATTATGTAGTATTGCCAGCGGAAGCAGCGGAAACTGCATTTATGTGGGTTCGGAAGCTACGCATCTTTTGGTGGATGTAGGAATCAGCGGAAAGAAGGCGGAGTGTGGATTGCACAGCGTTGATTTGGACGCGAAGGATCTGGACGGTATTCTGATTACCCATGAGCATGCGGACCATATAAGCGGACTGGGTGTTTTGACCAGAAAGTACGGAATACCTATCTATGCAACCAAAGGTACAATAAATGCCATTAAGGAATGTAAGACTTTGGGAGCGGTTGATGAAAGCCTTTTTCGTGAGGTAAAAGAGGATGAAAAGCTTGTAATTAAGGACCTGACCATAAATCCCATGCGGATATCCCATGATGCGGCACAGCCGGTGGCATACCGCGTTAGCTATGGGAACCAAAAAATAGGTATTTGTACGGATCTTGGGGTGTACAATGATTACACTGTGGAGTGTTTAAAGGGGATGGATGCCCTTTTGATTGAAGCAAACCATGATGTGAATATGCTGCAGGTGGGACCTTATCCGTATTATTTAAAGCAGCGTATTCTTGGAGATAGGGGACACTTGTCCAATGAGAATTCCGGCAGATTGTTAAGCCGTATTTTACATGACAAGTTGCAGACGATTGTACTTGGTCATTTAAGCCATGAGAATAATCTGCCGGAGCTTGCCTATGAAGCGGTGAGGATGGAGATAACAATGGGTGATAATCCATACAATGCAAATGATTTTCGTATGATGGTTGCAAAAAGAGGCGAACCTTCACCCGTAATTGACATTGCTTAAAATCATATATTAAAAGGTATTGCAAATTGTCGCAAATTGTAGTTAAATAATAAACAGTTAAATTGCGGGATGATAATCCCTAAAGAAATGAGGATGGATATGAAAAGAACGATTATTACTGTTGTAGGAAAAGATACCGTAGGTATTATTGCAAAGGTTTGTACCTATCTTGCTGAGAATGGCATCAATATTTTGGATATTTCACAGACCATTGTACAGGGTTATTTTAACATGATGATGATTGTGGATACCAATTCCATGACAAAGCAGTTTGGTGATATGGCAGATGAGCTTGCTGCACTCGGTGAGAGCATTGGGGTTGTCATCAAGTGTCAGAAGGAAGAAATCTTCGACAAAATGCATCGTATTTAAGATATCTGTAGAAGACCGGAGTACATATTGGCGACCGGCGGAATGTGAGGAACCATGATTAATTTATATGAAGTAACAGAAACCAATAAAATGATTGAGGAAGAGAATCTGGATGTCCGTACCATCACATTGGGTATCAGTCTTTTGGATTGTATTGACAGCGATTTGCAGAAGCTCAATGATAAGATTTATACAAAGATATATGAGGCTGCAAAGGATTTGGTAAAGACCGGTGAGGAGATTTCCAGAGAATTTGGTATTCCCATTGTAAATAAAAGAATTTCCGTAACTCCCATCGCATTAATCGGCGGTGCGGCATGTAAGACGGTAGAGGATTTTGCAAGCATTGCAAAGACCTTGGATAAGGTTGCTCATGAAGTGGGAGTAAACTTTATCGGCGGTTATTCTGCACTTGTAAGCAAGGGTATGACTCCTGCGGATGAACTTTTGATTCGTTCCATCCCTCTGGCACTTGCAAATACCGAGAGAGTGTGCAGCTCCGTAAATTTAGGCTCTACCAAGACCGGTATCAATATGGATGCCGTGAAGCTTATGGGTGAGATGATTAAGGAGACGGCTGAATACACCAAGGAGAATGATTCCTTAGGCTGTGCCAAGCTTGTAGTGTTCTGTAACGCACCGGATGACAATCCCTTTATGGCGGGCGCTTTCCACGGTGTGACAGAGGCAGATAAGATTATCAATGTTGGTGTCAGCGGTCCCGGTGTTGTAAAGACAGCTTTGGAGAAGGTGCGCGGCGAGAATTTTGAGATTCTCTGTGAGACCATCAAAAAGACTGCATTCAAGGTTACCCGTGTGGGTCAGCTGGTGGCTCAGGAAGCTTCCAAAATGCTTGGCGTTCCCCTTGGTATTGTGGATTTATCTCTTGCCCCCACACCCGCTATCGGTGACAGTGTAGCTGATATCCTCTGCGAAATCGGTTTGGAATATGCCGGAGCTCCCGGTACAACTGCAGCCCTTGCCCTGTTAAATGATCAGGTAAAGAAGGGCGGCGTTATGGCTTCCTCCTATGTGGGTGGCTTAAGCGGCGCGTTTATCCCTGTCAGCGAGGACCAGGGTATGATTGATGCGGTAGTTGCAGGTGCACTTACCTTAGAGAAGCTCGAGGCAATGACCTGTGTATGTTCTGTTGGACTTGATATGATTGCGATTCCCGGAGATACCAAGGCGACCACAATTTCCGGTATTATTGCAGATGAAATGGCAATCGGTATGGTAAACCAGAAGACCACAGCAGTCCGTATTATTCCAGTAATCGGTAAGGGCGTGGGAGAGACAGTAGAGTTCGGCGGACTTTTGGGTTATGCCCCTGTTATGCCGGTTAATCAGTTCTCCTGTGATGCGTTTGTAAATCGTGGAGGCAGAATTCCTGCACCGATTCATAGCTTTAAGAATTAAATAATAGTATGAAAAAAGCTTGCCATTCATTGGTTGTATGGCAAGCTTTTATTATATAATTACAATCTGTTTTTGTAACTCATTTCTCATCAGTACATTCGATTTCCGGCAACTTACACTTTCGTAAATGCTGCTGCGCTTCAAATCCTTCTGTAACATCTGATAAGCATCCTCAGACAGAAGCTTCTGTGCATCAGCAAGCTTTGTTATGAGAGGAATGGAAGATGCCTGTTTGATTTCTTTTAATAATAGCTCGGCATCTTTGCGGAAGCCAAGTACCCTTGCATATGGTGTGTAATCCAATTTCAGACAGGCCTCAAGGTCTGTCTTTTTGATATCCAATAAAATGTGCAAAAGGCATCTGCTGATGCGTGTATAGGTGATATCCTTTGTTTTTAACAGCTCGCAGAAGCCGTGGAAGCTTGAAAAGGAATAAAGGTTTTTTACAATGCGGTCAGATAATTCCTGTGTTACATCCAAATAATCCGTATATCCGTTTTCTGCCTCAAGGAGAAGTTTGTAGTGAAGCAGTCCGGAGAAAGCATTACTTGAAACGGGAGCAATTGAAGCAAAGCAGTCGGTCAGTATTTCGTATGCCTGTGCGGGCATCTGTAAGCTGAGTGTTTCAGTGTCAGAACCGTTAAAGACAGCTTCCCTGATGGCAAGGGCGGAACAGTTATATTCTCCAAATGCTTTATCATGATAATCACTGCCATATCGGGTGGTAGTGTAGGGGATGATAGAACTGTTGCGTCTGATAAGTGCCTTTATATACTCCATTCCCAAAATATTATTGGGAGAGGATAAAACATCCCTGTATTCATGAAACTCCGGTGCATAATGAAGCAGTGCCTGTGTGCGGGCACTTGGATAGGAGAACCCATGCTTTAAATAATCTTTGAGTGAATTTGTGTATCCTTCAGGTTCGCAGGCAAGAATCTCTGCGATTTTCGTAAGAACGGATGTATCCCCACATTCACTGCCAAAGCAAATATGATTTACAATTCCCAGTTTATCCAATAAAGAAACTGCTCCGGTAGCAAAGTATTCCGCACTGGAGCAAGCATAGATGCAGGGAAGCTCGAGTACCAAATCTGCACCGCAGGACAGTGCCATTTTAGTACGTGTATATTTATCAAGCAGGGCAGGTGCTCCGCGTTGCACAAAGTTACCGCTCATGACGATAATGGTATAATCGGCATTATTCTTTTCCTTGGCATCATTTAACTGATAAAGATGACCGTTATGAAAAGGGTTATATTCTGCTACGATTCCGTTGATAATCATTGACTGCTCCTTGTTAAGCACAACAGTAGTTCCGTGAGTGGTGTTTGTATTTGAAAACATACAATCTGACACACTTTTTGACTTGTTTGTTTTACACCACTTTAGTATAATATAAATGGATTAATTTGTTAAGAATTTTTTGTTATCCGCAACGAAAGGAGAACGGAAATGTCATATATTGATAAGATTAAAGAACGTGCAAGGCTTGATAAGAAGACCATTGTACTGCCCGAGTCAAACGATAAGAGGACGCTGATTGCTGCGGCTAAGATTATGGAGGAGGATATTGCCAATATTATTATGATTGGTGATGAGGAGAAGATTAAAGACGGTGCCGGATGGCTTGAGGTTGATCTCTCCGGTGTAACGGTGGTGAATCCCGCCACCACTTCCAGATTGGACGAGTATATAGAGCTTCTCTATGAAACCAGAAAAGCAAAGGGTATGACTATGGAGAAGGCAAGAGAGATTCTGTTAAATGATTATCTCACCTTTGGTATCATTATGGTAAAGGCCAATCATGCCGACGGTATGGTGGCAGGTGCCTGTCATTCCACAGCAGATACCTTAAGACCTGCATTACAGATATTAAAGACTGCACCCGGAGTTAGGCTTGTGTCTGCGTTCTTCATTATGGACACACAGTTTAAAGACCAGGGTGAGGATGGTACCTTTATTTTTGCAGACTGCGGACTGAATCAGGATCCTACTGCAGAAGAGCTTGCTGCTATTGCGGATACTTCGGCAAGAAGCTTTAAGTCTTTGATTGGTCCTAAGCCTGTAATCGCAATGCTCAGTCACTCCACAAAGGGAAGTGCAAAGCATCCTCTGGTAGATAAAGTGGTAGAGGCAACAAGAATTGCCCATGAGCAGTATCCTCACCTGACTCTTGACGGTGAGTTACAGCCGGATGCGGCACTTGTTCCCGGTGTAGCCAAATCAAAAGCTCCCGGAAGTGTTGTAAACGGCAGAGCAAATGTGCTGGTATTCCCCAATCTGGATGCAGGTAATATCGGCTATAAGCTTGTACAGCGTCTTGGAGGAGCAGAAGCCTACGGCCCCATGCTTCAGGGTATTACAAAGCCTGTAAATGATTTGTCCCGCGGATGTTCCTGGGAAGATATCGTGGGTGTTGTTGCACTGACAGCCGTTCAGGCACAGTTGGTATAAGAGGATAGAAGAAAGGACGTACGAGGATATGAATATTTTAGTTGTTAACTGCGGAAGCTCTTCTTTAAAATTTCAGTTGATTAATGCAGAGACAGAAGACTGTATTGCAAAGGGTCTCTGTGAGAGAATCGGCATTGAAGGAAGCATGATTTCTTATACACCGGCGGGTGGTGAGAAAGAAAAGACCGTGACTCCCATGAATGACCATACGGAGGCAATCCGCCTTGTATTGGAGGCGCTTACCAATGAAAAGACAGGTGTTGTAAAGAGCCTTGATGAAATTGGTGCTGTTGGTCACCGTATTGTACATGGCGGCGAGAAATTTGCAGAGGCTACTATCATCACAGATGAAGTATTGAAGGCGATTGAAGAGTGTAATGAGCTTGCGCCCCTTCACAATCCTGCAAACTTAATCGGTATCAATGCATGCAAGAAGCTGATGCCGAATACCCCCATGGTTGCGGTGTTTGATACCGCATTCCATCAGACCATGCCCGAGGAGGCATATCTGTACGGCCTTCCCTATGACTACTACAGAAATTACAAAATCAGAAGATACGGCTTCCACGGTACCAGCCATGCATATGTATCCAAGAGAGCATCAGAGGTATTAGGTGAGAAGTACGAGGATTTAAAGATCATTGTTTGTCACTTGGGTAATGGCGCCAGCATTTCTGCTGTAAAGAACGGCAAGTGTGTGGATACCACCATGGGTCTGACTCCCTTGGAGGGCCTTATCATGGGTACCCGTTCCGGCGATATTGACCCTGCAATTATAGAGTTCATTGCACACAAAGAGAATAAGAGCATTGACGAGATTATGAATGTGCTCAATAAGAAGTCCGGTGTTCTGGGACTTTCCGACAATCTTTCCTCTGATTTCAGAGACATTGAAGACGGATATTTTGCAGGACAGGAGAATGCAGTGCGTGCTATGAATGTATTTGTTTACCGTGTAATCAAGTACATCGGCGCTTATATTGCTGCCATGAACGGTGTGGATGCAATTTGCTTTACCGCTGGTGTTGGAGAGAACGGTCCTCTTGTTCGTACCCTTGTATGTAAGAATCTTGAGTATATGGGGATTACATTGGATGAGGAGTTGAATCAGAAGCGCGGACTTGATTTGGTGATTACCACACCTGAGAGCAAGACTAAGGTTTTAGTGATTCCCACCAATGAAGAGCTGATGATTGCAAAGCAGACGGCACAGCTTGTAAAGTAAATTAAGTAATTAAAATAAAAATTGTTGACAAATGCACATACTTTATGTATAATAAGTCAGTGTGTGAAATTACGCATCGCAGGTAATCTGCGAAACATATTGCATAGGAGTTTGTATGTTACTGAATTTATCCGATGTATTTACATCTGAGGGCAAGGTGAGACAGGAAAGTGTTTCCCTTGAGATGACAAGCTTTGAAAGCAGATTGGGAAGCTTTTCCATTACCTGTAAACAGCCGGTTGAGTTCACCTTTACCAACATTGGTGTACAGAAAGCGCGGGTTGAAGGAAGTACGGAGATTAAGCTTTCGGCAGTCTGTGACAGATGCATGGAAGAGACTACGGTGATTCTGGATTTACAGTTTGACAGAGTGGTGACTTCTCCTGAGGTGGAAGCAGAGGATGAAGAAGCTGATGACATGACATATATGGAAGGTTATCAGTTGAATGTAGAGACTTTTATGTATCATGAAATTTTAGAAAACTGGCCTGTGAAGATTCTGTGTAAGGACGATTGTAAGGGCGTATGCCTAAAGTGCGGACAGAATCTCAATGTAAGGGATTGTGGTTGCGATACCTTCGTACCTGACCCTCGTATGGCAGCAATAAAAGATATCTTTTGTCGCGATAAGGAGGTGTAACGATGTCTATTTGTCCTAAGAATAAATCTTCCAAAGGTAGAAGAGATAAGAGAAGAGCAAACTGGAAAATGAGTGCTCCTACATTGGTAAAGTGTAGCAAGTGTGGCGCTCTTATGATGCCTCACAGAGTTTGTAAGGCTTGCGGTTCTTATAACAAGAAGCAGGTTGTTAGTGTTGATTAATCAGCAAATGAAAGGCTTTTCCCGAAAGGGAAGAGCCTTTTTTCGTTTTATATTATTTACTTCAAAAAAGCCTTGATTTTTATAGTATGGTTTAGTATAGTTAAAAAGGTAATAATTACATTGTGAGGACTAAAAATGGCTGAAATGGTAAATGTAGCAGTGGATGCTATGGGTGGAGATAACGCGCCTTTGGAAATTGTAAAGGGAGCTATCGAAGCAGTCAATGAAGATAAGCGTGTAAAGGTCTTTCTGGTTGGTAAAGAGGAAGAGGTGCAAAAGGAACTTAAGAAGTATACCTTTGATGCTTCCCAAATAGAAATTGTACATGCTTCTGAAATTATTGAGACAGCAGAGCCGCCTGTTATGGCTATCCGCAAGAAGAAAGATTCATCCATTGTAAAATGTATGAATATGGTAAAGGATGGTATGTGTGATGCCCTTGTATCTGCCGGCAGTACTGGTGCAATTCTGGTAGGCGGTCAGGTGATTGTTGGTCGTATCAAGGGAGTGGAGAGACCTCCGCTTGCCCCTCTTATTCCTACGGAGAAGGGAGTAAGTCTCCTTCTTGACTGTGGTGCCAATGTAGATGCGAGACCCTCTCATCTTGTTCAGTTTGCCAAGATGGGCAGTGTATATATGGAAAGTGTTATGGGAGTGAAGAATCCAAAGGTCGGTATCGTTAATATCGGTGCTGAGGAAGAGAAAGGCAATGCCCTTGTAAAGGAGACCTTCCCCCTTTTGAAGAACTGTCCGGAGATTAATTTTATCGGCAGTGTGGAAGCAAGAGATATTCCTGCGGGTGTTGCGGATGTTATTGTAAGCGAAGCCTTTGTGGGAAATGTCATTTTAAAAATGTATGAAGGTGTCGGTGCCAGCCTGATTAAGAAGGTAAAAAGCGGCATGATGAGTTCCTTCAGAAGTAAAATCGGTGCGCTTTTGGTAAAGCCTGCGCTTAAGAAGACACTTAAGAGCTTTAGTACCGATGAATACGGCGGTGCGCCGCTGCTGGGGCTTAACGGTCTTGTGGTAAAGACCCACGGAAGCAGCAAGGCAATTGAAGTTAAGAATTCTATTCTGCAATGCATTGCATTTAAAGAACAGAAAATAAATGAAAAAATCAAAGAAAAAATAATCTTAGAGGATTAAAAGGAGAATTGAAGAAATGGAATTTGAAAAGCTGAAAAAAGTAATCGCAGAAGTATTGAATGTGGATCCTGAAGAAATCACTATGGAAACAACCTTCACGGATGACCTTGGAGCTGACTCCTTAGATGTATTTCAGATTATCATGGGAATCGAGGAAGAATTTGATATTGAAATTCCTGCAGAGAATGCAGAAAAGATTTCCACTGTAGAGGAAGCAGTTGAATTAATAAAGAATGCTTTGAACTAATAAGAAAATAAGGTGACAGAGCGCTTCTTTGCGCTCTGTTTTTTATAGGATATGTGATTATGACAGATGGATATACGCTGAACGCTTTAGAAGAGCGTATCGGTTATCAATTTAAAAATCCTTCCCTGCTTAAGCAGGCACTTACCCACAGCTCTTTTACCAATGAACAGAAGATAAATAAAGCGAAGAATTATGAACGTCTTGAATTCTTGGGAGACGCGGTTTTGGAGCTGGTTTCCAGCGAGTTTTTGTTCAAAGAACATCCGGATGTACCGGAGGGTGAGCTTACCAAGATGCGTGCATCCATGGTTTGTGAGCCTTCTTTGGCATTTTGCGCAAAGGATCTGGAGCTTGGTAAATTTTTGCGCCTTGGAAAGGGTGAGGAAAGTACCGGAGGCAGAGAGCGCGACAGTATTACTTCGGATGCAATGGAGGCTGTTATCGGTGCTATTTTTTTGGATGGCGGGATGAAGCATGCAAAAGCGTTTATAGACAGGTTTATTTTATCTGATTTAGAGGATAAGCGTCTTTTTTATGATAGTAAGACCACCTTACAGGAGTTGATACAGGGAAAGCTCAAGAAAGAATTTCACTATGAGCTTTTGGATGAAACCGGTCCTGAGCATGATAAAACCTTTGTTTCAGAAGTTTATTTGGAAAAGGAGAGCCTGGGCAAAGGCTTCGGAAGGACAAAGAAAGCGGCAGAGCAGCAGGCAGCATATCAGGCTCTGTTACGATTGAGGGAAAAAGGATATGTATTTAAAAAGTATTGAGGTACAAGGGTTTAAATCTTTTGCAAACAAAATAGTCTTTCAGTTTCACAACGGTATTACGGGTATTGTAGGACCCAATGGAAGCGGAAAGAGTAATGTAGCCGACGCGGTGCGCTGGGTTCTCGGTGAACAGCGTATTAAGCAGCTGCGCGGTTCCAGTATGCAGGATGTTATTTTCTCGGGCACGGAGACCAGAAAGCCTTTAAGCTATGCGTATGTTGCCATTACCTTGGACAACGCTGACCATCAGCTTGCCATTGATTATGATGAAGTAACAGTAGCAAGAAGAATCTACCGTTCCGGAGAAAGTGAATATCTGATTAACGGTACTGTTTGCCGGCTGAGGGATGTCAACGAATTGTTTTATGATACCGGTATCGGTAAGGAAGGCTATTCCATTATTGGTCAGGGTCAGATTGACAAGATTCTTAGCGGTAAGCCGGAGGAGCGTCGAGAGCTTTTCGATGAGGCGGCAGGTATTGTTAAGTTTAAGCGTCGTAAAAATGCGGCACAGGCAAAGCTTGAGAATGAAAAGCAGAATCTGGTTCGTGTCAATGATATTTTAGCAGAGTTAGAAAAGCAGATTGGACCTTTAGAAAAGCAATCTGAGGTTGCTAAGGTTTATTTGAAGAAAAAAGAAGAGCTGAAAACCTTGGATATCAATGTATTCCTTTTGGAAAACAAGCGTATCAAGGACCAGCTTAGTTCCATTGAAGAAAAGTACGGGATTGCAAATGAAGATTTGCAAAAATCCACTGAACAGTACGAGGGTATCAAAGAGGAATATGAGCGCATTGCGGCTGAAATTGAAAGCCTTGATGCAGCTATTGAGGAGGCAAGAAGCTCCCTTACGGATACCGGTATTCTGCGAGGCAAGTTAGAAGGTGAAATCAATGTCCTTAAGGAGCAGATTAATTCCGCCAAGGGAAGTGAAGTTCACCTTAACAACCGACGTAATGCCCTTGAGGAGGATATTGCCTTAAAGGATAAGGACAAGGAAGCGATTCTTGCAGAAAAGAGCGAGACGGATGCCCAAGTTCAGGAGCACATGGACACTGCTTTGCAGGTAAGAAAGCAGCTGGAAGATATTCAGAATAAAATTGAAGAATTAAACAACAGTATAGAAGCCGGTAAAAATACCATTATCGGTGAGTTGAATCAGCGTGCCACCATCAAATCCAAGCTGGGACGTTTTGATTCCATGATGGAACAGATAACCATCCGTAAGGCGGAGCTCAATTCACGCTTACTTCGCGCGAAGTCTGATGAGGCTGCCAGAGAAGAGAGCTTAAAGCAATTGGAAGATGTATTTGCATCCGTTACGGAAGAACTCCGCGTTATGAATGAGAAGGAAGCAGAGTACGAGTTATCTTTAGGTGATATCAGAGAGGCGCTAATCGGTAAGGACGCACTTCTTAGAGAGACACAGTCCAAGTATCATCAGGATAAATCCAAGCTGGAGGCACTTTCCAACTTAACCGAGCGTTATGAGGGATACGGTGGCAGTGTA
The DNA here is from genome assembly GCA_945609985.1 of uncultured Lachnospiraceae bacterium. GTDB lineage: Bacteria > Bacillota > Clostridia > Lachnospirales > Lachnospiraceae > Acetatifactor. Next base: position 1,735 of record CALYZQ010000077.1, on the reverse strand, counting down.
AAGAAGGTGATGGAGCAGAAGGAAAAAGAAAAAGGAATTATCGGTGTTGTGGCAGATATTATCAAGGTGGATAAGAAGTACGAGACCGCCATTGAGACTGCACTGGGCGGTAATATCCAGAACATTGTTACTGATGATGAAGATACAGCCAAGAAGATGATTCAGTATTTGAAAGTAAATAAGCTTGGCCGTGCTACCTTTTTGCCCCTTACCAGTATCACAAATCCTCAGGAATTTAAGAATCCCGAAGCCCTTGAAGAAAAGGGTGTAATCGGCATGGCGGATGAGCTGGTAAACATTGATAAAAAGTACAAGGATGTGGCTAAAGCAATGCTTGGCCGTATCGTTGTGGTAGATCATGTTGACAATGCGGTAAAGATTGCCCGTAAGTTTGAGTACGGTATCCGTATGGTTACACTTGAGGGTGAGCTTTTGGTGCCCGGCGGTGCTATCAGTGGTGGTGCATTCAAGAACAACAGTAACCTTTTGGGCAGAAGAAGAGAGTTGGATGAGCTGGAAAAGCAGATTCAGAAGCTTCTTAAGACCATAGATGAAATCAATGATGACATTGAGAATACCAAGAGTAAGAGAAATAAAATGCGTATGGAGCTGGAGTCCTTAAAAGCGGATATTCAGAGAAAATCCATTGAGCAGAACACCGCAAGACTCAATATCGCTCAGGCAAGAGAGCGTATGGAGGAGGAAGTGGAAGGTGTTGCTGCCTTAAAGCTTGAAGAGAAAGAGCTTGACAGCAAAATTTTTGAAATCAAAAACGACAAGGAATCCATTAACAAAGAGCTTTCAGACAGTGAAGCACTTGAGGTTAGTACCCAAGAGCAGATTCTCAAGTTCCAGAAGGAATTGGAAGAGATGCGTGAGCGTGAGACATTGACGCTTGCAGATGCAAGCGAATGGGATTTGAAGGTGGAGAAGCTTCGTCAGACCCAGACCTTCAAGCAGGCCAATGTGGACCGTATCAATGGTGAGATTGAGCGTTCCAGGGCGGAGCTTAATGAAATACTTGAGGCACTCTCCGAAAATACTTCTGAGGTAGAGCGCAGGAAACAGAATATTATTGAACTGGAAAAGACCATTGCCGCATCCCACGATGCCCAGACAGAATCTGAGGGTAAACTGAAAGGTGATATTGCGCGTAAGGAAGAGCTCTCTGCGAAGCAGAAGAATTTCTTTAAGGAAAGAGAAGAAATGGCGGAGCATATCACTGCCCTTGACAAGGAAGTGTACCGCTTAAATGCACAGAAGGAAAAGCTGGAGGAATCCATTGAAGCCCAGATTAATTACATGTGGGATGAGTATGAGATTACCTTGAGTGATGCCGCATCCATCCGTGATGAGAGCATGACGGATTTGTCTGCCATGAAGAAAGAGATTTCTTCACTAAAGGACCAGATTAAGAAGCTTGGTGATGTAAATGTAAATGCTATCGAGGATTATAAGAATCTTATGGAGCGTTTTACCTTTATGAAAACCCAGCATGATGACCTGGTGGAGGCGGAGAAGACCCTGGAAGGCATTATTGAAGAGCTGGATACTGCCATGAGAAAGCAGTTTACCGAGAAATTTGCGGAGATTAACCGTGAATTTGACAAGGTATTTAAAGAACTGTTCGGTGGCGGTAAGGGTACCTTGGAGCTGATGGAGGAAGAGGATATTCTGGAAGCGGGAATCCGTATTATTGCACAGCCCCCGGGAAAGAAACTGCAGAATATGATGC
>CALYZQ010000076.1 GCA_945609985.1 uncultured Lachnospiraceae bacterium | reverse complement strand
CCGACCCACGGCTTAGAAGGCCGTTGCTCTATCCAGCTGAGCTACGAACACATATATTATTCGCCGATTTGAATAATCAAACCGACGAATGATATTTTAACCTATTATATAACTCTTGTCAACAGTTTTTCAATTTATTTTTTCATTTTTTTGAAAACTTGTAAAACTTATCCAAATACTGCTTATGCCGCCTTATCATAACAGCTAAACACTTCCTTTGTCTTCTCCCTTTTAAGCTTAGGAGTCAAAAGGCTTACCACAGGTACAATCACCAGTCCTGCAAGCATTGCGAAGGCTCCGCAGTTAATAGGAGACTGCAGTATTGTGGGGAAGAGAGGCTTAACAAGCATATTAGCAAGCATAATACCTGCACCAAATATAAAGTTTACAATTACTGCAGCCTTGGTAACACCCTTCCAATATAGGCTGTAAATAAACGGTGCCAGGAATGCACCTGCCAATGCCCCCCAGGAAATTCCCATGAGCTGTGCAATAAAGGTTACGTTACTCTTATACTGAACCACGGCAATTACTGCTGAAGTCACAATAAATACTACGATAAAGACTCTCATGATAAGAACCTGCTTTTTCTCATCCATCTTCTTCACAATATTGTCTTTAATCAAATCCAATGTCAATGTGGAACTGGATGCCAGCACCAAAGAGGATAAAGTTGACATAGATGCAGAAAGCACCAAAATGACTACAATCGCAATCAACAACGGAGATAACTTTTCAATCATTGCCGGCACAATAGCATCAAATCCCATTGTTGCCACATCAATATCGTAAAGTCTTCCAAAGCCTCCCAGGAAATAGCAGCCACCTGCAACAATCAATGCAAATACGGTAGAAATAATAGTTCCCTTTTTAATTGCCGCTTCATCCTTAATTGCATAGAACTTTTGGACCATCTGAGGTAATCCCCATGTTCCCAAGGATGTCAAAACTACTACACCAAACAAGCTGATTGCATCCGGTCCAAAAATAGCGGTAAATTCACCGGCTGCAATGCCTGCACCTTCATCACTAACCTGTGATAATGCTTCCACTGCACCGTAAAGTCCTCCATTTGTTTGAAGTACTGCTGTAATCACTGCAATAATACCAATAACCATAATAATACCCTGAATAAAGTCATTGATTGCCGTTGCCATATAACCGCCTGCAATAACATACACACCGGTGAGCACTGCCATTACCACAATACATACCGTGTAATCCAGATGGAATGCCATTCCAAACAATCTGGATAATCCGTTGTACAAAGATGCTGTATAAGGAATCAGGAAAATAAACACAATCACGGATGCTACAACCTTCAGCATATTGGAATCAAAACGCACACCAAAGAACTCCGGCATGGTCTTACTCTTTAGATGCTGGGTCATTACTCTGGTCCTCTTACCCAATACAATCCATGCAAGAAGGGAACCCAGTATTGCGTTTCCGATACCAATCCAAGTTGATGCCAAACCAAATTTCCAGCCGAACTGTCCTGCATAGCCGATAAATATAACCGCAGAAAAGTAAGAAGTACCGTAAGCAAAGGCTGTCAGCCAGGGGCCAACACTTCTTCCGCCCAATACGAAGCCGTTTACATCGGTAGAGTGCTTTCTGCAGTATAAACCCACTCCTACCATAACACTGAAAAATACAATAAGCATAGCAATTTTGATAATCATGTTCTTATCTCCTTATATGTATTATTGCTCTATCGCTTTAAAGCGTTTAAGTTTAAAAGCTTACCGCTTTAAAGTATAACACTTTAAAGTGGTAAAGTCAACAGTTAAAAAATAAATCGGGGTGACAGGATTCGAACCTGCGACCCCCTGGTCCCAAACCAGGTGCTCTAGCCAAGCTGAGCCACACCCCGAAGGAATAAATGCATTCCCAAACGCAAGTGCTATTATAACCTACACGCGCTTGTTTTGTCAAGCGCCATAAATACCACACATGCCTATATGTATTTTATCTCAAATCTACCCTCACCGTCATTGTCAATCTCCATCACAGCATAAGAGCACTTCCGCCCCTCCTGCCTGGGATAAGATAAACTTCCGGGATTAATGAGCCACACATTTTCCCGTTTTTCCAATACCGGTCTGTGGGTATGTCCAAACAATACAATATCCTTACCCCGCACGGTAGCTACTCTGTGAATATCCGTATATCCCATGGATACATAGTAATTGTGACCGTGAGTCACCCATACTTTGTACTTACCAACCTCAAATTCAAGCTCCCTGGGCAAATCCGAAAAGAAATCATTATTTCCAAGCACAATTTTCACGGGACACTTTGCAGATTCCGTAAGGGCATACTCACTGCCCTCCGCGTCTCCGCAGTGAATCACCAAATCCGGTTTTTCCTTTTTTAGTACATCAAAATAATTATCATTCTTTCTATGGGTATCACTAACAACTAAAATCTTCATACTTCTTCAATTCCTCTTTCATAAGCTCCAGTGCTTTACCTCTGTGGCTTACTTTGTTCTTTTCTTCTTCTGTAAGCTCCGCTGTGGTTTTACCAAACTCCGGAACATAAAAGATAGGGTCATAACCGAAACCGTTTGCCCCCTTTTCCTCATAGCCGATACGACCTTCAATGGTGGCTCTGGTAGTAAGCTCTCTGCCATCAGGCAATACTGCCGCAATGGCACATACAAAGCGTGCGCTTCTCTCCTCATCAGGCACTCCCATAAGGCGCTTAATAATCTCTCCGTTCTTGATGCTGTAAGGTGTATCCTCACCCATATATCTGGCAGACAATACCCCCGGCTCCTTATTCAGCGCATCCACTTCCAGGCCGGAATCATCTGCCATTACAATAGCATCCGTGCAGGCAGCCACAGCCCTTGCTTTAATCAAAGCGTTTTCTTCGTAGGTACTTCCGTCTTCCTCAATATCAATACTGATGCCTGCTTCCTTCATGGACAAAACCTCAACACCCAAATCCGCCATAATCATCCGAATTTCTTTTACCTTGCCGGCATTTCCCGTAGCAAACACAATTTTATTCTTCATAATATTTTTTATAAACCTCCATAATCGCTTCTCCGATACCCTTTGCCAGCTTTTCCTGATAGCTGTCCCGCTGTATCAGTGTGCGTTCCTTTTCATTTGACAGATATCCCAGATTTATCCGAGCAGCCGGAACCTGCAATTCCTTTAGTATATCATCCTGTAATGCAGTACGAAGTCCCAGTGCTTTATTTCCGGACGCTATGGTCACTTGTCTGGTAAGCGCATCAGCAAGCTCAACGCTTCCGAACTCCGGAATATAATATTCTTCATTATATATACCGGAAATACCATACTTATTCAGATTCTCTTCATCAGCTGAGACACCGATGCTGATAAACATATCCGCGTCCACCGCTTTCACAAGCGCTTTGCGCTCTTCATCGGATACTGACACATCTTCTGTCCTCGTAAAATACAGCTTTATATCAGCACTGTCAAGCTGCGCAGGTAAAAGTTTCGCCACTTGTAAGACAATATCTTTCTCCACACAGCCTCCATATACTGCTCCACGTTCTTCGCCGCCGCATACGGGATCAATCACTACTATCTGTTTATAGATTTCCTTTGGAATGATATATGTAATCGTTAATGTATTGTTTTCCAAAACACTCTTGTATTCAAAAACTTCTGCCATCTGTAGTTTTATGACCAATCCATCTGACTGTTCCTCCAAGCGGCTTACACCAACCTTGCGTATATCTCCGTGTATGGCATTTTCCTCGTAAAAATCCATCTCACCTCCGCGGATATAAATCCAAAGTTCCTTTTCCGTATAGTGATTTTCCATCACTACATTTTCAGCTTTTATCCCCTTTTCCAAGGGAATTCTAAGCTTTCCGTCAGAGGCGTCTGAATTTAACAAAAGAGACATGGATTTCGTGCTTATTGTATTCTTTTCCAGACTGGCAGTAAGCTCTCCCTGTTCTTTGGGTGTATCTGCAATTACAACGGTCTTATGTGCCGCTACCGCCAGCATAATAACCATGCATATACTGCCCAGGACAAGCCATATTACCAGCGTTATCCGCAAATTAGCTTTCTCCATATTAATCCTTCCGTTTGGGTGGTTTGGGACCTAAAAACTGATAGTAATAGGTCTTCATCATACCGTTATAAATCTTACGGTTCCTATCTGCTTTTCGTCCGATATCCTGCTCCGCCTGCTCGTATGCAGTAATCAGATACATGCTCCAGGAATCCAAATTCCGATATCTTTCTCCGATGATACGATATAGTGCAGGCATCTCCTTTTTGTCCGAAAGGCGCTCACCATAAGGGGGATTCGTAATCAAAAATCCATATTTTTTAGGGTGACTTAACAGCTCCACACTGCGACGTTGGAAATGAATCAACTTGTCCACACCTGCCAGTTTTGCATTTTCTCTGGAAATATTAACCATCTCTCCATCCAGGTCATAGCCCTGAATATCCGTAGCCACATTCAAATCTACCATCTCTCTGGCTTCATCCAATGCATCATACCAAACACGCTTACCTACAATATGCTGCCAGCTTTCAGCAGTAAAACTGCGGTTCATTCCCGGTGCCATATTGGCTGCCATCATAGCAGCTTCAATGGGTATGGTACCACTTCCGCAAAAAGGATCCACCAGAATACGGTCCTTATTCCAAGGGGTCAGCATAATCAGCGCTGCCGCCAGATTCTCCGCTATGGGAGCCTTGGCCGTAAGCTTACGGTATCCTCTTTTATGTAAAGATTCTCCTGTGGTATCCAGACCAACCACTACCTCATCCTTCATTAAAAAAACTCTGATGGGAAAGCTGTCACCGTTTTCCTCAAACCATGTAGTATGATAAATGCCTTTCAGACGCTCTACCATGGCTTTCTTCATAATGGACTGTATATCCGAGGGGCTAAACAACTTAGACTTTACACTGGCAGCTTTTGCAACCCAGAATTTCCCATCCACAGGAATATACTCCTCCCACGGAAGTGCCTTAGTGCCCTGAAACAGTTCCTCAAAGGTTTCTGCATGAAAGCTTCCGATTTTAATCAGGATGCGCTCAGCCGTGCGCAGGAATATATTAGCCCTGCAAAGTGCTTCCTCGTCTCCATAGAAAGTAATCCGTCCATCTGCCACTTCCGTGATGTCATATCCCAAATCTACAATTTCTCTTTTTAATATGGATTCCATGCCAAAATGGCAGGGTGCTATCAATTCAAATTTTCTCATATATCTGAAAATCCCCATTCCGCTTGTTGGGCAACATTTTAGGCGCCAAGAACATTTGCCATATCCTTAAGTATACAATTATTTTGAAAATATGTAAATAGGAACACTTTGCAGTGTTCCCATTCACTTAAGCCTTTATTAAGAACTAGTAATTTCTGTTCTGGTTGTTCTTATTCTGGTTATTGTCGTTCTGGCTGTTTTTGTTCTGATTGTTGTTCTGATTCTTATTCTGATTGTTGTTCTGGTTATTGTTGTTTTGGCTGTTTCTGCAGTCCTGATTGTTATTAGACATGTTAAAATCCTCCTGTTGGTTGATAGTTACAAGAGTAGTATGTCAATTGTGCACAATTTTATACAGAAAATAATGCAGTACTTTGGTACTGTTTTTGCTTGCTTTTTTCGACAAATAGTACTATAATATGAATTGTAAATAGATACCCCCCTTCATCATTCTATTTACACCCTTATATATTAATTATTTATACTCCCCTCTTGTAAGTCACCGCCAAAAGCGGTGACTTACTTTTTGTTCAGTTAAGCCAGTCTCGAAACAGCTTCACCAAAAAGACAATCAAAAAAGCTACCATAATAAGCGGAGCAAGAAAGAAAAGCAAACGCATTACAATACCTATTATAAGGAATATCGCAAGGAACACCAATAAAAGCACAAGCCATATCGGCAGTTTAAATCTGCGAGATGATTTTTGTCCCGCATTCTGACGGTATCCGAAATCTGTATCCCCACCATTATTCTTTGAACCCTGTCCTACAGCTTTGCTTGCATCAATAATAGACTTAGCAATCAATCTGGGATTCCCCAAAGACTGCAACACCTCCTGCTCTGTGCGTCCCATCCGATTCTGTGAATTGATATAATCCTCATAATAGGTTACATTTTCAGACACTACCGCTGAAGGTACCTGACCATTTAATGATGTTCTCAATATATTGATAAATTCCTGTTTGCTCATAAATTATACTGTCCTTATAAAATAATAAGGCACGCTACAATGTACCTTTGTACTATTGTAGCATGCCCTAATATGCTCGTAAACTAAAAGTTTTCTAAACTAATTACTTCTTCCAAGCATCATACTGGCTCTGGAACTCAGCAAGAACCTTCTGGTAACCAGCCTCATCCAATGCCTTCTGGTAATCAGCAAGCTTAGCATCAATATCCTTGGATGCAACGCCACCATTCTCAAGTGCGAAACCGTACTCATCGAATACAGCCTGGCAACGCCATGACAACATGCGCTCTGTGTTTCCATGTATTCCTCAGAAAATCCTTCATATACATTGCTCCTTTTCTTACTTCAAACTGTCAGTTATTCCGCCCCTTCGGACAAATCGGAAACCGAACGTCCTTCCAGTAATGTCACCGGAATAATCTTCTGTTCTACCAAAGTAGTCTTTGGCTTCTCAATCAAATGAATCAGCTTCTCTGCCGCCACTCTTCCAATCTGCTCCGCATCCTGCTTTACAGTGGTAAGTCTGGGCACCATATGCTGAACCGCCGGAATACCGTCATATCCTGCCACCGAAACATCCTCAGGAATTCTAAGTCCTCTTTCACTGATGGCATTGATTCCTCCAAATGCGGCAAAATCATCAGGGTATATGATACAGGTAGGCGGTTCGGACAAATCAAGCAATTCATTGGTCGCCTTGTAACTGGCAGTGGTATCACGGTATGCACCTTCCTTAATATATGCATCCGGAACTGCAAGCTCCAGTTTCTCAGCTGTCCGGTAAAAGCTTGCCAGACGGTTTTTGGTAACCACTGAATCTGCCCCATGTATGTAAGCAATCTTCCTGTGTCCTTTTCCGTAGATATACTCCACCAACTGTCTGATGCCTCCCACGTTATCGGAAATTACCACATTACACTCATTAAAGATATGGTCAATGGTAATCACCGGAATATCGCTCTGTACCAATTCAATTATTTCGGGAGCGTTAAAATCAATGCAGGCCAGCATCACACCGTCAAATCCTCTGTATCTGCAATGCTCTAAATAAGGCATCCTATCCTGCCGTTCCTTGCAGCAGTTTACAAAAGTAATATCATAACCGCTTTTCTCAACAACTTTCTTGAAGCTGTCCAGAACACTGGCGAAGTGGTCATGGGTAAGCCCGTTTCCTGCATCATCCACAAGAAGCACTCCGATACTATGTGTCTTATTGGTCTTTAATGCTCTTGCGGAAAGATTGGGGGCATACCCCATTTCCTTTGCAACTCTCTTAATGTATGCTCTTGTCTCTTCTCCAATGTCGGTTTGATTGTTCAGTGCCTTACTCACCGTGGCAACCGATACTCCGCACACCTTTGAAATATCTTTTAAAGATGCCATGGTTCGCTCCTCTTACTTAACCGTTTTCGCAAATTCAATATACAACACTTTTCACAGTTTCGCAATACTTTTTGGCACTTTTATCATCATTTTGTACATTTTATATAGTTTCAACATGTTGTTTTTGGCAATTCAGTCGTATTACCCTCTTTTTTAGCTTTTGCATTCGTCAAAAATGCGGAAACGTTTTCGTACTTTTTTCAGAAATACTATTGCATTATTTAGTTTTTTATATATACTGAAACCATAGTATTCCTTAATCGTTTTCGTTGTTTGAACTTTTGCTACATTATAATCAATATTAAAAATTACAATGTGAGGGCATTTATTATGAAATTCGGTTATTTTGATGATTTAAACCAAGAATATGTCATTACCACCCCCAAAACTCCTCTACCCTGGATTAACTACCTGGGATGCAACGAGTTTTTCAGTTTAATTTCCAATACCTGCGGCGGCTATACCTTCTATAAAGATGCAAAGCTGCTTCGCATGACCCGTTATCGTTACAATGATGTTCCCGGTGATGTAAACGGTAAGTACTTCTATATTAAAGAAGGAAATACCATCTGGAATCCCGGATGGCAGCCCACAAAAACCGAGCTCGACAGCTACGAATGCCGTCACGGTATCGGTTACAGTCGCTTTACATCCACCAAGAATCAGTTAAAGGCTTCCCTTTTGTCCTTCGTACCCATGAATGACAACTGCGAAATCCAGAAGCTGACTGTTACCAATGAAAGTAATACAGAAAAAACATTTTCTGTTTTCTCTTATGTAGAATGGTGTCTCTGGAATGCCGATGATGATATGAAGAATTTCCAGAGAAACTTAAGCATCGGCGAGGTTGAGGTGGTGGATTCCACCATTTTCCACAAAACCGAATACAGAGAGCGCCGTAATCACTATGCAGTTTATTCCGTAAACGCTCCCATAAACGGTTTTGATACCTCCAGAGATGATTTCCTGGGCGCATATAGAGGCGCTGATAAACCGGAAGCTGTAGAAAAGGGTGCCTGCACTAACTCCATTGCAAGCGGATGGTCTCCTATCGCTTCCCACCAGCTTGATGTTACCCTTGCTCCCGGTGAAAGTAAAACTTATATTTTTGTACTCGGATACATAGAAAACCCTGTAGAAGACAAATGGGAAGCTTACAATATAATTAATAAGAAACCTGCTTGGGAAATGCTCTCAAGATACAAAACCGAAGAAGCCGTAGACAAGGCGTTCGCTGAGCTTGGTGCTTATTGGGAGGCACTCCTGTCCAAATATCAGGTACAGTCTGCCGACGAAAAGGTTAACCGCATGGTAAATATCTGGAATCAGTATCAGTGTATGGTTACCTTCAATATGTCCCGCTCCGCTTCCTATTATGAATCAGGTATCGGACGAGGCATGGGCTTTAGAGATTCCTGCCAGGATTTGCTTGGCTTTGTACATTTGATTCCCGATCGTGCAAGAGAGCGCATCATTGATATTGCCTCCACACAGTTTGAGGACGGTAGTGCTTATCATCAGTACCAGCCCCTTACCAAGAAGGGTAACTCCGACATCGGAAGCGGCTTTAATGATGACCCCCTGTGGTTGATTGCCGGCACCAGCGCTTACATAAGAGAGACCGGAGATTTATCCATTCTTTCTCAGATGGTTCCCTTCGACAACGATGAGAGCAAGGCTACACCTCTGATGAACCACTTAAAGCGCTCCTTCGATTATATTGTAAATCACAAGGGACCTCACAACCTGCCCTTAATCGGACGTGCTGACTGGAATGACTGTCTGAACTTAAACTGCTTCTCCGAACATCCCGGTGAATCCTTCCAGACCTTTGGTCCCAGCGAAGGCCCTGTTGCAGAATCAGTATTTATCGCAGGTATGTTTGTAAAATACGGCGAGGAATATGCACAGCTTTGCGAGCTTTTAGGCGACTTGGCAGAGGCAGAATATGCCCGCAAGGAAGTTCAAATTATGTATGATACCATCCTGGAAAGCGGCTGGGACGGTGATTGGTTTATCCGTGCCTATGACGCATTCAGTAAAAAGATTGGTTCCCACGAGTGCGAAGAAGGACAAATCTTCATTGAACCCCAGGGCTTCTGTGTACTTGCCGGTGTAGGTGTAAAGGAAGGTCTTGCCGAGAAAGCACTGAATTCCGTAAAAGAAAAGCTTGATACTGATTACGGCGTAATGATTTTGCAGCCCGCTTATACCCGCTACCACTTAGAGCTCGGCGAGGTTTCCTCCTATCCTCCGGGATATAAGGAGAATGCCGGTATCTTCTGCCATAACAACCCTTGGGTATCCATTGCAGAAACCGTATTGGGAAGAGGCGATAGAGCTTTCGAAATCTATAGAAAGACCTGCCCTGCTTACGTGGAGGACATCAGCGAAATCCACCGCACAGAACCCTATGTATACTCTCAGATGGTGGCAGGCAAGGATGCTCCCAGACACGGCGAAGCAAAGAACAGCTGGCTGACCGGTACTGCTGCATGGACCTTTGTCAACATTTCACAATATATTTTAGGTGTATATCCCACTCATGACGGCTTGCAGATTAATCCTTGTACTCCTGACGGTTTCGGTGACTTTACACTTTCAAGAACCTACCGCGACACCAACTACCACATTCAGGTTAAGAACCCTGACAATGTGCAGAAGGGTGTTTCCAAGCTCCTTGTAGATGGCGTGGAAGTTTCCGGTAATATCATTCCTCATGACTCCTCCAAGAAGGATGTCAATGTAGAAGTGATTATGGGCTAAGCGTTCTTCATATTTCCTTTTATACAACATACAGAAAACAGGCTTTCCCTTTATGGGTTAGCCTGTTTTCACGTTCTACTTTATAAATTACCACTTTTTACCCGGACAGTAATTCTTTGTAACAGCCGCCCGCAGTTCCACATAGCAGCCGCACTTTCTGCACATTCCGGCAAGCAGCATATCACATTCCTTGCAAATGCTTAACCGTTCCTCATACAGCACGTCCGGACTCTTGATATCCACATCCAAATTATCAATATAGTCCCGGATATTTTGAAATTCCTTCGCCTGATCAGCAAGTTCCCTGGTCAGACATCTTTTGCAGGTTCTGTCACTCATAACAGTTCTTAGTAGTTTTCAGCCTTTACTTCGAAGTAAGCCTGGGGATGACTACATACGGGACAAATTTCAGGAGCCTGCTTGCCGATATGAATGTGACCACAGTTGGTACACTTCCAAATAGTGTCACCATCCTTGGAGAATACCAGGCCGCCCTCAATATTTGCCAGAAGCTTTCTGTATCTCTCCTCATGCTCCTTCTCGATTGCTGCAACACCCTCAAACAATGCAGCAATTTCATCAAAGCCTTCCTCTCTTGCTTCCTTTGCAAATTTATCATACATATCGGTCCACTCGTAATGCTCTCCCTCTGCAGCCTTTTTCAAATTTTCAGATGTTGAACCAATACCACCATTCAATAACTTAAACCAAAGCTTTGCATGCTCCTTCTCATTGGCAGCTGTCTCCTCGAAGAGAGCTGCAATCTGTACATAACCTTCCTTCTTCGCCTTGGACGCAAAATAAGTATACTGATTGCGTGCCATGGACTCGCCTGCAAATGCCTCCATCAGATTTTTCTCAGTCTTTGTACCCTGTAACTGTGCCATAAAATATTCCTCCATTTCTGCTGCCCATGCAGCTTTTATTCTCTAAACAGTATACCAATATTATACTATTTTTAATCAGAAATTCAATCCTAAATCACTCTGCAAAAAGTGTCGATTATTTTACCTAAAATTTACTTGCATTTTTTCAAAGAGTACCGTATAAATAAATTATCAGAAAAGGGAGTAGCCGCCATAGGCTTATGGATTCAGGCGTCAACACGTCAGCATTCGCTGTCCGCCGAAAATTGAAATGGCAAGACTTTTACTTTATTTTGGTGCGCCTAACGCACAGTAAGGAGAAGTTATGTCAATATTAGAAACTGTTACTTCCATCACCTGGCAACAGCTGGTTATGTATGCTGTTGGCCTCTTTTTAATCCACATTGCTATCAAAAAACAATATGAACCGGCTCTGCTGTTGCCCATGGGCTTCGGTGCTATTTTAGTGAATCTTCCGGGCAGTAACGCCCTTACTCAGACCCTTCCGGGTGTTGGTGAGGTAACCGGTATTGTTTCCTGGCTGTATGATGTGGGAATTGCCTCCTCAGAAGCCATGCCTCTGCTGTTATTTATCGGAATCGGTGCCATGATAGATTTCGGACCGCTTCTTGCAAAGCCCTCACTATTCCTATTTGGTGCTGCAGCACAGGTTGGTATCGTGGCAGCTCTGTTTATTGCCAGAGCTTTAGGCTTCCCCCTTGCAGATGCAGCTTCTATCGGTATCATCGGTGCAGCAGACGGACCTACCGCTCTTTTGGTATCTCAGGTGCTTAATTCCAACTACATCGGTGCCATTGCCGTAGCAGCATATTCCTACATGGCTCTGGTTCCCCTGATTCAGCCCTTTGCCATCAAACTTATTACCACCAAGAAGGAGCGTTGTATCTCCATGCCCTACGACGGAAAGGCTGTTTCCAAAAGGAAACGTATCCTCTTCCCTATTTTTACTACTATGTTTGTAGGATTAGTGGCTCCCGCCTCTGCCTCCCTGGTAGGTTTTCTCATGTTTGGTAATTTAATAAGAGAATGTGGTGTACTTAATTCCTTATCCGAAACAGCACAGACCACGTTGACAAACATAATCACCCTGCTTCTCGGTATTACTATTGCCTGTCGTATGCAGGCAGCAGACTTTGTCCGTCCCGACACCCTGTTTATCATGGCAATCGGACTGTTTGCTTTTGTATTTGATACCTTCGGTGGAGTACTTTTGGCGAAATTTTTCAACCTGTTCCTCAAACAGAAAATAAATCCCATGGTGGGTGCAGCAGGTATTTCTGCATTCCCCATGTCCTCCAGAGTTGTTCAGAAACTGGCGCAGGAGGAGTGCCCCGGCAATATCATTATTATGCATGCTGCCGGAGCTAACGTAGCAGGCCAGATTGCATCCGCTATCGCCGGCGGACTGCTGATACAGATTGTGTCCGGAATGCTGTAAAACAGAGACTCGATACGCTTTAGTGTGACAAGGTATTTCCTATAAAGATTAGGGTGTCAAAAGACACGTTAATTAATATTTGATTTTGT
>CALYZQ010000075.1 GCA_945609985.1 uncultured Lachnospiraceae bacterium | reverse complement strand
GGACTTAGAAAAGCGTCAGAAAAGGAATATGTAGTAATTCTTGATTTTATCGGTAATTATAAGAACAACTTTATGATTCCGATTGCATTATCAGGAGACCGCAGCTATAACAAGGATAACATTAGAAGATATCTGATGGAAGGTGGCAGAGTAATTCCAGGGGCGAGTACAATCCATTTTGATGAGATTAGCAGAAAGCGTATCTTTGCAGCGGTTGATAATGCTAATTTCAGTGATATTAAGCTCATAAAAGAAAACTATACCAATCTAAAAAATAAGCTTGGCAGAATACCAAGATTAAGAGATTTTGATGATTATGGTGAGATGGATGTTCTTCGAATTTTTGATAATAATAGCTTAGGAAGTTATTACAAATTCTTAGTGAAATATGAAAAGGAATATAAAGTTAGACTAGCACCAGAAGAGGAAAAAGTAATCGAATTTGTATCTAAGAAGCTTGCTAGTGGTAAACGAATTCAAGAACTGCGTCTTCTAAATAGAATGCTTGCATATGCACACAGACTAATGTTATTTGCTGGATTACAGGAAGAACTGAGGGTGGATTACGGTATCCAAATGAGCGAAGAACAGAAGGATAACATTATTAACATCATGACAAATGAGTTTCCTGCTGGTGCAAGCAAGAATACATATGCAGAATGTGTTTTTATTGAGAAAGATGAAGGAACCGATTACCACGTTTCAAAATCGTTTGAGAAAATGCTTGCAAATAGGGATTTTTATGAGATTTTGAAGGGACTTATAGAATTTGGTATTAGTCGTTATGAACGTGATTTCTCTGATACATATAGGGGAACAGATTTTGTATTATATCAAAAATATACATATGAGGATGTATGTCGATTACTTAACTGGGAAACAAATGAAGTACCGTTAAATATCGGTGGGTATAAGTATGATAGAAAGACAAAGACATTCCCTGTGTTTATTAACTATGATAAGTCAGAGGATATTAGTGATACCACAAAATACGAAGACCACTTCACAAGTAGCAGTAGTCTGATTGCAATATCGAAGTCAGGAAGAAGCATTGCATCCGAGGATGTACAGAACTTTTTGCATGCTACAGAGCGAGGAATACAGGTTCATTTGTTTGTGCGTAAGAATAAGGACGATAAGATTTCTAAAGAATTTTATTACTTGGGACACATGCAAGCAAGTGGTAATGTTAGGGAATTTGTTATGCCGAATACAGAGAAAACGGCCGTTGAAATTGAATGGCTGTTGGATGTTCCGGTGCGTGAAGATTTATACGAATACATTGTAAAGGAGTAGGAGACAAAAGCCTCTGCCCGCATAAGCGGGCGGGCATTTTGCTCCGCAAAACAAGGAGGCTTACATGAAAACAATACGAGTAGTAGCAGCGATTATTAAAGCTATAAATGAGAACGGAGAACCAATTATTTTTGCAACGCAACGAGGTTATGGAGATTTCAAAGGTGGTTGGGAGTTTCCTGGCGGAAAGATTGAAGAAGGTGAAACGCCACAGGAGGCACTTGTACGAGAGATAAAGGAAGAACTTGAAACTGAAATTTCGGTCGGAGAATTGATTGATACGATTGAGTATGATTATCCGACATTCCATCTCTCAATGGATTGTTTCTGGGCAGAAATTATTTTTGGTGATTTGGTTTTGACGGAGCATGAGGCGGCTAAATGGTTGACGAGAGATGAGTTGGATTCAGTGGAGTGGTTGCCAGCGGATATTACGTTGATTGATAAAATACGTATGTTGCTATAGATGGGAACTGATAGAAGCTTTGGAATTATCGAGATATGATTCCTATATGATCTATAAGAGGAGAAGCACTGTATGAAACCCAGAACAGAAAAGAGCATGGAGCTTTATGAAATGATGCTTCGCAGGGGCTATCCGGAACCATTTTGTGACCAGATTACAAAAAATCTGAATACAGATTGGACGGCGCAGCGAATGATTGGATATTTGTCACATTACAAAAAGCTGCCAATGGAAGATGTGGCGGATGAGATGTTGTCAATATTGAGTGACCGGAACCGCATTATGCAGAAGAAGGAGCTGGAAAGCACAAATGCGAGATGGAACGAGTATTTAATCGAAAGATACCGGCAGGAATTGTGATTTAGAGGTGGGAACGGGATATTATGAAAATATTTGTTGATGCAGATGCATGTCCGGTAGTTCGCATTGTAGAAAAAATTGCAGAAAAGTATGAA
Organism: uncultured Lachnospiraceae bacterium; assembly: GCA_945609985.1. Classification (GTDB taxonomy): domain Bacteria; phylum Bacillota; class Clostridia; order Lachnospirales; family Lachnospiraceae; genus Acetatifactor. The sequence continues at coordinate 10,718 of CALYZQ010000075.1, read as the reverse complement.
GTGCCGGTTATCTTGCTGTGCGATACGAATCATGTACTTTCATCGGATTACAGTGAAGTAATGATTGTAGGGGCAGGGGCAGATGCGGTGGATTTTAAGCTGATTAGTCTGTGCCATCAGGGCGATATTGTGGTAACTCAGGATTATGGCGTGGCTGCGATGGCTTTGGGGAAAAAGGCTTATGCGATTCATCAGTCAGGCAAATGGTATACGGATGAAAATATCGATCAGATGTTGATGGAAAGGCACCTTGCCAAGAAGGCGCGAAGAGGCAGTTCAAAGAATTATTTAAAGGGTCCTCGTAAAAGGACGGCAGAGGATGACGAGAGATTTGCAGAGAGTTTTGAAAAGCTTTTAGGAAAGACGGATACGAAGAATGGCGAAGGCAGGCAATTACTATTATGACCAATTGAATAAGGAGCAGCAGAGAGCCTACTATGCCATGAAGGAAGGTTTGTTACATCTTGCGGATTCCTTTGCGGTACCAATGTTGTCCAAGAAGGAACTGTCGGATATTTATTTTATGATTCGTATGGATTGTCCGGCAATCTTTTATTCGGTGACTTTTTCCTACAGGTATTATGCGGATTCTACGGCAGTGGAAATGGTGCCGCAGTATCTTTTTTCAAAGGATAAAATCAGGGAACACCGACAGGCGATGGAGTCAAGGGTCAAAAAACTGGCTCGTCAGGCGGCGAATTTGGATGAAAAGGGGAAAGAGCTCTTTATACATGATTTTATTGTGGAAAATGTGAAATATGATAAGCTGAAGAAGGAATATTCCCATGAAATCATCGGAGCGCTGGGAAACGGTGTGGCTGTCTGTGAGGGAATAGCAAAGGCAGTAAAAATTCTGTGCGATGAGCTGAATATCTGGTGTATCATTGCCTTATCTGAAGCCAATCCGGACAAAGGGATTAAGTACAGACATGCATGGAATGTGATACGAATTGACGGTCAGTTCCACCATCTGGATGCAACCTTTGACAACACGCTTTCCAAGGATGATACGGTGCGATATGACTATGTGAATTTATCGGACAAGCAGATTTTCAGGGATCATGAGCCTGTCATATGGAAGGTACCGGCTTGCAGTGATAATGATCATTTCTATTACAAAGAGAAGAAAATTTCATGGACTACAACGGACGAGGTGAGAAACCGAACCAAACAGGCAGTAAAGAAGGGGAAAGTACTTTTGTTCCATTGGCGAGGCGGTTATCTGACGAGGGAGATTTTGACGGAGCTTCTGGAAATCTTTGATGGGGAAGCACGGGCAAAGGATAAAAGAGCCGTTGTTTCTGTCAATTGGCCCCAGGCAGTACTGCGAGTGCGGTTTGAGGATGGAGTCGGTGAAGAACAGCTTGAAATGGAAGAAGCGAATGAAGGCGAGAAAGATTAGCGGTAAGGAGCGAGGTAAGTCAAGTTATGAAGGATAAAATTAAAATACTCATGGTATGCCATGGAAATATCTGCCGTTCCACCATGGCAGAATCAGTAATGACCCACATGGTCAGCCAACAACATATATCCCACTTATTTGAAATCAATTCCGCGGCGACCAGCCGCGAGGAAATTGGGAATCCGCCTCACTACGGCACGGTGAATAAGCTCCGTCAGGTAGGGATTCCGGTAATCCCTCACAGAGCGGTACAGATGACAAAAGCAGATTATGATTATTACGATTATCTGATTGGTATGGACAGTGCCAACATCCGCAACATGACCCGCATTGCGGACGGTGACCCGGAGGGAAAGATTTACAAGCTTTTGACCTTTGCGGGAAGCGGGCGTGACGTTGCAGACCCGTGGTATACGGGGGATTTTGACGCCACGTATAGGGATGTGACGGCAGGCTGTGAAGGGCTGCTTAAGGAGATAATGAACAAGCATAGGGAAGGAAACTTATGAACATGCTGATAAAACATGGTGCCTTTGTGATCCGCGAAATCGAGAAAAAAGATGATGCAGATGTGGAGACACTGATTAGGACCTGTTTGCTTGAATTTGGCGGAAACAGGGAAGGAACGGCCTGGTGCGACCCGGATCTTCACAGATTTTCGGAAGTATACAATAAGCAGGGATATCAATACTGGGTGGTAGAAAACTCTTCCGGAAGTTGGAGCGCCCTTATCTGGAGACAGAGCATTTTTCCTGTGATGTTTGGTATATAAAGGATTTGAAAGGAAACACATTATGATAAAAGCAGTTATTTTTGACTTGGATGGTACCCTCATTGATACGGAGCTTTACTACCGCATTTATTGGCCCAAAGCACTAGCCCATTTCGGCTATCAGCTGACGGACGAGCAGGCACTTACCCTTAGAAGTCTGGGTCGTCCCTTTGCGCCGAAGCAGTTTAAGGAATGGTTTGGTGAGGATTTTGATTACATAAAGGTGCGGGATTATCGCAAGGAGATTATGGAGGAGGTATTAGACCGGGATGGTATCAAGCGAAAGCCCGGTGCTGAGGAGTGCCTGCAATATTTAAAGGAGCAGGGAATAACGGCAGCCATTGCCACCGCCTCTGATTTGGTGCGCACGGAGAAGTATCTGGCAAAGGTGGGGCTTCGAGCTTATTTTGACAAGCTCATCAGTGCCACGCAGGTGGCGGAGGGAAAGCCCTCTCCGGATATTTATCTTTTTGCCTGCAAGGAGCTTGGTCTTAAGCCTTCTGAGTGCATTGCGGTGGAGGATTCCCCTAACGGTGTGCTTTCCGCGTACAGGGCGGGGCTTAAGGTGATTATGGTGCCTGACCAGACGAAGCCGGATGCAGAGTTGTCCAAGTATTTATATGCCTGCGCGGATACCCTGGCAGATATCAAAGATTATGTGTAGAACAGCCCATTCACCCCTTGATTTTTATATCTTGGGGTGTTATTATTTTAACGATGTAATCTTTTTTAAAACAAAAGGAATGTCCGTCCAAGCGGGCAGAAAGGAACAGGAATATGAAACAGGGTTTTGATGACATTATTTCTAAGGTAAAAGAGTGCGGCATGAAGACAGTAGCTGTGTCTGTTGCGCAGGATACCGAAGTTTTGGTGGCGGTAAAGGAGGCAAAGAAGCGCGGTATTGCCAATGCTATTTTGGTAGGTGATGAGGCAAAGATTAGAGAAATCGCAGCTTCTATCGACATGGATTTGACAGGCTTCGAAATCATTGATGAGCCGGATGTGATTCAGGCATCCCTTAAGGCTGTTAAGCTTGCTCATGATGGTAAGGCTGATATGTATATGAAGGGTATCATTGATACCAAGAATTTCTTAAAGAGCGTTTTGGACAAAGAGGTAGGTCTTCGTACCGGCGGCGTGCTTTCTCACGTTTGTGTATTTGAGATTCCCGGCATTGACCAGCTTCTGTTCTTAACAGACGTTGCATTTATGACTTATCCTACACTGGAGGATAAGGTAAACATTATTAAGAATACTCTGCCCGTATGTAAGGCTTGTGGCGTTGACACCCCTAAGATTGCACCTCTTGCAGCAGTAGAGGTAGTAAATCCCAAGATGCCCGTAACCGTTGAGGCAGCAGAGCTTACACGTATGTGTGAGGAGGGTGAAATTACCGGTTGTATTATCGACGGACCTCTTTCTCTCGACCTTGCAATTGATCCTGAGGCAGCTAAGCACAAGGGCGCTACAGACCGTAAGATTCAGGGTGATGCAGATGTGCTTCTCTTCCCCGATATTCACGCAGGTAACCTTGTTTACAAGGCAATTGTACATATGACTGATATGAAGAACGGATGTATCCTCACAGGTACCAAGGTGCCCGTAATTTTGACCAGCCGTTCCGATACCTTTGAGACCAAGGTAAATTCCATCGCTTTGGCAGCAGTTGTGGCTGAGGAGATGAAGAAAGCTCAGGCTTAATATGGGCGAGGTCATTGAATTTGTCATAGAGTTCGTGGTAGAGCTTGTGGCAGAATTGGCAGGAAATGCGATATCCTTCAAAAAGAGAAGGAAAGAAAAGAAGCAGAAAAAGCAGGAGGAAAAGACAAATGGCTATCAAGAGTTTGATTATTAATCCGGGTTCCACCTCCACCAAAATCGGTGTATTTGAGGATGAGACTTTATTGTTTGAAGAGACCTTAAGACATTCTACAGAGGAAATCAGTCAGTACGACAGTATCGTGGCACAGAAGGATTTCCGCAAGAAGATTATCACTGACCTGTTGGCAGAGAAGGAGTTTGACATCAAGCAGCTTAACGTTGTAGTAGGTCGTGGCGGTATGCTTAAGCCCATCCCCGGCGGTACTTATGCAGTGACAGATGACCTTCTTGAGGATTTGAAGATTGGTAAGCAGGGACAGCATGCATCCAACTTAGGCGGTATTTTGGCAAGAGAAATCGGTGATGAAATCGGTGTTCCCTCCTATATCGTTGACCCTGTAGTAGTGGATGAGCTTTGTGATGTGGCAAGATACAGCGGTGTTCCCGAGCTTCCCCGTACCAGCGTGTTCCATGCACTGAACCAGAAGGCAGTTGCAAAGAGATACGCAAAGGAAATCGGCAAGGATTACAACACCCTTCGTCTGATTGTTGTTCATATGGGTGGCGGTGTATCCGTAGGTGCTCATGAGAACGGCAGAATTATCGATGTATTCAACGCTTTGGATGGTGACGGTGCATTCTCTCCCGAGCGTGCAGGTGCAGTTCCCAGCGGTGCATTGATTAAGATGTGCTTCTCCGGTAAGTATACCGAGAAGGAAGTTTACAGCAAAATCGTAGGTAAGGGTGGCTTCAATGCATACCTTGGAACCAACGATATGCGTGAGGTAAATAAGATGGCAGCTTCCGGTGATGAGAAGGCAATTATGGCTAAGGAAGCTTTTATGTTCCAGGTATCCAAGGATATCGGTTCCATGGCATGTGTTCTTAAGGGTAAGGTAGACCAGATTATCGTTACCGGTGGTATCGCATACAACGCTGACGTAATCGATTACTTTAAGGAAAGCGCAGGCTTTATCGCTCCCATTACCGTATATCCCGGCGAGGATGAACTCTTAGCCCTCACCCAGGGCGCTCTCCGCGTAATGAACGGCGAAGAAGAGGCTATGAAGTACTAAATAAAAATATATCAGCTCCTGCAATTGCGGGAGCTGTTTTTGTATATAGCACGGGTTACGGCAGGTATCTGTTAACGCAGGCACGCTCTCGCTACGGTTCGCAACGTAGCGGCACTAAGCTCGAAGGTGATAAATCGCCAAGCGACATATCACCTTAACCTCGCTAAGGGCCGACGTGCTCACAGTGCACTGCTTATAACAGATACCAGCCTTTCCCGTGTCTGTAAGTACAACTTACAGACCTGTCATTTATCATTTTTTATATTTCCGTACAAGTAAGTGAAACATAAAAACGGTCCAAATGGGACTTCTGTGCGATTTATGTGCCACGGATATGAGACTCAGGGGACATTAGGAAGCTTCACCTTCCTAATGTCCCCACGTTTTGAGGCTCATAGCAGTGTCCGGCGCATCTGAGACACAGACAGTCCCATTGGACCGTCAAACCTATTCTTTTTACTTACAACGGAAACTTAAAATACCTCTTCGCATTATTGTAGGAAATATCCGTTACAATCTCACCCAGTATCTCCATATCCGCAGGAAACTCTCCGTTCTCGACCCAGCCACCAATCAAATTACACAGAATACGTCTGAAATACTCATGTCTGGTGTAGGAGAGGAAGCTTCTGGAGTCGGTAAGCATGCCCACAAAACCGGACAAATTACCAAGGTTTGCAAGGGAGGTCATCTGCTCGATCATGCCGGTCTTGTTATCATTGAACCACCATGCGCTGCCCTGCTGGATTTTTGCAACAGCGGAAGAATCCTGGAAGCAGCCGATAATAGTACCGATTACCTGATTGTCTATAGGGTTTAAGCTGTAAATAACTGTGCGGGGAAGCTCGTCTGTAACAGCCAGTGCATTTAAGAAATCAACCAACTGTGCGGAAGGGGTATTGTTGTCGCTACAGTCATAGCCGGTGTCGGGACCGATCTTTTTAAACTGAGCGGTATTGTTATCACGCTTTACACCGTAGTGAAGCTGCATAGCCCAATCCAGTCTGTGGTATTCTCTTCCCACGAAGAGCATGAATGCGGTTTTGAACTTGTATTCTTCTTCCTGTGTGAGAATCATTTTATTCAGTTTCTTTAAGAAGATTTCTTCCACTTCATCATCGCTTGCGGGATAGTACATCACGAAAGCCATTCCGTGGTCGGAAACATTGCAGCCCATGGTTGCAAAGAACTCCATGCGCATCTTAAGGGCGGCCTTCAAATCTGCAAAGGAAGTGATTTCTTCCATACCGCAGACAGCTGCCAGTTTATCCAGATAGTCCAGATAATCAGGCTTTTCAATATACATTGCCTTGTCCGGTCTCCAAGCGGGGAGGACCTTTACATCAAAGCTCTCATCCTCTGCAATCATTTTGTGCCATTCCAGAGAATCAATAGGGTCGTCTGTGGTACAAATCAGTGTGACATTGCTTTGCTTTACCAAATTGCGTGCACTCATGGAAGGATCTTTTAACTTTTCATTACAAAGATTCCACACTTCGTCAGCGGTGTTTTTATTCAGCACACCGTTGTAGCCGAAATATCTTTGCAGCTCTAAGTGGCTCCAGTGGAAGAGGGGATTGCCGATGGCTTTACCAAGGCATTCAGCCCATTTCACAAATTTCTCATAGTCGGAAGCGTCGCCGGTCACATATTTTTCTTCTATGCCACAGGAACGCATAAAACGCCATTTATAATGGTCTGCACCCAACCATACCTGTGCGATATTGTCAAAATGACGGTCCTCTGCAATCTCTTTGGGATTGATGTGGCAGTGGTAGTCAAGAATGGGTGTCTGCGATGCGCAGTTGTGATACAGCTTTTTGGCTGTTTCGGTTTCCAGGAGAAAATCCCTGTCCATAAATGCTTTCATAATAACCTCCAAAAATTAATTACGTGTAGTTCCTCTGTTTATAATTTCACCGGAAAACATGGTTTTCTCAGGTGTTTCCTTGCCGTTTAATATGTCCATCAGACTGCTTGTCAGGTGGTTGCACAAAAGCTCCAGCTTGTTGTCGATGGAGGTTAACTCCGGGTGACAGCAGGAGACAAGCATGCAATTATTGTGTCCGATAATTGCCAGGTCATCCGGGATGCTCAGCCCCATTTCCTTGGCGTATTTGATGGCGCCAAGAGCTAAGTAGTCGTCTGCTGCAATAATACCGTGGAAGGTGTTGCCTGCCATGTGATAGTCAATAAGCAGCTTAGCCATCGCAGGAATATCCTCGTGAGAACCGGAGAAATACAGGGTCCTTGCACGGTCAGCAGGAATGTTGTTGTCCTTCATGGCAGCTGAAAAACCTGACATTTTACGCTTGCCGCTGTAGGTGTGAGAGTTGTAGAAAAACAAAATGTCATCGATGCCGGAAGCATACATCTGACAGGTGGCCTCATAGGTGGAGGCTAAATCGTCTGACAGGGTGCTGTATACATTGGGGGCATCCAGTACAGCGTTTAACAGCATAACCGGTACCTGTGCGGCGGCATCTATGATATATTTATTTTCATCCATGTCTTCATAGATAAAGTTAGAACCAACCAGGATGATACCGTCCACCTTTTTGGAAATCAGCAGGTTCATGGAGCTGATTTTGGTGGCAAGGTCGTAGCCTGTACAGCTTAGGATACAGTCGTAACCGTTTAAGCGAAGCTCCCTCTCGATAAAATAAATTGCTTTGGCGAGATAGAGGTCGGAGCTGTCGGCACACATGATACCAATGGTCTTCATGGTATTGAGTCCAAGACCTCTTGCAAAGGCGTTGGGTGTGTAGCCGTATTCCTCCATAATCCTAAGTACCTTCTGTTTGGTTTTCTCGCTGACGTTATTGCTACCGTTTAATACTCGGGAAACGGTGGCAATGGAAACGCCGGCTTTCTCTGAAATGTCATAAATTGTCATCTAAAAACCCTCGTAAATCTTCGATATTTGCAAAAATGTAACTGCTTACATAACACAATCCATTATATCGGAAGAGATAGGATTTTGCAAGGGAAATAAGGTATTGAATAAACATTCGTACATGAAGTATAATGGATACGAAAGATATGGAAAGGCAGAATGTATGAAAAAGACGATAGTAAAATATATTTTTGGTGTTTTAGTGGCGGGAATCGTATTGTGTGCCGGCTTGGGTGGACTATTTTATTTTCACGCCATATATTATAAAAATGACAGTATCAGAAAGGCGGATGTCAAAGCTTTAGAGCAGGATACGTACGATTTGTTATTGTTGACCATGTATTCGGAAGAAACCGTCAGTGCATATCCTTTTGAGTATTATATGGCCTACAACACTTATAAACCGGAGCATTGCTTTGAGAACCTTGCAGATATTTCTGACTATATTGCTAAGGCGTTGCAATTGAATGAAAGTGTTTTTGAGATATATACTTTTTTTGACCCCGGAATTGTCAGCAAGGCATATTTTGACAGTGATACGTTGGTTCAAAAGGCATACAGACAGTCGTTGCGTGTAAGTATTACAGATAATCCGGATGTGGATTTTGTATTTTTACTGCCGTCGTATTCCATGGATTATTGGGAGGGGCAGCGTGATAAGCGGATTAAAAATGCATTGGATAGTTATGTGCTCTTTTGCAATGAATTTCAAGACCTGGAAAATGTAAAAATTTATTACTTCGGGCATCTGGATTGGATGAACGGGAACCCCGGCAATTTTGTGGAGCCGCAGGTATGCACGGAAGAAATCAATCAAAGAATGATTGCGTTATCTATATATAACGATAAGTATCTGGTAGAGGCAGGAGAGATTGCTGCATTTGTGGAAACATTATCTGAACAAATAGCAGAGAATAAAGCCAATAAGGTGCAGAGTAATCTGGCAGATTACGAAATTGTCTTTTTTGGAGACAGTGTTATCGGTAATTATTCCGGCTCGCTTTCTATTCCCGGTGTAGTGAAGGGTATTTGCGGAGCGGATACGTATAATTGTGCAATCGGCGGCCAGGCGGCATCCAAAGCAGTTCCGGAGGCGGAGACAAAGGCATTTGACCAATCCTTGGAATATTTTCTGACAGGAAATCCGCAGGATGCATTTGCTGACAGGGAGCAGTTTCGGACAGAGGCAACACGTTTCCGCCAGTCAGAACATGATGCAGAGAAGCTTTTGTTTGTACTTGGCTATGGATTGAATGATTACTTCTCGGGAAAACCCATAGATAACCCGGCAGATCCAAGGGATATTCACACATATTGCGGAGCTTTGAGAGTTGGTGTAGAACGGATAAAGCAAGTGTATCCGGAGGCGGATATTGTATTGCTTGCGCCTACCTTTGCCACCACGTTCCAAAATGGAACAATACCGCAGGGGGAAGCAGGAGGCGTATTGACGGAATATGTGGATGCGTTAATCCGGCTGGCTGATGAGTTGAATGTTTTGGCTATAAATAATTATAAAGAACTGGGGGTAGATGAAACCAATTTTGCTTTGTATTTGGAAGATGATTGTCACTACAATGAGGCAGGTCGTTTCATGATAGCCCAAAAGTTAATAGAATATATAGAAAAAGCGTCCGTTGAGTAAACAGACGCTTTTGTAATGTATAGCTATATCAGACATTCAATTTTGAGTCCTGGATTCTCGGCAAGGTTGATAAACTGGTTGCCGCACTTGATGACGGGCCGTGAAAGCTTGTCTTTGTTAATGAAAATAATCTCGCCTTCCCTGCCGTCATTTAAGCGACAGTGGTTGCGCAGGTAGCTGTTGACAACATTTTCAAGGAAGGTAAGCATCAGCTCTACGTTATATTTTTGGATGCCTTCCTCTTCAAAAATCTCGATAACGCGGAAGGGACATAGAGGTCCTCTGTACACTCTGGCAGCAGTCATGGCATCATAGACATCTGCAATTGCCACGATACTGGCAAATTTGTCAATCTGGTTACCTTTAAGGCGTAGTGGATATCCGGTTCCGTCGTTGCGCTCATGGTGCATTAGGGCGGCATTCCTTACGTGTTCATCAACATTCTGGGATAACAAAAGCTCATATCCGGCAACGGGATGCTTGCGTACAAAATTAAACTCTTCGTCGGATAGCTTGGACGGCTTAGTGATGATATCATGTGGGATTAATAATTTACCTACATCATGCAGTAAGCCACAAGCAGTAGCAAGCTCAATATCAGCCTGACTCATGCGAAGCCAGGAAGCGAAAATGTTACAAATCAGTGCCACATTCATGCTGTGGTTGTAGGTGGAATCATCATATTCCCGCATGTTTTGTAACATGTCGAAAATACCGATGGTACCCTGGTGTGTAGCAATCATGTCCAGGGAATGCTTTAACAACATGGTGATGTCCAACGTAATGTTCTTTTCTACAATCTTATTGATGGAAGTGCGGAAATTATCTACATTAATTTCATAATCTTCCCGAAAAGCCTGAAATGCAGGGGAGTGCTTTACACGCTCTGCATAGGACATGTCCTCCGTAGGTGTTTGAAGACCGGAAGAGGTTGTATCATCGTCCGTTACACTTACGGTAAGGATACCATACAAATCCAGACGGCTGATTAAGTTGTCGGTCAGAGTAGTGCCCTGAGCAAGAATCAACTGGTTATCGTAGCTGAATACGTTGTCTGCCAGCACGTTTCCGGGTATTAATTTCAGGGTTGATAATCTCCTCTTGTG
>CALYZQ010000074.1 GCA_945609985.1 uncultured Lachnospiraceae bacterium | reverse complement strand
ATTAAATATTCTTTCAACGATTCGCTTCCAAGTGTCAGTAATATCTTCCCACTCCTTCCAATTATCTAAAATATACTTATATGCCTTAAAGGGCTTATCCGCACTAGGTGCCGCATAACCTAATACATCCTCAATACAATTATCCAATACAAATAAATGTTCATCACATCCTATTGCTTGTCTAATTGGCTCATTAAAAACTGTTGCTTGAGGAGTATTCTCATCTCTATCATGCATGACATAAATGTTAATATGCATTGCTTTTAAATACTTTATTAATGGAATAATTGCCGCTTTTCCTCTGGCTCTAAGTATATACCATTCTGATAGAATGTCTCTTTGTAATTGTACCGGCATCTTATTAATTGTTTCAGCTAAAACAACCTGTTCTGTATCACCTTCCACAATTAGAACATTCTTAACAAAAAAGCACTTTGCAATAGCATCTTCCACTCTTAATAGCATTTTTATGTAATCTTTTTCATTATCCTGCAGCGTCATAAATTCCTTTGTAATATTAAATGGCAGACTACCTACAGTTAAAACTTCACTTCCCTTCACTGTATCTTTCTCCATAAACAAACTATTTAATATCTGCTTAGGTTTTTTACTTACATCAATCATATATGGCGAATGTGTAGTACAAATTATTTGATTATTCCCCGACTCTGCCAGACTATATATTGTACTTCTCATTTTATTAATTGCATTCGGATGCAAATAAATTTCCGGCTCTTCAAAACCAATAATCAATTGCCTATCTAAAGCCGTATTATTACGATTGTCTCGCAATGCTTTATATCTTAATAATGCAAAAACTGTAGAACGTATTAATCCTGTTCCCTGTAATTTAGATGATGTTGTAACATTGCTGTTCATTTGTATATCAAATGCCGGTTTGATAACTTTATCTGCATCACTTAAATTAGCTGCCGCGCTGATGCCTGTATGAGGAAAAACTTCAGCAATAATTGTATTTAATTCAAAAATCATTTTTGATATTTCTGTACTTTCATCTGTTGGGTCTAATTCCTTGGCTAACTTATTTAAGTATTCTCTTGCATACTGATAATTGGGGGATTTTTCCTTCACTTCATTAAATAGTTCATTTAAAGTTTTTTGTAATGTACCCGAGGTCCCTGATATTTCATCTTCCTTATCTTGTGCAGGAATTAATAAATACTTAGGTAGTTTACTTAAGACATTTTGTGGAATTCCCCCTGGATTAATAACCCATTGCTCTTTACTTGTATCAATGTCATATATTGATTCTATACACTCAAATAATTGTTTTTCTTTTTGACTTAATTTTTTATTATAGTCTATCTTCTTTAACTCTTCCGTCAATTCATCCTCACTAAGACCAGCATCTAAATATTGCTGAATTGTTGTACAGGATTCATATTCCGCTTTTAATACTTTGGGGTTTTCCAAAGTTTCAATTATTGCTTTACCCCCTCTTGAATATGTCTTTTTATAGATAAACCTCTTTTCTGTATTATTTGGATTCCCAGTATTAACATCACAACTTAAAATTCTCCCTTTAAATCCTCTCCAATTGTTAGCTTCTTGTGGAATATCACGAAACTCAGCTGTTAGTACAATCTCATCCGAAATAATATTACCATTCACGTCATCTTCTGCTGTAAAAAATTCATCTCCCGGAATCACCATATTGGCTCCCAGCAAATAATCTAGTGCATATAAAACACTACTTTTACCTACATTATTCTCCCCAATTAAAAATGTTGAATCTGAAAACATAATTGTTGTATTAACATGTTTTCTAAATCCTTCAATTGTTAACGAATATAGTTTCATGCTTCTCTCCTTTGTAGTTTGATTCATTTTAATCTAATTACATTTCTCTATGTTTACACAATTATTACTGTTCATCCAAATACAACTGCACCCTGTTATCTATCACCTCAATGGTTCTATCCAAATCATAGACATCATTAAAGTACTTCTCGGTCTCCTGCTCAATGATTTCGCGGATTGGAGTGTTCTTTATAGGCCATGGGCCCAAGCCTCTTAGAAATTCCACATACTCCTCCATATAGGTGCTACCATCAGGCTTTTCAAATTTACAACCTGTTGTTGATGTCGCATAAAACCATTCCTCAATATATTCATCATAATAAACATTGCCACGTACTACATCTTCACGCACACCTAAAAATCCGATAATTGCGTTCTGCTTTTCCTCCGACAGTACATACTCAAGAAACTTTCCAATTTCCTCCGTATACTTTGTATTTTGGTTAACTACAATCAGATATGTACCAAGCCAACTTCCCACAGAGTCTCCCTGTCCCGGGAAACCCATGAAACGACAATGTTCACCATATTGCTCCATCGCACTCACAAAATCATTTGCACTTAATATCATCATTGATGTAGTCACACACCTGCCATCCCTTATAAGTTCAGACACCGATTCAGTTAGTCTTGGTCTTTTTCCAAAGTCCTTTGCATAGGTTAATACCTCCCGAAAACGCTCATCTGTAAAATCTCCAAAGGGTATATCATTCATATATGCTCCCAACATAAAAAACAGACAATTCTCCGGAGTGGCAGACCCGTTATCTGACACATTAATCCCCTCCGGCTCATTCTTCTCTATCAGAGTCAAAATGTCTTGTGTACTCCATGTGTCTTTATCCCACACTTTATCTGATGTCACATAGGTAGCTACATATGCTTCCGGGCATACTCCTACCCAAACGTTATTTACCGTACCGGATTCCAAAATACCTGGGAATATCTGTTTCTTTGTCTCTCCTGAAATCAGTGTGGAAAGGTCTGCCAGTATGCCTTTTTCCTGTAGGATTTGTACATATTCATCATCTGAGGATATGCAAAGAATATCCGGTCCCTTTCCCGCAGCAAATTCTGCCAAGGTACGGGGCCATATATCTTCTTTCTCCCCTGAAGCCTTTTTGTACTGTATGGGAATCTCTGCCTCCGTCCTGCTGTATTCTGCCGCACAGGACTGTAAATAGTTGGAGCCTCTGATATCCAACACCGTAATCTTTTCTTCCGTTTCTCCCTCCTGATTGGAAAGCACATGGATTTCTGTAATATCCCTATTCTTTACATATAGTATAATTTCCCCGCTTTCTGCTAGGGACACATGCTCCACATGCTCCTCGTAACCATCGGGGATATCGCTTGCAAGATAGTTGAATATCTCTGTAGGCTTGTCCGTGTCGATATCTAGGCACCACAACCTACTGCTTTCGCTGTAATACAGCTTTCCGTCCGCCTCCATGGTAAAATGCCATACATAGGTCTGGTCCATGGTCCTTATTTCCACAAACTCCTTATTCTCTTTGTCATACCGAATCACCTTAGCCCTATACTGTCCCGGGTCGCTGACAGCAAACTGTATTTGTCCTTCATTATCATGGAACGCCGCAGTGACAAATTCCTCCTCTTCCCTATACCCCTTTCTTGCGACATAACTTCCCTCAGGGTCATACACCTCTATAACACTCTTATCGTTTCGCAGTACATACTGATAGCCTTCTTTATCGCACCACCACATCCCTTGTACCAGCTCGTATGGGTTGATTTCTTTCTCCTGATAACCGCTTAAGACAGCTTGCTTTGACTGTAGCTTACCTTCCCCGTCAAAACGAACCAGCCAGTATTCCGACACATTTCCCTTATTGTGGGAAGATGCTTCTGCAAACAGCATAGCTATATCATTTTCCCCTAAGATGTCCATGCATGCAAAATAACCCATCTTAAAACAACTGTCCGTCAGCTCCAGCTCTATCGGTTCTGCAAACTGTGTATCGTTAAGCCGCCTTGTAATCCGCTTATTGTCCTCCAAAACATATCTTGCATCCCGATAATATGCCATCGGATTCAAAGCATCCTCTTCCTTCAGTTTTGCATACCGCACCTCTTGATAAAATCTGGTACCGGTGGACTCTGTTCCTTCAGCGTCAGAGATACTCCTTTGAGATGCATCTATTTGATTTGAATCCATTGAATTGCTACAAGCTGTTCCAGCCATTAATAGCAATAGTAACAGAATAAATACTCTTTGCTTTTTCTTATAACACCTTTTATGCATTTCAGTATCCCTTTCTCTAAAAAATTGAGTAGGAGGGAGTGATTAACTCCCGTCCTCTCACACCACCTAGCATACCATTCGGTACTAGGCGGTTTCAATAGTTGACGTGCACAGACTGATAGGCTGTGGCTAAATCATAAAAGCCACTGTTTATCAGTCTTTCTTTTGTCATTGCCATGTTGACAGCAACTGTATGTGTTGTGAACCAATGACCTCGACGACTATTTCCTGCCTGCCATGCTAGTTCCATGGGAATTCCCATTTTGAACAGATTTCTAACCTTTGTTTTCGGTTTCTTCCACTGCTTCCATATACACATACGTATTCTGTGACAGAGCCAACCATTGATATCCTCTATGTTGTTCTTCATGCTTGCAAATCCATAATAATTCAGCCAACCTGTGGCATAAACTTTTATCTCTTCAAGACTCGATTTAATGCTCTGACACTTCTTACGGGAAGATAAGGTTTTCCGTTTTGACTTAAATTTCTTCCATGACTTTGGATGAACGCGGACATATGTGCCACTTCCGTTCCTTCCCAATGCAAAGCTAAGGAACTTAAAATTTCGGATTGCAAACACACTCACTGTTCGACTCTTCTCACGATTCATTGTAAACTTCAGTGTTTCTTCCAGATAATTTGTACTGCTTTCCAACAATCTCTCTGATGCCCGTTTACTTTTCGCAAGTAACACGATATCATCTGCGTATCTGATACACAGACCTCCCTAGGTACCACTCGTTTCCTTCTCTCCATCTATCTGCCACATTTATCATGCACGATTCCGTGTAGTTATTGGGCTTTGACTTGGTATGTAGCCTTACCCCCGTACATAACCTCATATGTGATTTCTGTCCGTCAGACCAGAGATTTGCCCATGGGTTAGTATGTTCCTCACATCCGGCTTCTTTCAGATTTCACCTCACGATGAACACCCTTGCCTTCGGTTATATCCTTCCCACTACCGGGCGGATTCGAGACTTTCACTCGTTGGAAACGTGCGCCGCTAGGCGCACATAACCAAAAGTGAACATACAGTCCCCTTATTATGGGACTGTATGTTCACTTTATTAAAATTAAAGATGTGATAGACTGTGTTTGGGAGATGTTGCCTCGGTTTTTGTAAAATATGTATTACAAGTATTACAATAATATCTATTGTCATAATATTCTACATACACGTAACAAACCGCTTGCAATCCATTATCTAGCCACACTTCATGTTCCTGCACCTTTTGACGATGCCTAAATATTCTTTCCACTAATACCGTATTAGAGTGTACATTGTCTGGACATCCGCTCGCCATAACTGTAATCCCATTACTGACAATAGTAAGTGCCAACAACATACTGGCCATTATTCTTTTAACTTTTCGCATTGCTTTTCGTTCCTTTCTTTGGTAACAAAGTTTATCTAGTTGCAAAAAACTCTTTGTAAATTGTGCACGATTTACATTTTCAACATATCACACACTTTTACGAATGGCAATTTCTATATAGAAAACATGGCCCTTTTTAGGTTTCCGATTTCGCAACTTCTGAGTTTCCAAATTGGAAACCTGAATTTTAACCGAAATTATGGCATTTTTTGACATTATATTTTATAATGTCAATTGTAAATAATTAAAAAGGGGGACATAAATGAGTCGCATATTAGACAAAAATGCTTTTGGCAAGTTGCTTCTTTATCTGCGCAACCAAAAAGGATTGACACAGGAAAAACTGGCGAAAGAATTAAATACGACAAAGAGTACTGTTAGCAAATGGGAACGGGGTGACTATACCCCAAATATCGATATCATGCTTTCCATAGCTGATTATTTCCTTCTTACATTGGATGAATTGGTGGAACCGACAGAAACGCTTAAAAAATTGCAACAGCAGGAAGATCCCTCCGAAATAAAACCTGTAGAGCCACAGGCAACATCAAATCCGAAAAAGAAATTTATTCCTCTATTTGTCTGTATAGGATTCATCGCGATAGTTGGGTTCATTCTGGGAGTTAGGTATCAAAATTCCAAAAACACAGATACAGTTGCTCTCCCTTGCACTCTCATTTCACAGGAATATACTGTCCATGAAATGTACGGATATACATTACAGTTACAATATACCACTCCTACTAAATATGAGAAGGAGCATCTGAAAGAATATGCAATTGCACTATCTAAAGAATGGTCGAAAAACAAAGATACTGAAAAAGATACAAAATTCATATCTTTATCTTTCTACCTGGAAAATGAAAACGAACCTTACTTTATGTTTGGGCAACTAATAACCCCTAATTATTGAAAGGAGTCACATTTTGAAACGATTTATTCTCTTGTTAGTTTGTATTTTAAGCCTATTAACCCCCCTCAATGTAAAGGCTCATAATCAGCCTTCACCCGTTTATAGCGGTTACACAGAAGAGGGTATATATTACGAGGTTTATGTAAATACAGACATTGCTAATTTTACAACATATACTACTCGTGTCCCCTATTCGATATACCTCACATTCGATGGATATGTTTACCCCAATCCCACGATTTATTACGCTGAAACACTAAATGGTATTAAATATGTTGGAACTTTGGAACTTCAAAATTATTATCATGCTGATGGAATAACCACTGCTTACTATGAAGGTACTCTCTACGCCATCAGCTAACTACACCATCTCACTCAATCTTGCAAACTGCTCCAGAGTCAGCGCCTCGCCTCTGATGGTGGGTGACAGGTTCATTTTTTCCAGAGCTCCTGCCACCGCTTCCTTGGTAAGCTTAAGCTCGGGAGCATTTGTCAGGCCGTTTACCAAAGTCTTTCTGCGCTGATTAAAGGAGGCACGGATGAGGGCAAACATCTTCTTTTCATCCTGCACCTGCACGGGGGGCTGCTCGTATCTGGTGAGTCTGATGACTGCACTGCCCACGTTGGGTCTGGGCATAAAGCAGTTGGGCGGTACGTTTGCCACAATCTGGGGCTTTGCATAGTACTGCACCGCAAGGGAAAGTGCACCGTAATCCTTGGTGCCGGGTCCCACCTGCATGCGGTCTGCCACCTCCTTTTGCACCATAATGGTGATGCTCTTTAGGGGCACATGACTTTCAAACAGGCCCATTATAATGGGTGTGGTTATGTAATAGGGCAGGTTTGCCACCACCTTGATGGGTCTGCCTTCATTTTTCTCCTGCACAATCCTGTTGATATCAACCTTCAAAATATCCTCGTTGATTACCGTCACATTGTCATATTCGGACAGGGTATCCTGCAAAATCGGGATTAACGCCTTGTCAATCTCCACAGCTACCACTTCTCTTGCACTCTCTGCCAGATACTGGGTCATGGTGCCGATGCCGGGTCCGATTTCCAGCACGCAGTCCTCCTTTGTAATCTCAGCCGCTGAAATAATGCGGTCCAACACGCTTGTATCAATCAAAAAGTTTTGTCCGAATTTCTTCTGAAAATTAAAATTGTATTTTTGCAAAACTGCAATGGTATTCTGGGGTATTCCTAGGTTTGCCATAATTTATCTCTCTTCGTCGTTATTTACTGTAGTCTCAAAATAGTTTCTCAGTTCCGTTAAATCCTTACAAATCACAAGGCTAAGCCGCCTCATCTCCTCATCCGGCGCAAGCATGTCCGGCACCATCACGGGCTTCATCCCTGCCCTGTAGGCGGAGCGGATACCGTTAAAGGAATCCTCGATAGCGTAGGTTTCCTTAGGGTCTGCGCCAAGCTTTTCACAGGCAATCAGGTAGATGTCCGGCTCCGGCTTGGAATGCTCCACCATATCACCACCCACAATCTCCGTGAAATATTCGCGGATGCCTGCCTGCTCCAAATGATTCACCACGGAAGCATACCGGGTGGAGGAGGCAAGACCGATAGTATAGCCATCCTTTTTCAGGTAATCCAAAAGCTCCACAACTCCCGGCTTCATGGGCATGCCGTTGTCTATGATATACTGCTTAAAGTATCGGGAGGACTCTACGCAGAATTCATCATATTTAAAATCCGATCCGTAAAAATCAAATATAATCTCTCTGACGTCTGTATTGTTTCTGCCGATGCATCTTGGGAACACGGTCTCCATATCGGATATTCCCTGCTCCTTTGCCACCTGACACCAACAGTCGAAGCAAAGCTTCTCTGTATCAAACAGCACGCCATCCATATCGAACACAACTGCTTTCATTCAATTATTTCCTATTGCCTTTCTGATTGATAATAGTAAGCTATATTATGTACGATGCTCGGGTAGGGGTGTCCGATAAAAGCAGCGCATTCTGAGCACGCCGGTCCCAAGTCGTCGCTCGGCAGCGACGACTCTGAGAGAATTGCAAGCAATTCTCCTTAATACACACTACGTACTCGCGCATAGCGAGAGCGTGCCTGCGTTATCGGATACCCCTGACCGGGCATCATTTTATATCATCTAAATTACTTACTACTATAAATCAGAATAAAAAGGGTGTCAATAATGCCTTACGTTCTGCTCGATCACGGCAATTGCCAGCTCGTTTTGCTCCTGACACTGCATAATGATTTCGTCGTCTATAGCTTCAGCACCGGCTGCAGCCGTTGCTCCCAGCTGGACATAGCACACGTAGTTTCCGATTCTCTCAATGCGGGATGCCTGAATTTTGTTCCTATTCTCAGGTGTCTGTGTGGTGTCGTTTACCATGAGATCACGGTAGGCGTTCATGACTTCTTCCACCGCATCAGTCTGTCCTTCCTTTGCCAGCACCAGAATAACGGTATCCACTGCCCCTTCCCCGGCGCGCTCCGCAAATGCGGCATCATACATATCCGCTGTGATACCGTATGTCTCTGCGAGCTCGTCAGCTTTTATTTCTGCGCTCGGCAGGTAGGCTTCCTTAAGTGTCTCGCGGAGAGCAGTCTTTACAGACTGTAGATTTGCCTCATACGCAGCTTCTGTGGGCTGTTCCCCATCACTTCCCTGCAAGCTTTCCGTGCGACTACCGTCTGCCTTCTCTCCTACCTGCTCCCCGTTTTCGTCGCCACTGCATGCCGCCAACGCAAGCATCAACAATCCCACACTGCACAATACCGCTAATTTTCTCATAGTCTCCTCTTTTCCGCACAGTCTGCCATCCTATGTACCGTGCTATCATTTTTATTATTTCAAAATTTATCCTTTTTATTCCTGCAAATGTTCTTTATACTTGCGTTTCCGCCTGCACATAAGGTATACTCCTATGGGAGATATCATGTCCTCATTTCAGGCATGATACTATATTATATTTTCAGGAAAGGTATTTTATTACTATGAGTATATTAAACGTAGAACATTTGACCCACGGTTTTGGCGACAGGGCGATTTTTAATGATGTGTCCTTCCGTCTGCTGAAGGGTGAACACATTGGACTGATTGGTGCCAACGGCGAGGGTAAATCTACATTTATGAATATTATTACCGGGAAGCTGATGCCGGACGAAGGCAATGTAGAATGGGCAAAAAACGTGCGCGTGGGCTACTTAGATCAGCACACGGTGTTGACGGCTGGGCAGACCATCGGTCAGGTGCTTGCCTCTGCCTTTGATTTTTTATACGAAATGGAAACGCAGATGAATGAAATCTGCGATAAGATGGGTGATGCCACTCCTGAGGAGCTGGAGCAGTATATGGAGGAGCTTGGCACCATTCAGGATTTGCTGACCATGCATGACTTTTACCTGATTGACTCCAAGGTGGAGGAGGTTGCAAGGGCTCTGGGACTTCTGGACATCGGCCTCGACAGAGATGTCACCGAGCTTTCCGGCGGACAGCGTACCAAGGTGCTTCTTGGCAAGCTTCTCTTGGAGAAGCCCGACATTCTTCTTTTGGACGAGCCTACTAACTATCTGGACGTGGAGCATATTGAATGGCTGAAGCGCTACTTGAACGAGTATGAAAATGCTTTTATCTTAATCAGTCATGACATTCCTTTCTTAAACTGTGTTATCAATCTGATTTATCATATGGACAATCAGGAGCTGAACCGCTATGTGGGCGATTACGACAAGTTCCAGGAGGTTTACGCCATGAAGAAGGCGCAGCTTGAGGCTGCCTACAACCGCCAGCAGAAGGAAATTGCAGACTTAAAGGATTTCGTGGCGCGTAACAAGGCTCGTGTCTCCACCAGAAACATGGCAATGTCACGTCAGAAAAAGCTGGACAAAATGGATGTGATTGAGCTTGCCTCCGAAAAGCCCAAGCCGGAATTTAACTTTAAAGAAGCACGCACTCCCGGACGCATTCTGTTTGAAACAAAGGATTTGGTTATCGGCTATGATGAACCCCTTTCCAAGCCCTTGAATCTCTCCATGGAGCGTGGACAGAAGATTGTGCTTACCGGTGCAAACGGTATCGGTAAAACCACGTTACTTAAGAGCATTCTGGGACTGATTGCTCCCCTTTCCGGTACCGTGACTCAGGGAGATTATCTGGAAATCGGCTACTTTGAGCAGGAGATGAGCGGAGATATGGACAATAGCTGTATTGAGGAAATCTGGCAGGAGTTCCCCGGCTTTACCCAGTATGAGGTGCGTTCGGCCCTTGCAAAGTGCGGTCTTACCACCAAGCATATCGAGAGCAAGGTGCGTGTTTTAAGTGGTGGTGAGCAGGCAAAGGTGCGCCTGTGCAAGCTGATTAACAAGGGCACCAACATTTTGCTTTTGGACGAGCCTACCAACCATCTGGACGTAGATGCCAAGGATGAATTGAAACGCGCCTTAAAGGCATACAAGGGCAGCATCCTCATGGTGTGCCACGAGCCCGAATTCTTTGAGGGTCTGGCAACCGATGTATGGGACTGCACAAAGTGGACTACGAAAGTATTTTAAATTTTTTTAAACCCAATTAACCAATGTGACTCTCTTGGTACTATATCACTGAAAGCTTTCAAAATAGCTCAGGAGGTGAAAAATTGGAACAACAAAAAGCCGCACAAATCATTTCTGAAAATCTGAAAACCCTTTTTGCCTACTCCATGTCAAAGCTTTACGACAAGGAGCAGGCAGAGGATTTGACCAACGATATTGTCTGCGAGATTTTAAAATCCGTACACCGTCTTCAAAATGAGGAAGCTTTTTACGGTTTCATGTGGAAAATCGCGGAGAATACCTTTCGCAAGCGTATTCGCAAAACAAAGCCCCAATTTGTAGACTTTGATGACACTTATGTAGGTACCTACTGGATTACTCCCGAGGAGGAATACATAAAGACCGAAGAAATGAATCTTTTGCGCCGTGAATTGTCCCTGCTTTCCAAGCAATACAGAGAGGTGACTGTTTCCTACTATATTCACGGAAAAAGCTGTTCCGATATTGCCCTTGAGTTTGATATCAGTTTGGAGATGGTAAAATACTATCTCTTTAAGACAAGAAAATTATTGAAAGAGGGTTTTAGTATGACAAGAGAATTTGGAGAAAAAAGTTATAATCCCGGTACCTTCCGCATGGACTTTTGGGGCGGACGCAACAGCTATTTCGAGCTGTTTTCCAGAAAACTTCCCGGAAATATTGTTTTGTTTGCATATGATACTCCTGTCACATTGCAGGAGCTTTCTGTAGAGCTGGGCGTATCAGCGGTCTATCTGGAGGAAGAAATCGATATTTTGATGAAGCACGATATTATTAGAAAAATTGGTGAGAAATACCAGACCAATATTATTATTTTTACGGATGCATACGAAAAGATGCTGGCTGAGAAAATCCGCCCCATTTACGAGGCTTATGTAGAGCGTTTTCACGCAGAGCTAATCGGGTTGCTTCCCAAGCTTACAGCCTTTACTTTTCAGGATAATGACTACGATGACAACCGCTTAAAATGGACCTTTGCAAACCTGTTTATAAAGCTGGCTTTATCCCGGTTTGATGAACGCATGCAGAAGCAGTTGGGAGAATATCCTGTCCTTTCCAACGGCAGCACCGGCTTTGTCTTCGGCTACGACAATGACTATGTACATCACCATTTTAACGGAATCTACGGTCACTGCCAAAACAAAGCAGGCTCCGCATATTTTTCCGTAACCAATTACCGCATCATTGAGAAGTGCCAGAACTGGCACCCCCATATGTGGGATGCTTCCATAGAGGCAATGTGCGATGCGGTCCTGGGGGCTCCTGCTGATGAAACAAATGAAATGCTTATTCAATTGATTGAGGACGGTTTCCTTTCCGGTAAAGGTGGCAGACTCATCGCAAACTTCCCCGTATTTACAGAAGATGTTCTGGCACAAATCGAGGCGCTGGCAGAGCCGCTCATCGAAGAGGTATGCAGCTGTATGCAGGAAATCTGCGATACTGCCACTAAGACATTAAAGGACTATGTCCCCAGAGCTTTACAGTCAAAATGTGCCCAATTAGCCTGCATTCACCACCAGATGGATGCGATGGCATTTATCATCGAAACCATGGTGAAAAGGAAGCAGCTGATTGTGCCGGATGAAAAGGTCAATCTGTGCATATATGGGGTACAGAAGTAATATTGTCCCCACTGCTTGTGTACACCAAAAACCTATGCTAAAATAGCAATATCAAACAACAGAAAGGATGATATCATATGGGAAAAACAGCAGATAGCAGAACAACAAACAGGAGGACGACTATAATTTAACCCTCCTGTCAAAAAATGGAGGAACATATAGTGTTTAAAGAAGAAAAGATTATTGCAGACTGGTCTGCGGATATGTATGAGATTGACGAAACTGAAACCGCAGATGTAGAGTTTTTACTTAATTGTCTCGGCACGACACCGAAACATATTTTGGAGATTGCCTGTGGCAGCGGACGCATTTTGGTCCCTATTGCTAAAGCGGGACATACGGCAGTCGGACTGGATATGGATGAAGCCATGCTTTGCAAAATTCCTGCCAAGGCAGAAGGTGTGGACAATATCACCTGGCGGATGGCAGATGCAATTGAAGATGACTGGGGAAGCG
>CALYZQ010000073.1 GCA_945609985.1 uncultured Lachnospiraceae bacterium | reverse complement strand
TATGGATTATCTGGACTATTTTGCAGAGGGTAAAGAGGTGGATATGACCATCAGCTACGGCACCGGATCGGGTACATACAAGCTGATTCCTTACGAGATGGATAAGTGGGAAGAGAATATGAAGTTTGTGATTGCCGAAGGTGGTGAAACTGCTGTGATTGAACCCGGAACAATAGGCTCCATGCAGGTGATTCTGGCAGAAAAGAAGCAGGTGCTTACGTTGCCCACAGCGGCTATCCACAGCGCTGATGATAAGCATTATGTGTATGTTGTGGGAGAAAACAACATGCGAGAGGTAAAGTGGATTGAGGTCGGTCTTGCCGGTAAGGATAAGGTTGAAATTGTCTCAGGTCTTGTGGAAGGAGAAAAGGTCATACTAAAATGAGAAGGGAAAGTATAAGCCTGTTGCTTTGCGGAATTTTGTCATTGTCACTTATTGGATGTGGCGATGCGAAGGTTGCGCCGAGCGAGGGAACAAACATAACACTAATTGAACCGGTTAATGCAACCTATAACTACGAGGCTGCAGCGTACAGAACCATATATGATGCAGTGATTTATCCTGCAACAGTAGTCCCATATATTGAAGAGTATTCTGCCGAAAACGGAATGACATTTGACCATTACGGAGCTTTTTTTGGAGATACGGTAAAGAAGGGGCAAACGTTGATTTATTCTGACGATACTTCTATTGAAAATCAGATTGAAGCCATGGAGAAACAAATTGAATCCATGGATGAAAGCTATGAGGAGTTTATGCAGAATAAGGAGGAAGAGTTAGCTAAGAAGAAACAGGCTCTGGCTAATCTTCAGGGCTATATGGATGCCTATAATGCAAATCCGGAAAGCTATGACCAGAAGGTGGCTGATGTGCAACTTATCGGACCGTACAAAACTACGGAGCATGCTATCAATACCATTAAGCTGAACATGGAACAGAGGACAGAGCTTTATGAGCTGGATCGTGAGAGACAGGTATATTTATTGTCACAGCTAAAGGAACAGAAGAAGGAGGCTTCGGTTGTATCTGAGATGTCAGGCGTTTTGGTGTCTATGGCATTTGACAGGGACGGTAGCTTTTTGACGGAGGGAGACCGTATCAATGCGGATACGCCTGTGGCTGCTGTTGCAGATATGAATCAGAGACTTGTAAAGTGTGACTATATTAACGCGACGAAAATCAAAAAGGCCAATGATATTTATGCCATCATTGACGGTAAGCGCTATGAGCTGGAATATCATCCCATGGATGCAGAGGAATATGTGCGTTTAGACTCTTTGGGAGAAAAGGTATATACTACTTTCACCCTGTTGGGCTGGGAAGAAGATATTCAGGTCGGTGATTTTGCGGTTATCGCTCTGATGAATGATGTGAGAACCGGAGTATTGTCCGTTCCTACGGATGCAATTGAAAAGGATGATACGGGACGATATGTCAGCGTAAAGAAGGATGGTACCAACAAACCGGTATATATTAAGACCGGTATTACCGACGGTGTATATACAGAGGTTCTTTCCGGCGTGGAAGAGGGCGATGAAATTCTTGTGGAGAAAGCGGGAAAGACAGGAAAGTCCACCACAGTATTAAAGAAAAGTAATTTCAATACTCCATATGAAAACAATGCGCGTATGGATTACCCGTCTACCAGTGTAATGATAAGTCCTATAGAGAATGGTACGACCTATTTTGGAAATGCGCTCGTTGAACGTTTCCAGCAGATTAAGAAGGGTGATGAAATCGCAACGGTCCGTGTGGAGGCGGATGAGGTTGCATTACAGCGCAACGAAACCAAGCGTACCCGACTTTTGGAGCGTATGGCAGACCTGGAGGAAATGGACGCTGAAGCTAATGCAGAGCAGATTGCAAATATGAAGGAGCAGCTGGCTGATTTGGAAGAAACCATCGCAAAGCAGAAGAGCGATTTTGCAACAACTATCATTAAAGCTGATAGGGGCGGTGTTGTTTTGGATATTATAGGTGCTGAGGAGGAAACCATTATCTCTCCTAAGTCTTATATGTTGGCAGTAGCTGATGAAGGTACCTGCTTCCTTGCGACGGAAGATACCAATCATGTGTTGCAGTTTGGAGACAAACTGACGGTTACCTATAATACTCAGGAACAGAAGGGAAAGACCGTAACAGGTACGGTAGTGAGCATGGCGCCTATTGGTGTCAGCAAAGCATTTGTTTCGGATTATACCTATATTGCCGTTCCGGCAGATAAGGCCGGAGAAATATTCGGAGGGTTGTTCGCCCAGGATAGGGGAAGATGGAGTATGTACCCTTACCAATTGAACGGTGTTGTAAGAAATATGGATAACGTTTTGGTGGTACCCAAAAAGGCAGTGACAGAAAAGAATGGTAACACCTATGTAAGTGTTGTGAAGGAAAACGGCGAAATCGTGGCTCAGCGTTTTGTTGCCGGCGGATACAATGCTAACAATTATTGGGTAGTAGAAGGTCTTACGGAAGGGATGGAAATATGCTTAGAGTAATGTTACAAAAATTATGGCATAAAAAATGGATGGTTCTGTGCCTTCTGCTGGGCAGTATGCTGTTGGTTGCCACTGTGGTAAGCTTTCCGCTGTATCGTAATGCAGCCTTTGACAGAATGCTGACAGATGAGTTCACAAACCACCTTGCCGAAACCGGTGAATGGCCGGCGCGCAACGAAATGGTAACAATCTCCAAAAAGGATAAGGGCGGTAAAGCCATCAGCCGAATGGAAGAAATGTTAAATGGGTTGTGCGGTAATCTCGGTGTAAACGAGAAGGAAAAAATATATTATTATCTCATTGATAAAAAGAGAGCAACATCTACCATGAAGAGAAATGATGTGGGTGAAATATTACTGCGCATCGGTTATTTGTCCGGTTTGCCGGAGCATGCAAAAATGTCGTATGGTGAGATGTATTCGGATAAAGGAATCTCTGAGGACGGAGCATTTGAGGTGGTAGTAAGTCAGACCACTATGGTAAGTGCCAATATGTTAATCGGAGAGACGTTGGAATTTGATTCCTTTAAGGATAAGAATGGAAATCAGATTCGCGTCAAGGTTGTTGGTGTATTTGAGGAAGCGGACAGAAGCGATTTCTACTGGCAGGTAAAACCTGATGAGATGGACGGAATCTGTCTGATGAATGAGAATGTATTCCGTGATTATTTCATCGGAGAGCATGCAGAGAAATATACCATTACAGCTACCTATTTCAGCTTGTTTGAATACGAAGATATCAGGGCGAAGCAGACGGATAAGATTTCGGAATATACAACATGGTTGAAGGAAGAGAGTCCTTTTAGAAGTACCATGAAGAACCTTGATTACAAGGATATCATAGACAGCTTTGAAAAGAAGCAGGACAGAATTCAGGCAACATTGTTTATTTTGCAGATACCTGTACTCATTCTGTTGTGTGCGTTCCTGTTTATGATTTCCGGTCAGATGTATGACATGGAGCGAAATGAAATCTCTGTTATGAAGAGCCGAGGCGGTTCCAGCGGACAGATGTTCAGATTGTACTTATATCAGAGTATTTTCCTGACCATGTTGGGCGTTTGTGTGGGCTTGCCTCTGGGAACCGTATTCTGTAGAATATTGGGCTCTGCGCAGAACTTCCTTGAGTTTAATATTACCAGAGAATTAGCGATAGAATTTACCCCTGATGTGTGGGGGTATGTAATCGGTGTTATCTGTGCATCTGTTGCAATTATGACACTGCCTGCATTAAAGCACAGCAGACTTACCATTGTTAAATTAAAACAGTCCAACGCACTTCGCAGAAAGTCGTTGTGGGAGAAGCTGTTCTTGGATGTGATTTGCCTTGGCGTGGCAATTTATGGTTTTTATAATTTCTCCAAGAATTCTCAGGCACTTGTGGAAGATGTATTGCAGGGCAAGTCCTTAGATCCGCTTTTGTACATCAGTTCCTCTCTGTTTATTATGGGTATGGGACTTTTGTTCCTGAGATTACAGCCTCTTTTGGTGAAACTGGTATATGGTATCGGCAGAGGCTTATGGAAGCCGGCAAGCTACGCTTCCTTTACGGAAATTATTAAGAACGGCAGAAAGCAGCAGTTTATTATGTTGTTTATGATTCTTACCATATCATTGGGTATGTATCATGCTACCGTTGCGAGAACTATTTTGCAGAATGCAAAGGATAATGCGGAGTATCTGGTTCCGGTGGATATTATGATTAAGGAGCAGTGGCTGGATAATTCCGGTTCGGTTAGCTCCACATCAGGCACCAGCACTAAGAAGGAATACTCAGAGCCTGACTTTGGTAAGTATTCCAAAATGCAGGGAGTTGATTCCTATACAAAGGTAATCAATGATACAAAAGCTACCGTGTCCGTATCTAAGGACAAGGCAAACTGTACATTAATGGGTATTCATACGAGAGAGTTCGGAGAGATTACATATTTGCCGGAAGGCTTGCAGGAGCAGCATTATTATGAATACTTAAATAAACTGGCAGCAGAGCCTAAGGGTGTTTTGGTATCACGTAATTTCCAAAGCCTCCACGGCTTAAAGGTGGGAGATTCCGTGGACTTTAAGGATGCGGATGATAATGCATTTACCGGTAAGATTGTAGATTTTATTGACTACTGGCCGGGATATGTGCCCGCCACAGTGGAGCTTGACGCAGAAGGAAATGTGGTGAAAAAGGACCAGCTGTTAATCATTGCCAATATTGCAGCATTACAGCAGAAATGGGGACTGACACCTTACGAAGTATGGATTTCCTTGGAGAATCCTGCTGAGACTGACGGTGTATATCAGTGGATTGAAGAGCAGGATGTACATGTGAAGAAGTTTACTGATAAAGATTCAGAGCTCGGTAAGGTAGAAGAAGATCCTCTGCTTCAGGGAACCAACGGTGTGCTTACCATGGGCTTCATCGTTACTATTATCCTGTGCGGTGTAGGTTATCTGATTTACTGGATTATGTCTATCCGCTCCAGAGAAATGCTTTTCGGTGTTCTTCGAGCTTGCGGTATGCATAAGGGAGAATTGTTCCATATGTTGATTAATGAACAGATTTTCTCCGGTGTGCTTTCCATCTTTGCAGCAATAGGAATCGGTAGTGTTACTTCAAAGATGTTTGTACCGATGATTCAGACTGCATATGCAGCATCCAATCAGGTATTGCCGATGCAGCTGATTACAAATCAGCAGGATATGGTGAGATTATATGGCGTGGTTGCCGGAGTGATGGCGCTTTGTCTGTTGGTATTGATAGTACTGGTATTTAAGTTGAATGTTACAAAGGCATTGAAGTTAGGTGAAGAATAATGGAAAATAATAATATTATCGAAATTAAACAGGTGAATAGAATTTTCCCAACGGCCGGTGGTGACTTTCAGGCACTTAAGGATATCAATGCCGGTATACCCAAGGGAGTACTTACGATTTTGAAGGGCCGTTCCGGTTCCGGTAAAACGACACTGCTCAATATTGTGGGAGCTTTAGACAGACCTTCCTCCGGAGAAGTGCTGATACAGGGCAAAAACATTTGTAAGTTATCAGATACAGAGAGAGAGAAGCTGCGTAGAACCAGCATTGGTTTTGTCTTTCAGTCAGTTTCACTGATACCTACTATGAATGCATTCCAGAACGTGGAGTTCTCTATGCGACTGGCAGGCATCAAGGAAGGAAGAAAGCAACGTGTAGAGGAATGCCTTAAGATGGTAGGCCTGGGAAACAGAGTGAATCATATGCCTTCGGAAATGTCCGGTGGTGAGCAGCAGCGTGTGGCGATTGCAAGAGCAATTGCCCCCAGACCAGCTATCCTGTTGGCGGATGAGCCTACAGCAGAGCTTGACAGTGCTATGGCTGCAGAGGTTACCAAGCTCTTCCAGGAAATGACAAAGACAGAGAACGTTACGATCATCATGACAACCCACGACACCGGTCTGATGGATGCTGGTGATATGGTTATTGAGTTGGAAAATGGCGTACAGGTCACGAGTGAATAGGAGAAAGAACTATGCCGGAGAATATGATACAGGCTGATGGCCTGGTAAAAATTTATAAGTCAAAGCAGACTGAAGTGCTGGCATTGCAGGGACTGGATCTGGTGGTTGAGACGGGAGAGCTTACGGCACTGATTGGAAACAGTGGTAGTGGTAAGTCAACCTTCTTAAACATGATTGGCGGACTTGACAGACCCAGCGCCGGTTCACTGATAGTAGGCCGCAAGAATTTGTTTACCATGACAGAGAGACAGTTGGTTGACTACAAGCGTGATACAGTCGGCTTTGTATGGCAGAACAATGGTAGAAACCTGTTGCCTTATTTGACAGCAATAGAAAACATTATGCTGCCCATGCATCTGACTAGTGCAAAGAAAAAGAAAGAGAAAGCTGTTGAGTTATTGGAAATGGTGGGAATGTCCCACAAGAAGTACAGCAGATTGAATATGCTTTCCGGTGGTGAACAGCAGAGAATTGCAATTGCAATCGCTCTGGCGAATTCCCCGAAGCTTCTTTTGGCGGATGAGCCTACAGGTAGTGTTGACCCTAAGACTGCTAATTACATTTTTGATATCTTTACGGAGTTGAATAAGGGCGGACAGACCATTCTGATTGTTACCCATGATATTGCGCTTTCCAAGAAGGTAAAGCGTGTAGTTGCAATCAGGGATGGTAAGATCAGTAGCGAGCGTATCTTGAAGGAGAAATATGCTGACCGTCTGAAGGAGGTAACCATCGACTGGCGTGTGGAGGATACTCAGGAGGAGTATGTTATCATGGATAAGGCCGGACGAGTGCAGATTCCCAAAGAGATTATCGGTGCTCTGAACCTCAAGGATAACAAGGTGAAGCTGGAACTGGTGGACGGTAAGGTTGTGATTACCGGCCCCTCCGAAGAAGCTTAAAGCAATATAAAGTGGAGATAAACGCATCCTGCTAAAGCGGGGTGCGTTTTTTGCGATGGAGAAAGAAGCGTGAGGGTGGGAAGTTTTGTGTGAATAGTGAAAGATGGCTGCATTTTCAAGCATTGCATTGTATTGTATAGGGAAAATCGCTCACGGATGAGCGATTTAGGCGTGCACGCGCATGGACGCGCGTGCCCGACGACCCGGAAGTAATGAATAATTTATCGCAATGCTTAGAAAATACCCATCTGTAACTCTGAATCATAAAAAGTCCATGCGCAGCCCTGTCCGTAGCCTCCCCCTGCCACATAAAACGTTTAAAATGTTTCAAAAGTCAAAATTTTACATCTATTATGCAAGATAGTCCATTTAGATTTTGCTTTAACTTGAGTAGAATGTTATCGTAAGCACTATATGTAGTAATAATATTTGTATTTGCCTATGGGAAGTGAGATTAGGATGAAGAAAAAGATATTTAAAAAGATTGCATTGACAGAAAAACTGTTACCATTGCTTAATATGTGTGGTATTACAAGCAGTGAGTTGTTGTATGCGTCTGAGACGGATTTGAATGAGGAAGGAGAATATGCCAGCGGAGCACTTCTTTTGACGAAGGAGAAGCTTTATGTATTTAAGGCACCTGCGGAGTCTGCTCATATTCATTATTATAAGGGATATGCGACACATGAAGAGCCGGCTCTCAACGGAGAAGATTACACATGGGAAGCAATTAACCTTGCCGATATCGACAAGCTGTGGGTTGAGATGGGCGTGGGATGCAATTCTCTGGTTGTGCGTATCGGAGAAGAGACCAGACTTCTTGCCATGTTTACCCAGCTGCATAAACGTACTATAGCCCGCCTTGTGCGCGGTATTGAACAGATGAAGGATGGTAAGGAATTTGAGCTTCCGGAGGAAGAGGAGCAGTACTGCCCCAAGTGCGGAGGTATGTATCCCGACCGTTCCAGAAAAGTTTGTCCCAACTGTATGGATAGAAGAAGCGTCTTTTTCCGTGTGCTTAGTTACTTTAAGCCTTATCGGGTAAAGTTTGTGATTCTGTTTTTGTGTACGGTTGCAACGGCAATGCTCAATTTGGTGTGGCCTTACCTAAACGGTACCATTCTCTATGATAAGATTTTGGGAAAAAGCGAACCTTTCTTAAAAGAGATGGGTATTAAAAATGGTGATTTTGTAGTGGCACTGCTTTTACTGGTGCTCACCATGGCGGCTACAAAGGTGGTACAGCTGATCTTGCAGATGATACAGGGTACCTTTACGGCGCAGATGGTTATCAACGTAGTGCGTGATATGAAGAAGGATGTCTTTGGCATTATGGCAAAGCTTTCCATCAACTTTTACAAGAGCCGTCAGACGGGTGGTCTGATGACCAGAGTAATGTCTGATGCGGACAGAATTACCGGATTTTTCGTGGATGGCGCACCTTACATTCTGATACATGGATTTACGGTGATTGCAACAATTGCTGTTATGCTTGGTATTAATCCTATGATGACTCTTCTTACCGTGGTGCTTTTGCCGGTGCTTGTAGCGGTAAGCATGTACCTTCGCCCCAAGATTTGGGTAATGTTCGGTAGAAGACATAGGGCAGAGCGTTCCTTGAACAGCGGTGTAAACGATAACTTAAGCGGTGCCAGAGTTGTAAAGAGCTTTGGACAGGAGAGCAGAGAGGTAAAGCGTTTTGCCAATAACAATAAGAATTTAAGAAATGCGGAAATTGCCATCAGCTACCGTCAGAACTATTTCCACGTGGTATACGGTGCGGCGCAGAGTATAGCCACTATAGGCGTGTGGATACTGGGTGTGTATTACCTGATGAGCGAGAATAACAGAGGCATCAATCTGGGTGTGCTCATCACCTTTGTAGGATATGTGGGACAGCTGCAGGGACCCATGAACTTCTTTGCCAATATACATAACTGGTGGGCGGATTCCATGAACAGTGCCCAGCGAATTTTTGAAATTGTGGATGCAATCCCTCAGGTACAGGAACCTGCACATCCCAAGAAATTGGGAGAGCCCATCGGAAACATTTCTTTGAAGGATGTCACTTTCGGTTATGAGGTAAACAGACCTGTACTTAAGAATATCAATGTGGATATTCCGGCGGGAAGCATGTTTGGTATTGTGGGACGTTCCGGAGCAGGAAAGACTACACTGGTTAATCTGATTTCCAGAATGTACGATACCCAGGAAGGAAGCATTTCCATAGATGATATCAATGTAAAGGATTTATCCTTCCATGAACTTAGAAAGAATGTTGCAATGGTTTCCCAGGATACATACATCTTCATGGGAACGGTTGCGGAAAATATTGCCTACGGTGACAGACAGGCCGGAATCAAAGAGATTATGAGAGCTGCAAAGCTTGCGGGCGCACATGAGTTTATCATGCGTATGCCCGATGGATACGATACCAAAATCGGAGCGTCGGGAAGACAGCTTTCCGGTGGTGAACGCCAGAGAATTTCCATCGCGAGAGCGATTCTGGCGAATCCCAAGATACTGATTTTGGATGAGGCGACTGCTTCCGTGGATACAGAGACAGAGAGAGTAATACAGAAATCAATCAATTATCTGGTGCAGGGCAGAACGACCATTTCCATTGCCCACAGATTGTCGACACTGAGGGATGCGGATTATCTGGTGGTAATCGATCATGGTGAGATAACGGAGAGAGGAACTCACGAGGAGTTAAAGGCTCTGAAGGGAACCTACTACAAGCTTTTGGAATTGCAGACCAAGGCACTTGATAGGGAAGAGAAGGTGTTTTCATAATGGATAGAGAAAAAGATTTTATGGAAGAAAAAGATTTTGCATTATCTCAGATGGAGCAGGAGACGGACGAAATGCTCCGTATCAGATATCTGAATAAAGACAATGCGGTATTTGAACGTACCGGAACAGGGTTTTTAAGCTTAAGAATCGGCGAAGAGTTTTACCCCAGAGTTCAGGTGGTTAGAATGTTCCCGTTCATGCATGTGGATGAACTGTTATCCATCAGAACACCGGATGAACGATCCAAGGAAATTGGTATTATTGAAAAGCTTACGGATGTGACGCCTGAGACGGTGGAGATGCTGAATGAGCAGTTGACGCTTCACTATTTCACACCTGTAATCACAAGAATCCACAGCATTAAGGATGAATACGGATATGCTTATTGGAATGTGGACACGGACCATGGTCCCTGCCGTTTTACCATGCAGATGGGCGGAAGCGCAGTGGTGCATTTGTCTGATACCAGAATTCTGATTATGGATATTGACGAAAACCGTTTTGAAATTCCGGACATCATGGCATTGACAAACAATGAAAGGAAGAAGCTTGACTTGTTCCTGTAAGGAAAGGTAGGTATCCGCATGATACTAAAATATGATTTATCCAAAGAGAATACAGAACTTTGCGAGCTTGCCCCTGAGGAAGAAATCTATTACTGCCTGCCCTTGGACATTGATTTGAAAGGTAATTTCAGACAGAATTCCTACACGGTAATGACGAATAGAAGAATTCTCATTTTGGAAGAAGGAGAATTGACCAAAGAATATCTGATTGAGCAGTGCGACGCCATCCGTAGCGAGCCCAGAATTGCCTGCGGTATTCTTTATCTGGAAAAGGATGGCAAACAGATTTTGCTGGGAAGATTTTCCGCAAAGCATCTGACCAGATACTCTTATCTGTTCAGAGGAATGCAGATTTTTAAGCAGGGTCGTACGGACCATGTGGTGAGTAACGAATATGAGCATTCCTGTCCCAAGTGTGGAAGGGCACTTCCCGGTACAAAGGAATGCCCCAGATGCGCAGGTAAAAAGGATGGCATGATGCACACACTGCTGACACTGATGAAGGCGCATATCGGAAGGCTTGCAGTGATATTATTCCTCATGTTCCTGGCAACGGTGGTTACTCTTGCAAATCCCTTGATTCAGAGATACCTTGTTGATGATGTGCTGCTTAGGGAAACAAAGGATTACAGCGAAGCGCTCTGGTGTTTGGGGCTGATGTTTGTAATGAGTGCGGGCATTGTATTTATCAATGCGGGAAAGAGCTTCCTTTGTGCAAAGCTGGGAGCGCATGTGGGCGAGGATTTGAGAGAGCAGCTGTTTACCAAAATTCAGCAGTTGTCCTTATCCTTTATCGGTGACAGAAGCCCCGGTGAACTGATGAACAGAATTCTTCATGATACAGCGAGAATCAAAGATTTCTTTGCCAATATGTTTTGTAACATGTTTACGGTTGTCATCATGTTTGTAGTGCTGTGTATCTATATGCTGGTACTGAATTGGAAGCTGGCGATACTGGCATTTGTGTTTGCACCGCTTACGGTTATCCTGTCCATGGCATGGCGTAAGAATATTCAGAAGCGTTTCAGACTGCAGTGGGTGAAGAGCGATAAGGTAAACAGCAACCTGCAGGATGTTATTTCGGGTATGGCAGTTGTAAAATCCTACGGTCAGGAATACAGAGAGGCAGAGCACTTTGGTGAGACCACGGATGAGCTTGCAAGAATCCAGAGAAGCAATGAAGTGTTCTTTGCAATTTTTTATCCTATATTATCCTTCCTTTTGGGTGTGGGCATTTATCTGATTACCTACTTTGGAGGAAAGAATGTTATTGTCGGAAGTATGACGCCGGGTGAACTGTTACAGTTTATCAATTACACCTCCATGCTTTACAACTACGTGAACTGGATCAGCGGTATGCCCAGATCTCTTATGAATTTGGCTACCAGCTTGGAGCGTGTGGGAGATGTCATGAAGCAGGAACCCACTATTGTAAATCACGAGGATGCGGTTGAACATGAAATTGAAGGAGAAATCACCTTCAAAAATGCTTCCTTCGGATATAAGTCCTACCAGCCGGTTATAGAGGATGTCAACCTTACGGTACACAAGGGTGAGATGATTGGTCTTGTGGGAGCTTCCGGAACAGGTAAGTCCACACTGATCAATCTGGTGATGCATCTGTATGAAGTGGATGACGGACAAATTCTGGTGGATGGTATTGATATCCGTAAGATTAAGTTGGAAAACTATCACAGCCAGATTGGTGTGGTATTGCAGGAGAATTTCCTCTTTGCAGGCACAATCTACAACAATATCCGCTTTGCGAAGCCGGATGCAACCTATGAAGAAATAATCCAGGCTGCGAAGATGGCAAACGCTCATGACTTTATCTGTAGTCTTCCGGACGGATATAACACTTATGTAGGTGAGAAGGGATATAACCTATCCGGCGGTGAGCGCCAGCGTATTGCCATAGCGAGAGCGATGCTCAACAATCCAAGACTTCTCATTTTGGATGAAGCTACGGCAAGTCTTGATACGGAAAGTGAATACCTGATTCAGAAGGCAATCGGTAGACTGACGGAAGGCAGGACAACATTTGCTATTGCGCACAGGCTGTCAACCCTGAAGGATGCCAATCGTCTGGTAGTAATCGACGGACATAAAATTGCAGAGGTGGGAACGCATGAAGAGCTTCTTGCAAAGAAAGGTATCTATTACGGATTGGTTCAGGCGCAGCTTAAAGTAAAGCTGTAAGTTAAAAGAATACAGGAATATCCTCAGCGGTCGGTTTTTTTGAAAATGCCAAAGAAACCGGCCGCTTTTTTATTTGGTAAATATTGCTATGGCTTTTTAAAGGTATTTTTGAAATATTCTCAAGCGGCAAATTGACTAAAAAGCTGAGGGATAGTATACTTAAATAAACGAAAACAATAACAGATTGTACAGTTTGATCAGATTTTGGGAAGGAGGCATGGGAAAGTTGCACAATAAAAAAAGGGGATTGTGAGACACGGATTGAGCAATTCGTGAAGAAAAGACAGCAAGAATTGAGGAGATATGTTAAGGGGGTTTAAAGTATAATGTAACTTATCGCAAGTTGCATATTGCGAAAGCATACCCATTTTGGGTAAGTCTATCATGTTATTTTAATACAGGGAGGAAGTTATGAAGGACTCTGTTAAAAAGTTAATCCTATTGGGAAGTCTTGTGTTGGTTATCGTAGGTTTTTATTAAGAACCTTACTGAAGCTACCGATTTCCACGACAAGTACGAAGGGTATGATCTGACACAGGATGTTGCCGGTGCCAGCAGAGAGGGTACCTATAATAAGTATCTTCAGG
>CALYZQ010000072.1 GCA_945609985.1 uncultured Lachnospiraceae bacterium | reverse complement strand
GCTGTCCATTGCGGCGGTGGGCGCAGTTGGTGCGGTGGTGCGAAATGTTTACGCAAGCAAGACCTCCCAGTTAATCGGCAAGGAGATTCGCCTTACCATTTATGAGAAGGTGCAGACCCTGTCCTTTGAAAACATCGACAGACTGCAGCCCTCTGCCATCATTACAAGAATCACCAATGACGTGATACAGATTCAAAACTTTATCAATGGTATCATGCGTATTATGTTAAAGGCGCCTATCACCTGTATCGGTGCCAATATTCTGATTATCATTCAGGTACCCAAGCTGTTTCCTCTGATGCTTCTGATTCTCTGCGTGGCGGCAGTCTTAATTTACTGCAATATGAAGCTGGGATATCCCAGATTTGGCACCATGCAAAAGAAATTGGATAAGCTAAACGGTACCAGCAGGGAGTTTTTAAGTGCCATCCGCGTGGTAAAGGCTTTCCGTGCGGAGTATCAGGAGCAGGAGAAGTTTGAAGAGGCAGCAGGCGAGTTTGCACATGCAGGCATTTCTGCCATGCGTGTGATGGCAATTTTCGGTCCCTTGATTAACCTGACCGTAAACATGGGTATTATCGTGATGCTGTGGCTTTCGGGCTCTCAGGTAACCGGAGAAATCGGTAAGCTTATGGCATGTGTTAATTATATGACACAAGTGTCATTCTCTCTTGCTATGGTGTCCAATATCTTGAACTCCGCAGTGCGTGCGACGGCATCCTCCGCCCGTGTGCAGGAAATTTTGGATGAGGTGCCTGCCCAGACGGAAGTGGATGACATTTGTGAAAATTTGCAGGGAAGTGTGACCTTTGAAAATGTAACCTTTACTTATGCAGGTTCTTCAAGACCTGCCATTGAAGGCGTTAGCTTTACGATAAAGGCCGGGGAAACCCTTGGCATTATCGGACCTACCGGCTCCGGTAAATCCACGTTGACCAATTTGGTGCCCAGATTTTATGACGCCACGGAGGGTGTGGTAAAAATTGATGGTATGGATGTCACAAAAATGAGTATGGATTCCCTGCGAAGCGCCATAGGTGTTGTACCACAGAAGGCACTTTTGTTTAGCGGTTCCATTATGCAGAACCTTCGCTGGGGTGACAAAGAGGCTTCCGATGAAGAGATTTATAAAGCGGCGGAAAGTGCCTGTGCAGCTTCCTTTATTGAAGGCTTCCCTGATGGCTATGAGACCGATTTGGGACAGGGCGGCGTGAATCTGTCCGGCGGTCAGAAACAGAGACTCTCCATAGCAAGAGCTCTCTTGAAAAAGCCGAAAATATTGATTTTGGACGACAGTACCAGTGCATTGGATGCCACAACAGAATCTAAGGTGCTTCAAAATATCAGAGAACAGGCAAGTGATATTACCGTACTTTTGGTGAGCCAGAGAATTTCCACGGTGATGCGTGCTGACCATATTCTGTGTATGGAGGATGGATGTGTAAAGGGCCTTGGAAGCCATGAACAGTTGCTCGCTGATTGTGATGCCTACAAGGCAATTTATGCATCACAAATAGGAGAAGACAAGGGAAAGGCAGGTGCAAAAAATGAATAAAAATGTAGCAGTACCGCCAGCACCTTCCAGAATGGGAAACAGGGGAATGCCTGTAGTAAAGCCTAAAAATATGAAGGGTACCTTGAGAAGATTGTGGGAGCTTACAAAGGGGCACAGACAGGGACTTGGCTGGATTCTTGTGCTGGCAGGATTGGCCTCCGGTTCGGCGGTCGTTTCCCCCTATCTGATTGGAAAAATAGTAAATCTAATTGACGGTGGGGAGCCCTTTATGGTGTTGCTTTCCCTGCTTGCTGCCTTTTATATCGGCGACTGGCTGATTCGTTTTATGCAGCAGTTCTTTATGGCGGCAATCGGTCAGAAGATGATTTTACATATCCGAAACAGTCTGTTTACGCACATGGAGAAGCTGCCCCTGTCCTTCTTTGATAAGAGACAGCATGGCGAGCTGATGAGCAGACTGACCAATGATGTGGATAATATCAGTACCACCATTTCGGATTCTTTGACCCAGTTAATGCTGTATGCCTTTACCATTGTGGGTATCTTTACCATGATGGTGACCATGAGCCCCTTACTTACGGGTATTGCTTTTATTGCGGTAATCCTTATTTTCCTGCTGACAAAGGCAGTGACCAAGCGGACCAGAGTACTATTTAAAAAACAGCAGGCAATATTGGGACAGCTAAACGGTCATGTGGAGGAGAGTATCTCAGGAATCCAGATAGTAAAATCCTTTAGCCAGGAAAAAGAAATGGTTTCTCAGTTTATTGAGAGCAATGACGAGTTTTGCAAGGTGGCTACCAGGGCGCAGATTTGCTCCGGCTTTCTGATGCCCATAACCAATGTAATTAATAATTTGAATTACGTAATTATTGCAAGTGTAAGTGGTATTTTGGCTGCGAACGGAATGTTAACAGTAGGAGAGATTTCCAGCTTCCTTCTGTATTCCAGACAGTTTACCAGACCTTTTATCGACATTGCCAATATTTATAATAATTTCCAAACAGCAGTTGCCGGTGCAGAGCGGATCTTTGAAATCTTTGACGAGGAGCAGGAGCCGGAGGACAAGGCAGATGCACTGCCTTTGGAGAAGCCTGACGGGCAGGTAACCTTTGACAATGTGACCTTCGGCTATCAGCCGGAAAAACAGATTTTGAAAAACATCAATCTGGAGATTCCTGCCGGCACCAGAGTGGCTGTAGTAGGACCTACAGGCTCCGGTAAGACCACACTTATCAATCTGCTGACGCGCTTTTATGATGTGCAGGAGGGTGCCATTTTGCTGGATGGCCATGATTTGCGTGATTATCGCATGAAGGATCTTAGAGATGCCTTTGGTGTAGTGCTGCAGGATACTGCACTATTTGGCATTTCCATCAGAGACAATATCGGCTACGGCAAGGACGATGTACCGCTTAATAAGATAATTGAGGCTGCAAAGGTAGCAGGTGCAGACGGCTTTATCCGCAGACTTCCCAAGGGGTATGATACCGTGCTTACTCAGGGCGGTGCAGAACTCAGCCAGGGAGAGAGACAGCTTCTTACCATTGCAAGAGCTGTGCTTTGTGATGCACCAATCATGATATTGGATGAGGCAACAAGCTCAGTAGATACGGTGACGGAGCAGCATATCAGAAGAGCTATGCTCACCATTACCGAGGGGCGAACCTCCTTTATCATTGCCCACAGATTGTCAACTATCAGGGATTCTGATCTGATTATCCTAATACGGGACGGCGTGATTGCGGAACAGGGAAATCATGAGGAACTGATGGAACTGAATGGTGAATATGCCCTGATGTACAGAACACAGATGGGATTGGTGTAAAGTCCTGATATTTTAGAAAAGATGTATTGATGTGCGCGCTGAGAATAAAATAACTAAAATATAGTTAGAAAAAAGACTGGCAATTTTGATAAAATTTGTCAATAAAAAGAGGAGAAACACAAAAACTAGTACTTTAGGGGGATAAAATAAAGGGAAAAAGAGATGAATAGATTGAAATTGTAAAATATTTGGATTATAATATACTTAACTATAATGATGAGAGTGCTATTGTGGGGATATACTATGCGGAAGAAAGTAGCTATATTTGCAAATGGCTGGGGTTATGAATATTTATTGACGGTTATAGGCGGGGTGTATGAGTGCGCTAAGGAAGAGGATGTAGATATTTTTACGTTTATTAATTACTCGACATTGGGAGAAGCTTCTGCAGACAGCAAAGGCGAGTTTAATATATTCACATTGCCTCATATAGAGGATTTTGATGGAGTGCTTCTTATGGCGAACTCCTTTAATAATCCTGCAGAAGTAGAGTACTTACATAAGAAGATGCTTGAGACAACGATTCCGGTTATCAGCTTGGAATATGAACTGGAGGGATTGGATTTTCTGGGAACGGAAAATTACTCCGGTATGCATGATATGGCAGAGCATTTGATAGTAGAGCATGGTGTAAAGAATATTTTGTTTATCGCAGGTCCCAAAGGACATGCGGAAAGTGATACCAGACTGCAGGCGGTGCTTGATGCGGCAGCAAAGCATAACATCATGATACCGTCAGATAATGTGATATATGGTGATTGGGCAGACGAAACAGCCCGTAAAATAGTACAGGATTATCTTGCGGCAGGACATACTTTGCCGGATGCCGTAATATGCGCAAATGATAATATGGCTATGGGTGTATGCAATTGGATGGATGACCATGGTTATCAAGTGCCCCGGGATGTCAGGGTTGCGAGCTTTGATTGTCTGGAGGATGGTCAGAATTTTTTCCCGGCATTGACTACAGTAAACAGATATTGGGACAAGATGGGGTATCAGGGATTACAGCTTCTTTTAAAAAAGATAGCAGGGGAAGAGATACCTAAGCATACAGTTGTGCGTTCCCGGTTGGAATGTGGAGAAAGCTGTGGCTGTAAGCTTACGGAAGCAAAGGCACAGGCAAGGCTGAAAGCCGGTCGTGATGTATATGCCAAGCGTTTAACCAGTATGGTGCAGGATGGTCATTACAGAAATTTATACAGGTTTATGCGTAAGTGCAAGACCGCTGAAGAGTTACATAACAGTTTAGCCTACTATTTGGGTCCGAAACCTTCTATGGAGGGAGAGGATTTCATGCTGTGTCTGGAGCCCAACTTTTTTGTGGCGGATGAAGAACTTCGAACGGACTGTTACAGTGAAGAAGTAGATGCTATTTATTCTGTTGATGGGGATAAGGTTGCACCTCTCAAAAGAATTGATTTCAGAAAAGAATTGTTTCGTCAGGCCGAGGAATGCAAGGAGCCCAGATCCTATGTGGTGGTTGCCCTTCACAACGAAGACAAGAGCATGGGATATGCAGTATTCTCCATCGGTATTGATATTGTTGAAAACTATGTGTTATATAAGTGGACCAGACATATGAACCAGTGTCTGGAGCAAGTGCGGCAAAATGCGACTATTGAGGCGTTGACCGAAAGCCTCAGAGAATCTTCCGTCACGGATGTTTTGACCGGTGTTTTCAACCGTGTGGGCTGTGAGGAGATGATTTATCCATATTTGGAGGAGTGCTGGCACAAGGAAGAAGCAGGTGCATTGATGATTAT
Source organism: uncultured Lachnospiraceae bacterium (assembly GCA_945609985.1). GTDB lineage: Bacteria > Bacillota > Clostridia > Lachnospirales > Lachnospiraceae > Acetatifactor. Next base: position 8,833 of record CALYZQ010000072.1, on the reverse strand, counting down.
TGATGTGGATAAGATGAAGGACATCAATGACAAATATGGTCACTTGCAGGGTGATTTGGCACTTCGTACGGTAGCAGAGGTATTGCGTTTGGCTTTGCCAAACGATTGGATTATTGCCAGATACGGAGGCGATGAATTTCTTGCTGCCGGAAGATGTGAAAATGCAGAGCGTCTGTCAATACTTGAGGACACAATAGCCAAATGTCTTGCAAATGAGGTGGCTGATAAGCAGGTATCCTTTGAATTGACGGTTAGTACAGGTGGCGTTATTATCGAAGAAGAAACAGATTTCAGTTTGGAGAAATATGTACGTATAGCAGATGAGCGTATGTATGCCATGAAGAAAATACATCATCAGCGAAAGGGGGTATAACATGAAAAAGAGGATAGCAGTTTTTGTAAACGGATGGGGAAGTGATTATTTACAGGAAATATTGCACGGTATAAGCGGAAGAGCAAAGAGTGCAAACGCTGATATCTTTGCTTTCGTGAATTATTCAGCTTTCGCGGAAACCAATAGTGATAATAACTATGGGGAAATGAATATTTTTAAGCTCCCGGAGATGGAGGATTTTGACGGTGCAATTGTTATGGCAAATTCCTTCAATATGCAGGAAGAAATTGATTATGTTAGTACCAAGCTTACCGAGGCGGGTATCCCTGCGATCAGTATAGAGTATGATTTAGAGGGATTTGCCTCTATCGGCTCCGATAATTACTCGGGAATGTATGATCTGGCGGAGCACATGATTCAGGTGCACAATGTAAAGAATATTGTGTATATCGGTGGACCCAGGGAGCATCAGGAGAGCAAGGTAAGACTTCAGGCAATTCTGGATGTGGCAAAGGAAAACGATGTGGTTATTCCGCAGGAAAATATTTTGTACAGCGATTGGGCTATAATCCGCAGTCAGGATTTGTTGAAAGAGTGGTTTGATAAATATAAGGTGTTGCCGGATGCGGTTATCTGCGCCAATGATGTTATGGCAAAGGGAATTTGCGAATGGTTTATGGAACAGGGATATAAAGTGCCGGAGGACGTAAGAGTTACAGGATATGATTGTGTCCGTCTGGGACGTGAATTTGAGCCGGTTCTTACTACTGTAACCCACAGATGGAATGAGATGGGTGACCGTGCACTGAGTATGCTTCTTGATAAAATAAGCGGCAAAGCAATCCGTTCGCATGTTACACTGAAAACCGGTTTTGTCTGTGGCGAAAGCTGTGGTTGTAAAATATTGACCTCCAGAATGGATATTCAGGCCAGAGGCAGAGTGGCAATCGGTAAAAAGATGGACGCACTGAGAGCAGACTCTCATTTCAGACATGTGTACATGTCCTGTAGAAACGTGGAGACGGCAGAGCAGTGCAGTGAAGCGCTTTCTGATTTGTTTTCCCGTGAAAATTGGATGGTTGGCAATAATTTCATGTTATGTCTGGAGCCGCAGTTTTTCTACTTTAAGGAAAATGACGAAAACTTAAGAATGCAGGGTTACAGCGAAGAGATGGAAGTGGTGTGCGCCTTAAAGGATGGTGTGCCGAGAAAGCATCAGTTGATTGATTACAGAGAAGCAATGTTTAGGGTTGCTTCGGAGAAAACGGAGTCCGGTATATATATCTTTGTTCCGATACATACAGAGGGAAAGGCACTGGGATTTGCCATGCTTTCCAGAGATGCGGATATTGCAGAGGATAATTATCTGTACATTTTTACAAGACATATCAATCAGTATATGGAGCAGGTGCGACGGAATATTAAGCTGGCAGAGTTGACTAAGAAGCTGACGGAGCTTTCTGTGACGGATGTACTAACGGGCGTTTATAACCGTGCGGGTTGTGAGAAAATAATTTATCCGTATTTGGAGGAGTGCCAGCAGAGTGGCGGACAAGGCATTGTAATGATTGCCGATGTAGACCGTATGAAGACCATCAATGACAAATTTGGACACGGTAATGGAGATTTGGCACTCAGAATTATTTCTGCGGTACTGAAAACTTCACTTCCCGAAGGATTTGTGGTGGCGCGTTTTGGCGGTGATGAGTTTTTCGTTGGCGGAAGAAGCAGTGAAGAATATAGCGTGGATAGCATTATACAGAATGTTACCAAAAAACTGGAGGCAGAAGTCATAAGAAGAGATATACCCTTTGAGTTGACGATGAGTATCGGCGGTATTATCCTTGAAAAGAATGAGCCGTTTGTGTTGGAGAAATGTCTTCAGAGAGCAGATGAATATATGTATGCAGCGAAGAAAAAGCGTCATGCGCAGATTGATGGCACTGCAATAAAAGAATAAATGACGTAAAGCAGGGATTGCATCTTACAGACAGATGCAATCCTTTTTGAATATTTCGGAAAGAATGAGAACATTTACAGAAAGAATTCGTTTATAAGGACAGAGAGAACAAGGGATGGGAGGAAAAACGGTTGAAGGATTCGGAAATACTGGATTTGTATTTTGCAAGAAAAGAACAGGCGATAGAGGAAACCCAGCGAAGCTATGGCGGATACTGCTATAGCATAGCATTTCATATTTTGCATGACAGGGGAGATTCGGATGAATGTGTGAATGATACCTGGCTTAGGGCGTGGAATGCCATACCTCCTAAGCGCCCCGGGCATTTTGCGTTGTTTTTGGGAACCATTACAAGGAATTTATCTTTTGATAAGTGGAAGGCAAAAAATGCTGCGAAGAGGGGGAATGGTGCTGTGGAGCTTGCTCTTGATGAATTGACTGAGTGTGTACCGGCAGGTAACAGTACGGAGGATGCCGTGGAGGCGGAGGAATTGAAACGGTTGATAAATGCTTTTTTACATACACTTCCCGAGAAGGAGTGCAATGTCTTTTTGCGCAGATATTGGTATGTTGAGGAATATGCTGAGATTGCAAAGCGCTATCAGATGAAGCTTAATACGGTAAAGACATCGTTGTTTAGAACCCGGACTAAGCTACGGGAATATCTGGAGCGGGAAGGAGTGGTATTATGAGTAGTCATGAAAATAATAAACAGGATGGTGCCTTGCGTATTTTTGAAGCTCTGTCAGGAGTGGATGAGGAGCTGCTTGATAAATGTGAGAGTGCGACACGGGTGAGTGAGCAGTCCAAGGTAATTCCGTTTTGGAAGTATGGAAAGGCAATGGTTGCCTGTGTTTGTATCCTTTTGGCAGGGGGCTTACTGTTTGCTATGCCCAGAATATCACAAAAGTCGGCAAATGATGCTGACTGTGCAAGACCGGAGCATGCTTATGATAGTGTGTTGGACGAGTCGACGGGAAGCGTAAGTATGCAGGAGTCTGTAAAGGATGCCTGTACAGAGGCCGTTACGGAAGAGGATTTCGCGGAAGAAACTGCAGATTTTGACGGAGCTGAGAATAAAGAAATGATGCAGGAAAGTGATTACTCGGATGGACTTATGGTAGACAGCGCTACCGGTTGTGTTAAGGATTTGAGGGTAGAGCTTAAGGAAGAGCAGGCAAGAGACGTGGATGTGTTGGGAGAATACCTACCGATGCGTTTGCCGGCAGGTTACCGGTTTGAGAGTGCAAGTGCAGGAGAAGAAGACGATTCGGAATCAGTTGAGGATCTTGTGGTGCTTTGGTGCAGAGGGTTGGATGATTTCCGGTGGAAGGTAAAAAGAGTGGATGTGTCTGAGGTTGTCTGCGTGGATATTACTGAAACAGAGAAATATGATGTCCACTTGTATGAGATTCCTTATGCAGAGACTGTGCCGGAGGAGTATAGGCAAGTGTTTGATGCGCCGGTGTTTAGGGAAGAAGATGTGAGTCTTGCGATTATCAAGATGCGTATGAAAACGATAAGGGATGCCGGTGATACCGACACCCCCAGGGGTAACTTTTCAGTATTGTTTGAAGAAGGCATCCTTGTGGAGTTTAGCGGAAGAGCAACTGCACAGGAAGTTTTAAATGCATTTGACAGCTTGTTGCGTTAAAACGATTTCTGCCAACGGCCGGAAGCACCACAGGGCAGAACTAAGCCGCTTTCGGTGACGGGAAGGCCGATTTCGGAGGCCTCCACATATCCGCCAAGACGCTTACAGACAGAACTGCTTATCATATAGTTGAGTACCGCAGGCTGTAAGCCGGTAGTATAGGAGTTTATTAAGAAAAAGAGAGCGTCGTCACTTAACAGCTGCGTTGTCAGTTCGATAAAAGGCCAGATGCTCTCTTCTATTTTCCAGACTTCGCCCTTGGGACCTCGACCGTAAGAGGGCGGGTCCATAATAATGCCGTCGTACTTGTTGCCACGGCGGATTTCGCGCTCCACGAATTTTACACAGTCATCCACAAGCCAGCGGATGGGGGTATCACCCAAGCCGGAGGAAACAGCATTTTCCTTTGCCCAGCCAACCATGCCCTTGGATGCATCCACATGCGTTACGGAGGCACCTGCGGCGGCGGCGGACAGTGTGGCACCGCCTGTGTAGGCAAATAAGTTTAAAACCTTTACCGGTCTGCCGGCTTTTCTTATAATATCGGAGAACCAGTCCCAGTTGGTTGCCTGTTCAGGAAACAACCCCGTGTGCTTAAAGCTGAAGGGCTTTAGGTGAAAGGTTAATTCTCTGTAATTAATGGTCCACTCATTGGGCAAATTAAAAAACTCCCACTCACCGCCACCTTTTGCACTGCGGTGATAGTGACCGTTCTTGCGTTTCCATCCTTTATGAGTATGGGGCGTGTTCCAAATGACCTGAGGGTCCGGGCGCACTAAAATATAGTCCCCCCAGCGCTCCAATTTTTCTCCGTTAGAGGTGTCCAATACCTCATAGTCCTTCCAATTATCTGCAATCCACATAATGGCCTCCATTGCGTGCGTTTTTATTATATGCGAAAATTATATCACAGATTTTCCTTTTTGCAAGAAAAGGCTTGCATTTAGTCGGGATTCTATGTAAAATTTTGAGTGTTAGTATCTATTATTTACTATCAGAAAAACTTATGGAGAGTGGTGTGATTATGACAACTAGAATTGAAGAACTTATAGCATTTATCTGCTATTTGGTCCTGGTACTTGCAGTAGGTGTATATTTCTTCTGGAAGGGAAGGAATAAGCAGGGTGGCGATAAGGATTATTTCCTTGGTGGCAGAAATATGAATGGATGGGTTGCGGCACTGAGTGCAGGTGCTTCCGACATGAGCGCATGGGTGCTTATGGGTCTGCCCGGTTCCATTTATCTTTGGGGAATGGGCCAGGTATGGATTTCTGTAGGCCTTTTGATTGGTACGATTTGTGCATGGATTTTTGTGGCTCCCAAGCTTAGAAGATATTCCATCAAGGCGGATGATTCCATTACCATTCCACAGTTTTTGACCAACAGATTCCGTTCCAAGAATCCTGCGCTTCAGATTATCTGTGCGGTAATCTTTATCGTGGTGTACTGTGTATATGCGGCATCCAGTATTGTGGCTTGCGGTGATTTGTTTAACACGGTGCTTGGCGTTGACAAGATGATTGCCATGGTTGGTGCGACCGTTGTTATTTTACTTTATACCTTTTTAGGCGGTTTCAATGCAGTGTGCTGGACAGACTTTTTCCAGGGCATGTTGATGCTGGGTGCTTTGATGGCAGCTCCCATTGTAGCAGTGTTTGCCATGAATGCGGCTGATTTTGTACCTATGGCAGAGGTGGTTACCGGAGAGAATTATTACAATGTTCTTTCCAGCGGTTCCTTCGACTGGGCAAGTGTTTCCGATATTTTAAGCGGTCTTGGCTGGGGACTTGGATATTTTGGTATGCCTCATATCTTAATTCGTTATATGTCTATCAAGTCCGAAAAGGAAATGAGCAAATCCCGCGTTATCGGTATCGGTTGGATTACCGTGATTTTAGTGATGGCATCTGTTGTAGGTATTGTAGGTCATCAGTATTTGGGTACCTATTTGCCTGAAGGAAGTCAGAGCCTTGTATTTATCACTATGGTACGAAATGTATTCCCTGCACTGATTGCTGGTATACTGCTTTCTGCTATCCTGGCAGCATCCATGAGTACGGCGGATTCCCAGCTTCTGGCATCCTCCTCAGCATTTGCTTCCGATGTTTACAAGCCTGTATTCAGAAAGAAAGCATCTGATAAGGAAATGCTCTGGGCAGGACGTATTGTGGTATGTGTTATTTCCATCGTGGCATTGTGTATTGCCATCAGTCCCGATTGCAAGGGTATCATGGCTTTGGTAGAGTGTGCATGGGCAGCATTTGGTGCGGCATTCGGACCTACCATTATCCTTTCCTTGTATTGGAAGCGTTTCACCTATAAGGGCGCGATTGCAGGTATTGTAGTTGGTTTTGCGGTAGATGCCCTTTGGTATGCTTTCCTGTCAGGAACGACCGGATTGTATGAGATTATTCCCGGCTTTATCGCCAGCATGATTGCAGCGGTAACGGTATCCTTGCTGGACAAGGCACCTTCTAAAGAGATTACCGATATGTTTGAGGCGGCAAAGGAGCCCACAGAGTAATCCTTATGAAAAAGAATACGAGTAAATTTTCAGTGCTGTGTGTGATGGCAGCAGGAATTTTATGGGGATGCATGGGCATCCTGGTAAAGACAATGAATGAAGGCGGTTTTAGCTCTTTGGAGGTTACCGCCTTCCGTTCTTTTGTGACAGCAGGCGTAATGCTTCTTATTATGATATTGTTTAAGCGCGGGGAACTGCGAATTCGCTTAAAGGATGTGTGGTGCTTTGCGGGTACGGGAATCTTGAGCGTGATTTTCTTTAATGTCTGCTATTTTTCCTGTATGAATTATACGACGCTGTCAACGGCGGCAATCCTTTTGTATACGGCCCCTACATTTGTGATGATAATGTCTTTCTTCTTATTTAAAGAGAAGTTACATATGAAAAAGGTGGCTGCACTTTTGCTTGCTTTCGCAGGCTGTGTTTTGGTGAGCGGTGGTTTTGGCGGCGCAGGCGTGGGTATGATGGGACTGCTTACCGGATTAGGGGCAGGATTTGGTTATGCCCTGTACAGTATTTTTAGCAGATATGCGCTGATGCGCGGTTATTCCAGTTATACTATTACAACATATACCTTTTTATTTGCTGCAGTTGCATCCCTGCCCATAGTGGATTGGGGGCATATGCTCGGGTGCTTGCAGGCAGACGGGAGCGATATTGTATTTGAAATATTTATGGCAATCATTACCACGGTGGTTGCATATCTTCTATATACAAAGGGACTTGCCGGTATGGAAAACAGCAGGGCATCCATCATTGCATCCATAGAGCCGGTGGTGGCATCCCTGGTGGGAGTGCTTTTGTATCAGGAGACTGTGGGGGTCACGGGAATTGTGGGAATGCTATTGGTGCTGGCTTCCTGTATCCTGGTGGCGTAGATTTGTATTATAGATAAGTAGAAAGAGAGGAACGGACACATGGAAGAGAATACGCAGAATGTAGAAAAACAGTCCGGAAAGCCAAGTCTTGTCGTAATTGGTGCGATAGGCGTGGCGGTTGTGTTTGTGATACTCTTGATTTTGTGGTTTGCCGGAAGAAATGACAGGGCTGTGCAGGAGGCGGAAGGAAATGCACAGGTGGAAGCGGGAGATAATGCTGCAGACATCGAGAGTGCAGAGAACACTCCTGCTACAGACATGATTGTGCAGGAATCGGCGGATAACAATAAGCATGGAGAAGATGAGCAGGCGGATGTATCTGTAGGGGTTGTGGTACAACCGGAGCCCGAAACGGAAGTGATTTTAAGCTATCCGGACAAGGTTGGTCTTGACTTTGTGGAAATGCCTGCAAGAGGAGAGCTTCCCGAAGTATTTACAAAGCTTGAGGAAATGGCTCTTGAGAATGAGGACATTGCTTATATATTAGAAAATAAAGACGACTACTCTGAGTATCTTTTGGGGGCACTGGCAGCCAATCCGGAGATGACAGATTTTGTACTTAATTATAATAATGAAGAAAGAGAAATTGTTCCGGGACTTACCGAGCAGGAGAAAGAAGAGGATTTTCCACTCTTTTTGCAGTGGGACCCCAGATGGGGATATGAACCCTACGGTGATGAAAACTGTGTGGGGATTGCAGGCTGCGGACCGGTATGCCTTTCCATGGTTCTTTACTATATGACCGGTGATGAAACCTTGCTGCCGGACGTAATCAGTGAATACAGTATGGAGAATGATTACTATATGTATGGTACCGGAACAAAGTGGACTCTGTTTGAGGGTGTCGGCAAGCTGTATGGTCTTACTGTTACACAGCCGGACATATCAAAGGATGTAATGACACAGGCACTGGAAAGTGGTAATCTGATTATCTGTTCCATGGGACCGGGAGTCTTTACCTCTACGGGACATTTTGTGGTTTTTTATGGTTACGAGGACGGAATGTTTTATGTGAATGATCCTAATTGCGTATACCGAAGCAGAAGAACATGGGAATATGAAGAGTTTGGCAGCCAGATAAAGCGCATCTGGGTGTTTGAAAAATAATACAAAAAAAGTTTAAAAAATTGGAAAAAACTACTTGCAATTTATAAAATAGTCGTGTATACTACTACTTGCTGTGGCATGATAGCTGTGAAGCGTGAGGTTGCTGCGGTTGAGAAATCAAACGTAGGTTTTCCGTGGAGCGAATGTCAAGTTAGGAAACTGACGACAAGTCACTGTACCAGAAACAACAGTCTACCAAGTAGTAGAAACGACGTGAGAGAAGAAATTCTCGCTGTGAAATAAGCCTGAAAGAAGAAAGCGTTGCGCAAAGGTTTAGGACACACACGGGAGAGTGTACAGTCACCGCTTGTCGTACTAATCAAAAGTGCGAAAAGGAGGCGACTTTTTTTATGGCAAGTCAAGTAATGAGAATTAC
>CALYZQ010000071.1 GCA_945609985.1 uncultured Lachnospiraceae bacterium | reverse complement strand
CGGACAATACGGATGCCTTTGTGGCAGGGAAAAAGGCAAATAACTGTCTTTTGTTTGGTGATGCGGGAACAGGAAAGTCCTCCTGCATCAAAGCGATTGCCAATGAATACTATGGAAAGGGTCTGCGCATCATTGAGATTTACAAGCACCAGTTTACAGATTTAAATGAAGTTATCAGCCAGATTAAGAACCGCAATTACAAGTTCATTATCTACATGGACGATTTGAGCTTTGAAGAATTTGAAATTGAATATAAGTATCTGAAGGCAGTGATTGAGGGCGGTCTTGAGAAGAAGCCGGAAAATATATTAATTTATGCTACCTCCAACCGTCGTCATCTGATTCGTGAGAACTACAGTGACAAGGAAGAAATCAGGCAGGATATGCATACGGGAGACACGGTACAGGAGAAGCTGTCTTTGGTATACCGTTTCGGTGTCACTATCTATTTTGGCGCACCCAACAAAAAGCAGTTCCAGGAAATTGTCACCACCCTTGCAGAGCGTAACGGTGTCACCATGCCCACGGAACAGCTGTTATTGGAGGCAAACAAATGGGAGCTTAGCCACGGCGGACTCACCGGCAGAAGTGCCCAGCAGTTTATAGATTATATCAGTGCATTGGAGGAAGTATGAGCGTAAAAACCTTTGCGGCCATTGATGTGGGAAGCTTTGAAACGGCCCTGAAAATCTATGAGTTTTCAGGTAAAAACAAAATGAAGGAAATCGATTGCATCATCAGACGTCTGGATTTGGGCAGCGATACCTATGCAAAAGGGAAAATAAACAGGGACAAAATGGATGAACTGTGCAGAACCTTAAAGCAGTTTGCAGATATTATGCGCTCCTACAAGGTGGAGGCATACAGAGCCTGCGGTACCAGTGCCATCAGGGAGACGGAAAACGTAACCATTGTGCTGGACCAGATTGCTCAGAGGACAGGGATTAAGCTGGATATCATCAGCAATTCCGAGCAGCGTTTCTTAGATTATAAATCCGTGGCAAGTAAGGGAGAGAGCTTCCGCAGGATTATTGAGGAAAAGACTGCCGTTGTGGATATCGGAGGCGGCAGTATGCAGCTGTCATTGTTTGACAATGATACATTGGTTTCCACCCAGAATCTGCGTCTTGGCGTACTGCGTATTCAGGAACTTTTGCAGCATATGAATGCCAAGAGTACCAAGGCAGAGCAGCTTATTGATGAGCTTGCCACGGCACAGCTTGTCACCTACAAGAAGCTGCATTTAAAGGACCGAGAGATTCACAATATCATTATTGTAGATGACTACATTTCCCCCTGGGCGGTGAAGAGAACCGGCAGGGCAGGACAGAAGGAGACCATTTCACCTGAGGAATTTGATGATTTACTGAAGCTCTTGCGCACCAAGAGCACCACGGAAATTGCCGTTACATTAGACATTCCTGAGGAGAAGGTGCCGCTTGTATTAATCAGTGCGGTGCTCACCAAGAGAATTTGGGAATTCATGGGGGCAAAGCAGGTATGGGCACCGGGTGTTACCCTTTGTGACGGTATTGCCTACGAATACGGTGAGAAGATGAAGATGTTCCAGGGTGAACATGATTTTGAGAAGGACATTATTGCCTGTGCCCTGAATATGAGTAAGCGATATATGGGCAGCCGCAAGCGCTCAGAGACACTGGAAAAGATTACGGCTACCATATTTGACAGCATGAAAAAGATTCATGGCCTAGGCAGGCGGGAACGCTTGTATCTGCGCATAGCAGCCATATTACACGACTGCGGTAAATTCATCAGCTTGGTTAATATCGGTGAGACCTCCTATAACATTATTATGTCAACTGAGATTATCGGTTTGTCTCACGCAGAACGGGAGCTGGTAGCCAATATCGTGCGGTTTAATCACAGCAGATTTTCCTATCAGGGAAGCAGGCAGGATTACCTTACGGTGGCAAAGCTTACCGCAATCTTAAGATTGGCTAACAGTCTGGACAGAAGTCACAAACAGAAGTTTACGGAGCTAAAGGCAACCCTGCAGGAGCAGGAGCTTGTTCTTTCAGTGGATACCTCAGAGGATATTTCCTTAGAACAGGGTTTTTTTGCTCCAAGTGCAGAGTTTTTTGCAGAGGTGTTCAGTGTGCAGCCGGTATTAAAGCAAAAGAAGGGTTTTTAAGGAGTAAAGCATGGCAGAAAAAGAATTTCGTAATCCTAAATACTATACTAACAGAGAGTTAAGCTGGCTTTTGTTTAACCACAGAATTTTAGGGGAAGCCAGGGATAAAAGCATTCCTCTGTTTGAAAGATTAAAATTTTTGAGTATCACAGCATCCAATCTGGATGAGTTTTTTATGGTGCGTGTGGCATCCCTTAAGGATATGGTAAATGCAGGCTATGAAAAGCCCGATATTGCAGGTTTGACTCCAACGGAGCAGCTTAAGGCACTGCATGAGGCAATCCATAAGTTTGTGGACTTACAGTACTCCACCTACAACCGTTCCCTGCTTCCACAGCTTCAGATAAAGGGACTTCATGTGATTAAGAATCATGAGCTTCTTACGGAGGAAGAGGGGGCATATCTGGACAAATATTTTGCAGATAATGTATATCCGGTGTTGACACCCATGGCGGTGGATTCCTCCAGACCGTTCCCTTTGATTCGCAACAAATCCCTGAATATCGGGGTGATGATGCATAAGAAGGGGGAAAAGGAACTGGAATTTGCTACGGTACAGGTTCCCGGTGTGCTTTCACGTATTGTGGAGCTGCCCTGTACGGAAGGCAAAAAGGTGATTCTGCTTGAGGAGATTATCGAGCGCAACATTGAAAAGCTGTTCTTAAATTATGATATTGTCTGTGCCCATCCTTTCCGTATCATGCGAAATGCGGACCTTACCATCGAGGAGGATGAGGCTGCGGATTTGTTAAAGGAAATTGAAAAGCAGTTAAAGAAGCGCCAGTGGGGTGAAGCAATCCGTCTGGATGTGGAGGAAGGCATCGACAAGGGACTTCTGAAAATATTGAAAAAGGAGCTTTCCATCGGAGAGGCGAGTGTCTATGAGATTGATGGTCCATTAGATTTGACAGTGCTTATGAAGATGTACGGTCTTGAGGGATTTGATGCTTTGAAGACACCGAAATACGAGCCCAAGAAGGTACCGGAGCTTCCCGACGGCTGCAATATTTTTGAGGAGCTTAGAAAGGGTGATGTACTCTTACATCATCCCTACCAGACCTTCCAGCCGGTGGTAGATTTTATCAGGCAGGCAGCAAAAGATCCGGAGGTTCTGGCAATTAAGCAGACACTCTATCGTGTCAGCGGCAATTCTCCTATCATTGCAGCACTGGCTCAGGCTGCAGAAAACGGCAAGCAGGTTACTGTACTTGTGGAGCTGAAGGCACGTTTTGATGAGGAAAACAATATTGTGTGGGCAAGAAAGCTGGAAAAAGCCGGCTGTCACGTAATCTACGGACTGGTAGGATTAAAGACCCACAGCAAGATTACCCTCGTGGTGCGCAGGGAGGAGGACGGTATCCGCCGCTATGTGCATTTGGGTACCGGTAATTACAATGATGCCACCGCCAAGTTATATACGGATGTGGGCATGATGACCTGCTCTGAGACCATCGGGGAGGATGCAACTGCAGTATTTAACATGCTGTCCGGTTACTCCGAGCCACTGTTTTGGAATAAGCTTTCCCTTGCGCCCTTGTGGCTAAAGGATAAGTTTTTATATCTGATTGAGAGAGAGAAGAAATATGCTCTGGAGGGAAAGCCTGCCCGCATTATCGCCAAGATGAATTCCCTGTGCGACAGGGACATTATTGCGGCATTGTATGAGGCGTCGGCAGCAGGCGTAAAGATTGATTTGATTGTGCGTGGTATCTGCTGCCTAAAGGTAGGGATACCGGGTGTCAGTGAAAATGTTACCGTTCGTTCCATCGTAGGTAATTTCTTGGAGCATAGCCGAATCTTCTACTTTGAGAATGATGAACATTATGAAATCTACTGTGGTAGTGCGGATTGGATGCCCAGAAACTTGGAGCGCCGCGTGGAAATTTTGTTCCCTGTGGATAAGCAGGAACTGAAGGAGGAACTGCTTCACATATTGCAGGTGCAGCTATCCGATACCGCAAAGGCAGCAATGCTTACCCCGGAAGGCACCTACGAAAAAGTGGACAGAAGAGGTAAAAAACTGATTTTGGCTCAGGATGTATTCTGCAAGGAAGCTACAGAGAAAGCAAAGAAGCTGGTGCAGGAGACCCCGGAGAAGCGCAGGACATTTATTCCGGAGGTACACGGATAATGAAACAGACAAAGATTATTTTGGCATCGGCATCTCCCAGGAGAAGAGAGCTTCTTGCTCAGATAGGGTTTAAGTTTGAGGTGCTTGTCAGCGATGTGGAGGAGAAGGTTACCACAGATGTTCCCCATGAAGTGGTGGAGGAGCTTTCCTGCCAGAAGGCTGAGGCTGTAGCGGGGCTATGTACCGGGGCGAGAGGATATGCACCGTATGAGGAGCAGGTGGGGGCAGATGAAGCAGGCGTGATAAGTGAACAGGACGGGAAAGCACCGGTTATCGTGATCGGTGCTGACACCATCGTGGCTTGTGACGGTCAGATTCTGGGGAAACCTAAGGATAAGCAGGATGCCTTTGACATGCTCATGATGTTGCAGGGACGTACCCATCAGGTATACACGGGTGTAACTTTGGTAAGATTGGAGGGTGAAAGTGTTACGAAGAAAACCTTCCATGAAGCTACGGAGGTCACCTTTTATCCCATGAGCGAGGATGAAATTTGGGAATATGTGGACACTCTTGACCCCATGGATAAGGCAGGAGCTTACGGTATTCAAGGCTTTTGCGCCAGATATATCAAGGGAATCTGCGGCGACTACAACAATGTGGTAGGTCTTCCCGTGGGCAGACTTTATCAAGAGTTGCAGCAGTTCAAAAACACAGTAATTTTTGACTTGGACGGAACGCTGTCTGATTCCATCCACAGTATCAAATATTGTACGGATGCGGTGATGGCAAAGTACGGTTACGGTCCATTTACTGTGAAGCAGTATCAATATTTTGTGGGAGACGGTGCAGCTAATCTGATAAAGAGGGCACTTACAGAAGGCGGAGATACGAAGCTTATTCATTTTGAGGAGGCGTTTGCTGCCTACAAGGAAATCTTTAGAGAGCACTGCATGTACAAGGTAAAACCCTATGACGGTATTGTGGAGCTGCTTGCAGCCCTAAAGGCGCGTGGGGTAAAGATTTGTGTATTTTCCAACAAGCCTCATGCAGAAACCATAAATGTTATCGAAACCCTATTTGGCAAGGATTATTTTGATGTGATTTTGGGACAGACGGAGCAGCTGCCTATAAAGCCAAGCCCTGAGGGTGTGTATGCGATTCTTAAAAAGCTGGGGGCGAAGACTGAGGACACCTTATATTTGGGTGATACCGCTACCGACATGAAAACCGGCAAAAGTGCAGGCCTTTTCACAGTGGGAGCATTGTGGGGATTTCGTGATTACAAGGAGCTTTCCGACAATCATGCGGATGCCATTATTGAAAGGCCGGAACAATTATTAGAATATCTCTAAAACAGTATTGACGTATGAGTATAATCATATTATTATTGTAACACAGTAATTCTCATGCAAAGGAGGTTTGACATATGCATGAATTCGATGATGCGGTGCTGGAGTGCTTTTTAGAGAATCAGTTACAGCTTTTCCCTCATCCTGTCGCAGAGAATCTTGAGGAGGCAGAGAGCTTTCTTGAAGATTGTATGGCAGTGGTAGTGGATTCTGTAGAGGAAGTTATCGAGTTCTTCGAGGAAGAAGGAATCGATATGGAAGGCGCAATGGATTCTGAGATCCTGGAAGCAGACGAAGTCTTTGATATCGGCGACGGCAGATACTTAATTGTAGAAGGTTAATTTGAGAACAGGCTCCTTACATAAGACCGGATGACGGTAGTGTAGGGAGCTTTTTTGTGATGAGTGGTCGGCAAGTGACCATCATGCCTGCATGGATGGTCATTTGCCTCGTTGCTATCACAAATTGCGTAATGCAATGTCCTGTTGCGTGACCTTTAGGGTAAAAAAGGGTATAGTAAGACTAAACGAATTCATGAGGAGGATAATAACATGAGCAATATCGGAAAGAACATCAGCAAATACAGAAGAGAGAAAGGGATGACCCAGGACCTGCTGGCAGAAAGACTGCATGTGACAAGACAGGCCGTTTCCAATTGGGAGACCGGTAAGACTCAGCCGGATGTGGAGACCTTGGAGCAGTTGGCAGAGTGTCTGGAGGTTACTGTAGAAATGTTAATCTACGGAAAATCAGAATCTCAGGGGAATAACATTATCGTAGAAAAGACTGTTAAGAAAGGTATTGACAGCGGTGCCGCCGTGGGAATTGCATTGGCAGTTGTCCTTTCTTACACTAAATGGCAGTCCATTGGTTGGGCAATATTTCACGGATTATTGAATTGGGTGTATGTCATTTATTATGTGATTAAGTACTAAACCGAAATAAAAAGTGCTTGACAGAAGCGAAGGTCAGTGATAGCATAACCATAATCTTGCAGGATAATAAACGAAGGGAGCTTACGAAAATGATGAAAAATTTACATTCTTTACTATTATGGCTGAATGACAGACGTACAAGGTAGACGAAGGGCATTGATGCATTGGTCTTGACTTGTAGGTCTCTTAGTCCGGTGCATAAATGTGAGAATGTAAATGAGTTGGTATATTTTATATTTTCGTAGTTTATTTACGCACCGGTTAAGAAAGACCGGTGCGTTTTTGCGTATACGAAAGGAAAACTTAGAATGAGTATTATTGATACATTTGATTATGATGGGGAAGAAATCATTAAGGCAGAAAGCAATGTCAGGAGAATAGAAGATTTTCCGCAAACGGTTCTTGTGGTATTTTCCGTAAAAATGCGAGACCTTTTTTTGAACACATATCATCCATCTAAGATAGGAGCCTTGTATGCGGCAGGCTGGGAGCTTCCCATCTGGCAGTTTGAATATAAAGGTAGGAAAATGGGATTCTTTCATACCATACTTGGAGGTGCCGGTGCCACTGCACTTTTGGAGGAATTGTTTGCATTGGGAGCAGAAAAATGTCTGTACTTTGGCGTATGCGGTGCATTGGATAAAGAGATTGCAGCGGGGCATCTGTTAGTTCCCACAGCTGCATACCGGGATGAGGGCGTAAGCTACCATTATACTCAATGCTCGGATTTTATTGAAATCGAGACCGCTCCTAAATTGGCTCGGATTTTTGAGGAGATGCAGGTGCCATATAATACCACAAAGACATGGACAACGAATGCATTTTACCGCGAGACCATGCGCAATATGGAAAGACGCAAGGCAGAGGGATGCAGCGTGGTTGAAATGGAGTGTGCCTCTATTATGGCAGTGGGAAGCTTCCGCAAAAAGGAAGTGTATCAGTTTTTGTACGCCGGAGACTGCTTGTCTGCGGATGGCTGGGATAAACGCATTTTGGGTAATATGCCGGAGGATATGAAAGAAAGAATTCTCATGGTTGCAATCGAAGCAGCAGTCAGATTATAGGGAAGATAGGTGTAGCAGGCAAAGGGATATAGTGGTTAGAGAGGGATGTTACGAAATGAGATACGGTGTGTAAAGAGATAGAGTGGGTCTGTACAGTAAAAATGTTCTCTCCAGACCCTCAGAACCCTCATTTTTGCCTTAAAACAGGCTGAAAAATAAACCATGTGGGTCTCCTTGAACAAATGTAAAGCTTCAGACCCCGCAAAATTCAAAAAACGGGGTCTGAAATTGATATTTTTTTACAGGGACCCTCCTGATCTATTTTTAGGCCAATTATATGGCGAAAATAGGTTGTTGCGGGGTCTGGGAGAGTAATTTCTTGTTTCTGTACCCCGCTGTAGTGTAATGGACATAGCGGAATAGTTAATTTGTCAGAGTTCCGCCCTTTTCTCTTTTATCTTCTCAAGCACCTCATCATGCACATACAGCTTTCCGTATCCGCAGCCCAAATCAATTTTAGGCTTGTTGGAGCCGTGGAAGTCGGAGCCGCCGCTGATAAGCAGTTCATATTTTGTGGCGAGGGCGCGAATCTGTCGCTCCTCACGGGCGTTGTAGGTGCTGTAGATGGCTTCAATGCCCATAAGACCGCAGTCCTTAAGTTGCGCAGTCAGAGCATCCAGCTTTGGCTCAGACATGCGGTACAAAATGGGATGAGCCATTATAGGGACACCACCGGCCTTCAAAATCAGCTTTATTGCCTGTTCAGGCTTCACCTTTTCTCTGGGAACATAGTAGGGGCAGTGGTCGCCCACATATCGTTCAAATGCCTCGGAAATGCTCTTGATATACCCTTGCTTCATCATATATTTGGCATAATGGGCTCTGGTAATCACAGAGTTGGGAAATTCCCGAAGCAAATCCTCATAACGGATTTCAAAACCTGCCTCCGTAAGCAGCTTACACATCTTATGGTTGCGCTGCGTGCGGGAGTCGATAAAATCCTTTAGATAGGCTGTAAAATCAGGATTTTTGTAATCAATATACAGGCCCACAATGTGAACCTCACGTCCCTCATATTCCGTGGAAAATTCAATGCCCGGAATCACCTCCGGCACTTTATCTCCATAAACGGCACGAAGCGAATCGGCATACTCTATGGCCTCCGCAAGCCCATCCACCGTATCATGGTCCGTCAGAGCAAAGGCAGAAAGTCCCTTTTCCGTAGCATAATCCACAAGCTCCGTAGGTGAATATGTCCCGTCCGAACGGGTGGAATGTACATGCAAATCAACCATAATCCAATCTCCTAAAATGAAATTAATTGTGTTAAGCCAGCGCTATTAATGTTGGCGGATTTTTTATATATAGCAGGGTAAAACGAAAAACTTGTTAATCACGTGTCATCCACAGGTACCTTTTTACAGTGACTTATATGCTATGGAGGCAAGACTCTGTTGATTTTGGCAGCCTTTGCTGACACAATCAACAGAGTCTTGCCGGAATGCCTTGCATATCGGAACGTAAAAAGGTACCTGCGGGTGACACGTGAACTTCTGATTAATTTTGCCCCGGAAACATTTGTCAAAAAAGCGTCCGACAACACGGACGCTTTTCTATATGCTTAATTTTCATCCTCTTCCTTGTTTGCAGTAAATACAGTACGCTTTCTCGCCATCTCATCGCTTGCAAGGTACTCGTCATAGGTAGTAATCTTGTCAATCATGCTACCGCCGGGTAACAGCTCGATAATGCGGTTGGCAGAGGTCTGTACAAACTGATGGTCATGGCAGGAGAACAGTGCCACACCGGGGAATTTAATCACACCGTTGTTCAGCGCAGTGATGGACTCCATATCCAGATGGTTGGTGGGCTCGTCAAAAATCAGGCAGTTTGCACCGCTGATCATCATCTTGGAAAGCAGACAGCGGACCTTCTCACCACCGGAGAGCACCTTAACCTTCTTTACACCATCCTCGCCGGGGAACAGCATACGTCCTAAGAAACCGCGGACATAGGTGGCATCCTTTACGGGAGAGTAGCCGGTAAGCCAGTCAGTGATAGTCAAATCATTGTCAAACTCCTCGGTATTATCCTTGGGGAAGTAAGCCTGAGAGGTCGTAACACCCCACTTGAAGGTACCCTCGTCGGGCTCCATCTCACCCATGAGAATCTGGAAGAGGGTAGTCTTTGCAAGCTCCTGGCTTCCCACAAAAGCAATCTTATCCTCGCGGCCAACCACGAAGGAGATATCGTCAAGTACCTTCTCGCCGTTGATGGTCTTGGACAGATGCTCAACAGTGAGAACCTCGTTACCGATTTCACGCTCGGGACGGAAGTCAATGTAAGGATATTTTCTGCTGGAGGGTTTGATTTCATCCAGCTCAATTTTTTCCAATGCACGCTTACGGGAGGTAGCCTGCTTTGACTTGGAAGCGTTTGCGGAGAAGCGGGAGATAAACTCCTGCAATTCCTTGATTTTCTCTTCCTTCTTCTTGTTTGCTTCCTTCATCTGCTTGATGAGCAGCTGGCTGGACTCATACCAGAAGTCATAGTTACCTGCGTAAAGCTGAATCTTGCCGTAGTCGATGTCGGCAGTATGGGTACATACCTTATTTAAGAAATAACGGTCATGGGATACCACGATAACCGTATTTTCAAAGTCAATGAGGAAATCCTCAAGCCAAGCGATAGCATCCAAATCCAAGTGGTTGGTAGGCTCGTCCAAAAGCAGGATGTCAGGATTACCGAACAGTGCCTTTGCAAGCAGAACCTTTACCTTCACATTACCATCCAAATCCTTCATGGTAGAGTAGTGGAACTCAGTGCCGATACCAAGACCGTTAAGCAGCATGGCAGCATTTGATTCTGCCTCCCAGCCGTCCATCTCGGCAAACTCAGCCTCCAATTCACTTGCACGGATACCGTCCTCGTCTGTGAAGTCTTCCTTTGCATAAATTGCGTCCTTTTCCTTCATAATCTGATAGAGACGCTCATTACCCATGATAACCGTGTCCATAACCACACAGTCGTCATATTTAAAGTGATCCTGCTCCAAAACGGAGAGACGCTGACCGGGAGTGATAGATACATCGCCCTTGGTGGTCTCCAGCTTTCCGGACAAAATCTTTAAAAACGTAGATTTACCGGCACCGTTTGCTCCGATAAGTCCGTAGCAGTTGCCCTCGGTAAACTTAATATTTACATCCTCAAACAAGGCCTTTTTGCCGATTCGCAGGGTTACGTTATTTGCACTAATCATGTCGTTATCCTTTCTGAGACTAAAAATTCATTTCTATATTATATACATGGCCAAATTTTGCCATACATTAAACATTGTACAGAAAAATACGGAAAATGCAAGCATTAATATTTTCTAAAGATGCTTGCGCACAAATAAAAATCAGTGTAAAGTCTATGTAGGAGGAAATACAGGCTATGGAATTGTTTTTTACGATTACGATATGGGTGGTTGCAGCGGCTTTAATTCTGGCAGCGATTTACCTGCTGCTTATCATGCCACGAACCGCCAGCAATAAAGTGACAAAGCCTTTTATGGACTGGCTGTATGCCCACAGGGGGCTTCATGAAAACGGCACGGATGCCCCGGAGAATTCCTTAAAGGCATTTGCAAAAGCAGTGGAGGCCGGCTTCGGTATGGAGCTGGATGTGCAGCTTTCCAAGGACAAGGTACCGGTGGTATTTCATGATTATACACTAAAGAGAATGTGCGGAGCGGAAGGAAAGGTCAGTGATTATACCTATGACCAGTTAAAAACCTTTTCACTTGCAGGTTCCAAGGAGAGAATCCCTAAGTTAAAGGAAGTGCTTGAGCTGGTAAACGGCAGGATGCCTCTGATTGTGGAGCTTAAGATTGAGAGAACCGACATATCCGTTTGCAGGGAGGCGGACAAGCTCCTCAGGGACTACAAGGGAATGTACTGCATCGAATCCTTCAATCCCCTGGCACTGCGCTGGTACAGAAGAAAGCGCAAGGATGTGGTGCGCGGACAGCTTTCGGATGCTTTTCATAAGGAAGGAGAAAAGAAAAGATTTATCACCTTTATTTTGCAGCATTTGATGCTAAACTGTCTGGGAAAGCCGGACTTTATCGCCTACAATCACAAATATCCCAAGGGTTTGTCCAGAAAGCTTTGCCGCGGCATGTTTAAGAACACGGCGGCAGCATGGACCATCAAGAGCGAGGAGGAGCTGGCGGCAGCCAAGAAACATTTTGATTTATTTATCTTCGACAGCTTTGTGCCGCGGAGAAAAACAATATAATTAATCATGATATGGAGGGTGTTATGGGAACAGAATTAAGAGTAGAACCAATGGATTTACCGATAATTAAGGAGATACCTGATGTATTTACCTTTATGGACGGCAGAAAGGTAACTTCCAAGGAGGACTGGTCTGACCGCCTGGCAGAAATAAAGGATTTGTACGAGTATTATATGTATGGTCCCCTGCCGGATACGTCTGCAGAGAAGGTGAGCTACACCATAGGAGAGTGGCAGGATATTGATGTGGATGTAAAGCAGTTTGACGGAAGCAGCATTCATGCGAAAGCAAGAGTGGGCAAGATTACCGTGACTGTTGAGTGTGAGGGCAGAAAAGACAACTTCCCTGCACTGGTGACACTGCCCTGTGAGGAAGCAGGTGAGGGTGGTTATCCGGTATATATTGAAATGAGCTTTGTTTTCGGACCGTTCGAATTCAAGCCGTCCGGCAATGCGTATCTGGCAGCAAAAAGAGGCTATGCAACCTTAAGCTTTGAACCGGTAAAGATAGCTGCAGACAACAGCTCAAGAACAGGCGTATTTTATACCTTGCATCCCTACGGAAGCGACGGGAAGGAGCAGACCGGAGCACTGGCAGCCTGGGGCTGGGGAGCAGCAAAGCTTCTTGATATGTTGGAGCAGGGCGCAGGAAAAGAGTTACATATTAATAGTAAGAATAACATTTTGTCCGGAGTCTCCAGATTCGGTAAGGCCGTGCTGGTGGCAGGAGCTTACGAGAAGCGCTTCAAGGTAGTGGTACCTGCCTGCTCGGGAGCCGGCGGCGCAGCCATGTACCGCTGTAAGACCGAGGGCAATGTGTATGATTTGGCACCTCTCGGCTTTGTAAATGAGGAGGGCGGCACCACCCATGTGACTACCCAGAACGAGCACTTAGGCAGCCTGCAGTCAAAGGACGAGGGGCATTGGTTCAATGATACCTTCCTTAAGTTTGACTGTGTGGAGAGATTCCCCTTTGACCAGCATCATCTGGCATCTTTGGTGGCAGATAAGGACCGCTACTTATTTATCATAGCGGCTGCCTTCGGCGAGGACTGGACCAATCCGGCAGCCATGCACAAGACCTACGTGGAGACTGCAAAGGTTTATGAGTATCTGGGAATCCCCGACAACATCTGTGTGAATATTCACAAGCAGGGCCATGCGGTACTTCTTTCCGATATGGAAAAGATTTTGGACTACTGTGATGTCATGCTTTACGGCAAAAATCCTGAGGACGTGGAAACCGATTTGCAGAGTTTAAAACAAAAAGAGTATTTTTTGCAGGTAAAATAAAAATTTTTGTTGCCTTTTGAAATTTTTATGATATTATAGATGTGTGCGCTCATTTGGCGCAAACTAAAGCTGATTATGAGGATTCCCGTTTGGAGGATTCTCTCATATCCAAAATAAAATATATTAGGAGGAAAGAAACAAATGGCAAACAAGTGGGTTTATATGTTTAGTGAAGGCGACATGTCCATGCGTAATCTCCTTGGTGGTAAGGGTGCTAACCTTGCAGAGATGACCAGCATCGGTCTTCCTGTTCCCCAGGGCTTCACTATTACAACAGAGGCTTGTACACAGTACTACGAGGATGGACGTAAGATTAACGACGAGATCATGGCTCAGGCTATGGAGGGCGTTAAGAAGATGGAGGAGATTAACGGCAAGAAGTTCGGCGATCTGAAGAATCCTCTGTTAGTTTCCGTTCGTTCCGGTGCTAGAGCTTCCATGCCTGGTATGATGGATACCATTTTGAACCTTGGTTTAAATGATGAGGTAGTTGCAGCTATGATCGCAGGCAACCCTGATCCTTCCTTTGAGCGTTTCGTATATGACTCTTACAGACGTTTCATCCAGATGTTCTCTGACGTAGTTATGGAAGTTGGTAAGAAGTACTTCGAGCAGCTTATCGACAAGATGAAAGAAGAGAAGGGTGTTAAGTTCGACGTTGAGCTTACCGCTGCTGATCTTAAGTGCCTTGCAGAGCAGTTTAAGGCAGAGTACAAGAATCAGTTGGGTACAGATTTCCCTTCCGATCCTGTAGAGCAGTTGAAGCTTGCTATCGAGGCAGTATTCCGTTCTTGGGACAACCCTCGTGCAAACGTATACCGTCGTGACAACGATATCCCTTATTCCTGGGGTACCGCTGTTAACGTAATGCCCATGGTATTCGGTA
>CALYZQ010000070.1 GCA_945609985.1 uncultured Lachnospiraceae bacterium | reverse complement strand
GCGAAATTTTTGTAAAGCATCGTATTTACTGCTCCGATACCAAATCCACATTTTGCATAAAATCTGCATGCCAACAGATTATTATCCTGCGTTTCTAAAGCCACACCATCCAACTCTTTTTCTTTGGCCCATTCTATCGCCTTTTGCATCAAAGCAGTACCGACACCGTTTCCTCTGCTAGATCTCGATACGCAGATATCCTCTACAAAAGCATACTTATTCCAGTCTTTACGTAATACGATTTGACCAACGCATTCCTTGTCGGAATATGCCACAAAAACTGCTTTATCAGGGTTATTGATATAGCTTGAGTAGTCATTATCTTCATCAGGATAGGAATGTAAATAAGACTGCGAATAAATTTCTTCCGTATAAGTCCATTCATCATTAACAAACGTCGGTTTCAATTTACCTATTATCTCGAAGGGCTCGTTTAACTTATTCATATCTTTTAACATGTCAGAATTTAATTTCACAATTTCCATATAAGACCTCGCTTAAATTGATTTTGTATGGTTCTATATACTGTTAGTTATATCTTGCAGACATATATCCCTTCATCAATAAATACGCCTTCTCCATCATTAATGCGAATTACGTTAACATTGTGTTCTTTTTCATATTCACAGCACCTCTCTTCAAATCGGTCAAATCTTGAAAGGAATTTGCTATAGTGGGGCAAAACCTGTATCTGCGTTAACGAAAGGCCTCTTAAATCCGTTAATCCTAAGAAATTCATTTCAGGAGAATAACAATTTACCAACTCAAGCGTAGGACTAAAAACGAATGCCGCCGCACTCCAGCCAATCAATATTTTGTTTGTCGCAATCTCCTTTAATATTTCTGTGGTATTGTGTTCTCTGATGGAGTGTAGCAAGTAGTACGGATTTCCGCCGATGAATTCCACAACACCATAATCCAACAACAATTCTGCAGGTTGCTTATCCAAATCAAAAACATCAACCTTCAAGCCTAATGATTCTAATTCAGAAACACATCTGGATACATGATAATTGGATTCTTTGTATTCATTGTCCGCTGTAACCACCAAGGCGGCAGTTTTACAAAAGCATACCTTTTCACTTGTATATGATAAAATTTCTTTACTTGATAAGCCGTTTGAACATAAAACCAGCATACGATTCCTCCCTTAAACCGTAATCCAATATCTCTTTATCTTGCTGCCATCCACATCTATAATCTTTTCAAACACGCCGCCATTGGCTTTGATGATTCTTTCACTGGCTTCATTCACAACATTACAGGTAACAAGAAGCTTATCTATTCCCATAGCTTTGGCATTTTGTATGTTTAAACGAAGCATTTCCTTTGCGTAGCCTTTGCCGCGTTCGGAAGGACGCACCGAATATCCGCAATGCCCACCCCATGTTCCGAGAATCGGGTGATTGATATGATGACGCAAATCTATAACTCCCACAACCTTATCATCACTTTTGCGCACCGCTAAATATGTATGGGAAGGCACCGTATTTCCTGCCTTCTCACAGGTCTCCTTATCTTTCCGAAGCTCACATATATTTATCCATTCTTCTGCAGTATTACTTTCATCAAGTGATAAACAACCCGCAAATTGGTCTTCATCCGCCGCATCACATTCTAAAATCTCCTGACGAAACTTCCATATTTCTTCCGCATATTTCTTTTGGACTTCTCGTAATTCAATGTGTTCCATTGTATAGCTCCCTAATCTTATACCCCACATCCTCCGGACAATGTGCATCGGACGAAGTGATAATTTTCACGTTATTCTTTTTCAGTATCTTAAGCAGTTCTTCCTCCATGCCAAGGGAGCCCGTGTCAGGGCATCTTCTGGCAACTCCGCTATTTTGATCGGCGTACATATTACTTTTTGAAAGTTCCTTGGCTAAACTCTCATAGTATTCTGTAAGTGAATAGGATGGCTTATGGCCAAAAAGCTTGATTGCGTCCGGATGACCTATACCATCAAATATCTTGCTTTTTGCCAGTGAGGCAGAATCTTCAAAATATCTGCGATATATTTTGTCTACATCAATTCCGGCCCAATGCTCCGGCTTATGGTCAAAGGCAAAATCATCCACAAAATGAATACTGCCCAATAAGAAATCAAAACCTTTATCCTTTGTCAGTTCTGCCGTGAAATCCTCAAACTCTTTGAAATAGCATATTTCAAGACCAAACTTTATCTCAACAGGAAACTTCTCGTTTCTGACCTTCTTGATAAGTTCCAAATAATCCTCAAGCTTTAATACCCCTGCCTGTTTGTGAAACCAAGCATCTACATATTCACTGTATGCACACACGGAATCATACATGGGGACAAACTCTTCAAATCGATAACAATGCTCTAGTAATCGAATCTCATCCAGATGCATCTCAACCGCTCTGTCAACAAATCGATTTATCCAATCCAGCGTGTACTCTCCTCGCTCAATATGAATATGACCGTCTATCATGCTATTTCCCTCCGACATCACCGCAAATCCAAATTACGATTCTTCCACCTCATACAAAAACGCATTACCCTTTTTGCCCACGCGCTTTATCATGCCCATGTGGAATAAAATATGTATCACAACCTGCGCCCGCTGTGCAGGGATGTGGGCGGCCTTGGCAAAATCCTTTACGCCGAAGGGCTCCTGAAGCTCATAGGGGATGAACTGCATGTAATCCCGGGGACAGGTAATGTCCACTTCTTCTACGATTTGCAAAGGAATGCGGTCGTAGCGGCTGGAGCCCTTTTTTTTGTCCCGGCTCCAACCGTTTAACAAACGGTACTCCTCCATATCCACAAGCACCAGCTTCAGCCTCAGATTAGGATGCTGTAAAAACATCTTGATTTTGTAAAGCTCTGCAAAGGCATCATAGGTCTTTCCCTTCGCGGGGGATTTGCGCTTGCTGCTGAGCTCCCCGCTCTCCTCATCTATCCAGATAAGCCACTTTTCCCGGGGAATGGGATAAATGATAGTTACCGGATACAGGGGCAAAAAAGCCGTAAGTTTATCCCTCATGCGGTTGAAGCTTCTGGTCTGAATCTCCAGAATTTCACCGTCCGCATAGATGTCAGCCACATAGCCCTCTATGGGTATTTCCTGCCTGTCCTCATCCGGTTCGTAGTAATTTTTCAAAATGGCATGGACGGTCTTCTCAGAAAGCGTACCGATACCCAGCCGTTGTCTGTCCACACCAACTATTTTTTTCTTTGCCGCCTCAAAGGCTTCTGTATCTATGGGCATAAGCTACCTCTTAACACTCCAATAATTCCAGCAGTTCCTCCCTTGTCATGCTGCTTAGACTTCCCGCATCCCCACTCATCACCTGTTCTGCCAGATTCTGCTTGGTATTTTGCAGCTTTTCAATCTTTTCCTCAATGGAACCGCTGACAATCATCTTGTAAACCGTTACCTTTTTGTCCTGCCCGATACGGTGAGCACGGTCCGTGGCCTGATTCTGCACTGCCAGATTCCACCAAGGGTCATAATGAATGACCACATCGGCACCGGTGAGATTTAAGCCTACACCGCCTGCTTTCAGGGAAATCAAAAAGACTTTTGTATCATCCTCGTTGAAGGCTTTTACCAGCTGCAAACGCTTCTCCTTGGGCGTCTCTCCGGTAATGGTGTAGAAGGAGATTTCCTGCTCTGTAAGCTTTCTTTGCAAAATCTCCAGCATGGAGGTGTACTGGGAAAACAGCAATATCTTGTGTCCGCCGTCGATAGCACTCTGTACCAAATCCAGACAAGCCTCCAGCTTTGCAGACTCTCCCTTGTAATTCTCATAGCAAAGGGACGGGTCACAGCAAATCTGTCTGAGTCTGGTAAGCTCCGCCAGTATCTGGAAGCGGTTTTTGTTAAAATCCTGTGCTCTTTGCAGGGCGAGCTGTGTCTGCATGTGTACCACCTGGGCGTCATACAGCTTCTGCTGTTCGCTGTCAAGCTTTACATAGCGGGTCTCCTCCAGCTTATCCGGCAAATCTTTCAGCACGTTACTCTTTAAGCGGCGGAGAATAAAAGGTCCTGCCATCTTTTGCAGACGCTTCATGGCATCCTCATCTTCCAACTTTACGATAGGCGCTTCAAACTCTCTTCTGAACACCTCATAGCTGTACAAAAATCCGGGCATCAGATAGTCAAAAATACTCCAAAGCTCACTGAGACGGTTCTCAATAGGCGTTCCCGTCAGGGCAAATCTGACCTTGCTGCGAATCACCTTCACCGCCTTGGATGCCGCCGTGGAATGGTTCTTAATAAACTGTGCCTCGTCGATTACCTGATAATGAAACTGCTTGTCCTCGTACTGCTCAATATCCCTCTTTAACAAATCATAGGAGGTCACCAGCACATCATAGTCCTGATAAGAAAGCAGCTTCTCCCTGCGCTCTTCCTGATTTCCCGTAATCAGCTGTACCTTAAGGGCAGGCGCAAAACGCTTGAATTCCTCGCCCCAGTTATATACCAGGGAAGCAGGACATACCACCAGGGAAGGCTCTGCAAGACCCTCCTCCTTTGCCGCCAACATCACAGAAATCATTTGCAGGGTTTTACCCAGACCCATATCATCCGCCAGAATACCGCCAAATCCGTAATTCTCCAAGGTACGTAGCCACTTATAGCCCTTTTTCTGGTAGCTTCGCATGATTCCCTTTAAGGACGCAGGCTCCTCATACAGGGCATCTCCCACCGCCTTAAAGTTCTTTACCATCTCACGGAAGGTATGGTCTCTGAAGGTATACACATTTTGACTCTCCTCCAAAAGTCTGTCTAAGTACAGGGTACGGTAAACCGGAAGCTGCAACTCCCCTTTCCCAAAATCCTTAGGGGACAAATGCATGGTCTCCATCAGCTCACCCAGCATTTGCAGGCTGTTGTCCTGTAAATTCACAAAATCACCGTTTTTCATGCGGTAATATTTCTTGCGCTGTCTGTAGCTTTGCAGCATGGCAAGCAGCTCTGCCCTGTCAATGCCCTCCGCATCTACCTGCAAATCCAAAAGTCCTCCGGACACCGATACGCCCAGAGAAACCTTAGGTTTTCTGATAATATGGCGCCCCCTGAAACTCTGGGTGCAATGCACCTCTCCCAAAATGGCAAGCTTTTCAATTCCATGGTCCAAAAAGTCGTAAACCAGCTCCTCTTCCCCATTACAATGCAGCTCATCATTCTCCAAATCAATCACCGGGAAAAACTGCCTGGTCAGGTACAAAATCTCCTGCTCCTTACTTTCCATGCGGATATTTTCCGGCAAAGCACCGTCCTCACTGCGAAGCGCATCCAAAACGGATACCGCGCTTTCGCCGTATCTTGCCTGTACCTTACAATATATATTCTGCTCTCTTGCATCCAGATAAAAGGAAAACTCTACCTGAGGAGGCAAATAGCTCTTAATTTCCTCCGTATCCTCCTCCGTTACTGTGACAACCTCCCTAAGTCTTGGCAGCACAGAATAATAAAACTCCTGCAAGTGATTGCGTCCTATCTGAAACCGTAGTATACCGTCCGATGCATGTTCAATAAGAGGCAAAATAGGCTCCACCGCTTCCTTCTGTGCCCTGCAAAGATACTGCCTGTCAATAAAGTACAGTGTATCCGCACCCCGGAAAAACGAAGGCATCTGACAGGAAACCTCTATTCCGTGAAAACCGCCCCATCTGCCTATATCAATTCTATGGATGTGCATCTCTATAGCGGGATTTTTGTCCCGACAGCGCAGGTTAACTTTTTTCTTCTCTGAATACTTATCCTCGTACTCCACGGTATCTGCACCCAACACCTCAAAAAAGGAGTCCAGCCGCCACCCGTAAAGCTCAATGGCATTCTTTTTTACAGGGCGCCATGGGTCCACGTACTCCTGAAACTGTTCCTCGTCCTGCATCACACGTTTGATAAACTCATACCACTTTCGCGCCTTTATATCCAGATTACTAAACTGCAGATTCATCTTTGTGTTACTGCCAAAAACAGCGGTTCCGGCATTCTGTACATGCATACAAAACTCCGACAGATTCTTAATCACGAACAGCTTGTCCGAACCGATTTTAAAGGAAACGGACAACCTCTCCTCCTGAATACGCAGACGGGGAATGATATGCAGACTTTCCTCATTGGCATGTACATCTGCCATCACCTGCATGGCATGCCTCGCCTGAAAGGAATACAAAAGACTTGCCGCCACCTTGTTGGTGGCATCCCCGATAGGATTTTCCAGCAGATACTTCTTTAGCTCCGGCATCAGTGCCGCCATGTAGGCACAGCGGTTCTTTCTTCCATACCAACCGTAATAGCTCCTCCTGCACTCCGGGCACTCACATTCCGTATAAAAGGCATTGTCCTTGGTAAATGCCATGGTGATGTCGAATTCACTGCCATTATGGGTGACATGTGCCGCAACCTCCCCGGTCATATCATCCTGCCCATCGGTGTATCCCTCTTCGACACCTGTTATCTTTATAACGCCCTCTTCCCACAACGCTTTCCCCTTATTTAGAATGGCAGAAGTGAAATTGAAAGAAGCCTGTATTTTATCCACGTCAAAATATTGGTAGTTTTCGCTCATGAATACCTCTTTCTGTGTAATTTGTATTGGTTTAATGTTCCGGCACTGTGGGGTGGACCGGTATTTTATGCTGCGCGTTACGGTCCTACTTATTTTCAAACTCCAGCTCCGTCTCGGTCTCCAACATGCGTTCCAGCAGACTCTCCTGCTGTTTCTCCTCTTCCTCCAGCTGCTTTTGAAGCTCCATCAGCTTCTCGTAGTCGGTGGCAAGAGTAGGGTCCATCAGCTGTAGCTGAAGTGCTGCTGCCTTCTCCTCACTCTCTGCCAAAAGACGTTCGTACTTTTCAAGCTGCTTTTCCAGACGGGAACGGATTTTACCGAGATTGTAGTAGGTCTTTTTGTCAAATACATCCTGCAAGGTGGGAACTGCGCCGTTTGTCGTGGTTCCGCCTGTTTCTACGCCACCGAAACCTGCGGCTGTCTTCCCTGCCGCGGCTCCGCCCGCTTTTCCCGCGCCTGCTACCGCGATGCCGCCCGCTTTCCCTGCACCGCCGGATCTTGTATCTCCCTTTGCCGCAGCCTGACGCTTTGCCTTCTCCTCCAGATAATCCTCGTAATTCATGGAATACTGCTTTACCTCATCCGCAATAAACTCCAAAATTCCGGTTGCCACCTGCTTGATAAAATAACGGTCATGAGACACGAACAGCACCGTACCGCCGTAGCCTGTAAGCATTTTTTCCAATGCCTCCTTGCCCACCATGTCCATATGGTTGGTGGGCTCGTCCAATATGAGGAGGTTGGGCTTTGTCTGAAACATTTTGCAGAGGGCAAGGCGTACCTTCTCGCCACCGGAGAGCTGTCCCATTTTCTTCATCACTTCCTCCTGGGAAAAAAGAAAGCTTCCTAAGGCGCTTCGCACCTCTTCTCGGAGCATGTCCGGATACTCCTCCCAGAAATTATCAAGTACAGTCTGATTGGGGTCTGCCTGCTCGGTCACTGCCTTCTGCTGGTCAAAATAGCCCCACTCCACATTCTGTCCAAAGATGTACTCACCGCCAAGGGGCTCAAGCAATCCTACCAGTGTTTTTAGCAGAGTGGATTTACCCTTGCCGTTTTCGCCAATGATGGCAAGGCGCTCCTTTTTCATCAGTCGGAAGGACACCTGACTGAGCTCTTTGTCGTAGCCGATACTTAAGTTTTTGGCGGTCACTACGTTGGTGTAGCTCTCTATGCGTGGCGTAAACTGCGCATGAAAAGCCTTGGTGTCAAAATGTCTGGGCTTTTCTATCTTTACCATATGCTCTATCGCCATACGCTTGGAGCGGGTTGCTGCCACCTTGGTAGGTGTGTTTTTCCACTTCTCAATCCATTCTGTAAGACGCTTGATTTCCTTCTGCTGCTCCTCGTAATCCTTTTCCTGCTTGATAAGAGCCTCCTCCTTCAGCTTCACGAAGGTGGAGTAATTGCCGGGATAGCGGTTCATCCTATGGTACTCGATTTCATAGGTCACATCCGCAACCCTGTCCAAAAACATTCTGTCGTGGGACACGATGACTACTGCCTTGTCATAATGTAACAGATAATCCTCCAGCCATTCGATAGTAGGCAAATCCAAATGGTTGGTGGGCTCGTCCAACAGCATGATGTCCGGCCTGCTAAGCAGTAGCTTAATAAAAGCCACCTTGGTCTGCTGGCCTCCCGAAAAACTTCCGATGGGGCGCTTTAAATCCTCCAGAGCAAAGCCAAACTTCTGGAACATAATTTCCATGTCCTGCTGCCAGCTGTAACCTCGAAGCGCCTCCATGGTCTTCTGCAAATTATCGTACTCAAAGAACAGCTTCCTGTCCTCATCATAAGGAAGCTGTTCTTCTATCTCCTTCATCCTTGCCTCGCAGGCAAATACCTCGGCAAAAACCTTCTTGATTTCATCCTCCACGGTGATGGTTTCATCCGTAAAGCTGATTTGGCGCAAAAAGCCAATTTCCTGCTTTCCCGCCATCTCAATGCCGCACTCCTCGTCACTATCCAGGTTATTCATGTGAATATCCCCTACAATCAGCTTTAAGAGCGTGGTTTTGCCGCAGCCGTTCCTGCCCACAACTGCTATCTTTTCTTTGTCATGTATCTCAAAATTTACATCCTCTAGGATGGTCTCGCCATCATACTGCACCAATGCGTGCTTAATCCGATATCTCATAGGGCTCCCCTTTGTAGTATATACTTATGTATTATTCTACCTTATTGCGGAATAAGCGTCAATTGCTTAAACTATCGGTTTATCGTTTGTTTGTGTTGGAAATTTGTACGAAAGAGGGTGTTGCCATGATGACAATTGAAGGTCTGATTGCAGTTGTAAGCCTCGTGCTTACCGCATTCGGTCTTGGATATACGATCGGAAGTAACAAATCACAAAAATAATCGCCTCCAGTCCGCAAAACTTGTAGGCGATTATTTTTACTACTATACTGTGGACTAACCGTCTATCGGTAGTACCCTTTCTATTATCATTTTAGCATATATAAATTAATTGTCAACAGTCTTTCACCAAAACAATCTCATCATATTTTTTGAAATCACCCCAAGGTTCATAAATGCCCTGCGGTATTCTTCCACACTCCTGCATTCCCAATGACTTGTAAAAATTCTCTGTTCCATCACCCCGACAGGTTGTGGTCACATATTGAAATCCCTGTTCAGCTGCCGACTTGCAAGCTTCTTCAAATAATCCGGTTGCAAGTCCCTGTTTTTGAAATACCGGATTTACCACCACATCTTCCAGACTACAACGATGTGAATACAATACATGCTGTTCCTTCTTTAGCACAATATTGCCGATTATATTATCTTCGATAACTGCAACCAAATGAATCCTTCTGCCTGCTTCCATCTCGGCTATACTCTCAGCTATTCTTTGCTCTACTTCTTCCGGTGTGTTTCTGGAAAAAATGTTTTCCCAAATACTTCTTGCATCCTTCTGCTCTACTTTGCGAATTTTAATTTCATCCATAATGGTTTCCTCCATAAGATACTTTTCAATAGAGGGATAATTCTTATGAGTAAAATGAAGCTGTTCATGATATTGATACTCCCTTGGTGAACATCCGATTTGCAAAAGAAACGCTTTATAAAACCCGGCTTGGGTCTCAAAGCCATAATCAACTGCAACATCTATCAGCTTCCTGCCCTGTGCAATTTCAGCGGCGGCTTTCAACAGGCGTTGATGACGGATATAGCTCATTACCGGCATTCCCGTGGCCTCTTTTATCATGTAATATATTTGCCTCGGCGAATAATGAACCACCCGAACCAAATCTACAAGCGAAATATTCTCTTTTAAGTGCTGTTCAATATACGCTAATAATCTGTCTACACTCATAAGCTCCTCCATGCTATTAGCATAACAGAGAGTACACGGAAATACCATTCCTGCTTTGCAGACTCTAATCAATTGAACAATCTGCCCTTTGAACTATTGGTAGTAACGTTCTCCCCGGAAAATGGGTCTATATAATACAAACTGCTCTCCCAGGCCCACAGACAAGCGATTTTTGCCTTAAAAAGGGACGAAAATCATGCCAGCTGGGTCTCTGCAAAGAAAAAAAACTCCCCAGACCCTCGTTTTGGAGAAATGAAGGGTCTGGGGAGAGAAAACAGCCTCGTGGTACCCACGAGCCATAGTCTTTACCCGATAATCAACTGTGACCAGTAGTTTACACCGTTGTGCTGATAGTATCCTACACCGATTTTGGTGAAGTTCTTATTCATAATATTTGCGCGGTGGCCGGAGCTGTTCATCCAAGCGTTTACAACCTCCTTGGGCGTACGCTGACCCCAGGCAATATTTTCACCGGCTCGTCTATAGGTCACACCCTGCTCCTTTAATGCAGTTGCAAAGCTGCTGCCGTTTGGTCTGGTGTGGGAGAAGGATGTCTTGCTTTCCACAGCGCGGATCTGTGCCGCCGCCTGCACCTTCTTATCGATGGTCAGGGGGGCAAGACCTTCCTTTGCACGTTCCGCATTTACAAGCTCTACTACCTGCTCTGCGAAGGAGAGCTGCTCCTCCCCGGGTGTCTCGGTGCCCGGTTTGTTGTCGGGCTTTTCTGTCTCAGGCGTTCCGGGACGATTGTTGTCCGGAGTTTCCGTCTCAGGCGTTCCGGGGCGGTTACTATCGGGGTTCTCAGTCTCAGGTATGCTTGGTACATTGCTATCCGGTGTCTCAGTATCCGGGGTTTCTACCTCTGGGGATCCGGGACGATTACAGTCCGGTGTTTCGATTCCCGGGAGACCCGGCAGACAATTCTCCGGAAGCTGAATGCCAGGAAGACAATTATACTTTCCTACAAAAATGAATTTATTTCCACATTTGAAGAGGGACTGATATCTTGCACTCGCTGCGTCTGCAGATATGCTTTGGCTTCCGATACATGCCAGGGTTATCAGGGTAGCTGTTGCTAATAATGTAAGTTTTCTCATCATTGCTCCTTTCTTTGCAATTCGAATATGTTACAGAATTATTACATATTTGTTACAAATTGATAATAACAGAAAAACACCCCTCCGTAACATGCAAATTATGGAAACTACTTTATTGCAACAATTTAATCCATTTTCAATCCCTGAAAAGTACATTATACTTAGAAATGACCACGCTTTATTATGCATGCGCATGCCACAATACTTGCGCATGGGAACCAAACCGGACACATATTGTAATGTATGTAAAAGGTAACCGTCCATTTATTTTGAAGGGAGACTACACTGATGAAGATGCTATGGAAACTTACCAAGGAAGCTGCCCGGTATAAGGGTCTTTACATTTTGGCAATCCTTTCTACTCTGGCTCTGACAATTCTTAATCTGTCAGCACCCAAGATACTGTCCTCCATGACAGGGGTTGTAGAAAAAGGAGTTGACGACGCAGCTCTTACTGTTATAAGCCGACTGGCTCTTATGTTACTTGTCCTTTATCTGTTGCGCATCCTGTTTCGATTCTTAAATAACTATTTGGCTCACAAGGCTGCCTGGTATCTGGTAGGTGACCTGAGAAGCAGATTGTATGATAAGCTTCAGACTTTAGACTTAGGCTTTTTCCACGATAAGCAAACCGGCGATTTAATGAGCCGTGTTGTAAATGACACCAGAGATTTTGAGCTTTTATATGCACACATGATTCCCGATATCATTACCAATATCGTCACCTTCGTAGGTGTATTGGTTATTTTACTTACTATCAATTGGAAGCTGGCTCTGATTACCTGTGCCCCTATTCCTCTGATTCTGTTGTCAGGCGTTATTTTTGCCAAGATTGTACGCCCTTTCTTTACGGCTTCGCAAAAGAGTATGGGTGAACTGAACGCACAGCTGCAGGACAGTCTTTCCGGTCTTCATGAGATTCAATCCTTCGGACAGGAGGCTTACGAGAGCAAGCGTCTGCGTAAAAAGAACTTCGAACAGGTAACTGCCATGCTCCGCGCTCTCCGTGCCAGTGCAGTATTTCATCCCTGCGTAGAATTTTTATCCTCTGCCGGAACGGTATTGGTGGTATTCTTCGGCGGTTACTTAGCCTACAGAAATCAGCTTTCCGTAGCAGATATCGTAGCATTTGTATTGTACTTATCCATGTTTTATGCACCGGTTTCCGGTCTCGCGAACCTGCTTGAGAATTTGCAGCAGTCCTTAGTCGGAGCGGAGCGTGTAACCTTGATTTTAGATACTCCCTCAGCTATCCAAAATGCTGAAAATGCTGAGGACATAGAAAATGTACAGGGTGCTATCACCTTTGAAAATGTAAGCTTCCACTACAGCAATAAGATACCTGTACTGAAAAATATCTCCTTTGACTGCAAGCCCGGCATGATGGTAGCTTTAGTAGGACCTACCGGTGTGGGCAAGACTACTGCCACGCAGCTGATTTCCAGATTTTATGACCCGATAGAGGGAAGAATCCTGATTGACGGCAAAGACATCAAGGGGGTGACCTTAGAAAGTCTGCGCCACAATATATCTCCTGTGTTACAGGATACCTTCCTGTTTAACGGAACCATTGCAGAAAACATCGGTTACGCCAAGCCGGATGCCACCAGACAGGAGATTGAGGAGGCGGCAAAGGCTGCCAACATTCATGAAGACATTTTGAACATGCCCGAACAATACGAAACCACAGTGGGAGAAAGAGGACTCCGTCTTTCCGGCGGTCAAAAGCAACGAGTTGCCATTGCAAGAGCAATCCTGCGCCAGTCCCCTATCATCGTGCTGGATGAGGCAACCGCCTCTGTAGACGTACAGACAGAAAGACAGATTCAAAAAGCAATTAAGAACATCACCGGAAAGCGTACCATCGTGGCTATCGCTCACCGCCTGTCCACCATAAAGGATGCGGATATGATTTTGGTCATCCACGAGGGCGAAATCGTGGAGCGCGGTACTCATGAAGAATTATTGGAGCTGAAAGGCTTCTATTACAAAATGCAACAGGCACAAGAGTAAATAAAAGAAAGACCGCCGTGTAAGCCGATTCCTAAACGAATCACTTATACGGCGGCTTTTTAATTTGAGATACTTTACTCCTTTAGGTCATAGGTAATCTGTTTTTCCTCTGCCCCATTCATATAGGTAACAGTCATGGCAGTACGGTCCTTATTTAGCTCCATATCCATATATTGCATTCCGTTGATATCATCATAATTGATTTCATTAGTTACTTCATCATCATCATTATACTTAACAAAAGCACAGCCGGTAATGATTTCTCTTCCCTGCTCATCCAGCTTTACATATACATAAAAGCAGTCATCATTAATCAGTCGTAAATGTGCATCCTTTACCTCGGGAACCGGATTTCTGGTATAATCCGCCGTGATGCCAAAATCATCGACGGAAGAATAATAAATCGAGTAGCCACTACCGAATTCCCTGCCCTCATTTATCATAAAATCACTTGGCAGATAGTCCTGACTAAACTCAACGTCCTCCCTGTCAAAATAGCTTGTATAGATGTATGTAATCTGATTTTCACCGGTCAAAAGCGCATATTCATAGCAATGTGCGGCATTCTCCACCGCGATATAAGCCGGATAGTTATATTTTCCCTGCTCATCCCGCAAAAGTACCTTTCTATCCTTTCCGTAGGTCTTTGAAGTATTCTCCAAACGGTCAAGCTCCTGCTCATAGGTATTGTCATCATACGTGCACTGCAGATAGGTCTGAACGGTAGGTGCATTCCACGTGTCCCGGTAATAATTATAAAACGTAATCTCCTGTGCGCTCTCCGGAACCTTCTCCGGAAATACAAGATATCCTGTATGTACGCCTTTTTGTGTAAAGATGGTATCATACTTTTCTACACTCCGTGTGGTTTTTGCCGGTGGTCCATACAAAAACAGGTATATAAACACAACCACAGCAGCCACAAGCAGAAGCACTGTCACCCCAGCTCCTATGGAAAAGCCAATCCAAAACTTCTTGGTCTTTTTATTCATTCTGCCCTACACTCCTCTCTGTACCGGAA
>CALYZQ010000069.1 GCA_945609985.1 uncultured Lachnospiraceae bacterium | reverse complement strand
ATACTACTAAGGATAAGAAGACTCATCCTGACAGAATGGAGACCAAGAAATATTGTAGATTCTGCAAGACTCACACTATGCACAAGGAAACCAAATAATTCAGTCGTTCTGTATAAATGGAGGTCAAAATGGGAGATTCCGCAGAAAAGCAAGCCCGCCCCAGCTTTTTCAAGGGCATTAAATCCGAATTTAAGAAAATCACATGGCCCGGCAGACAGTCCACTTTAAAGCAGTCGGTTGCAGTAGTGGCAATTTCCATTGTGGTGGGAATTATCATTGCGATTATTGATGCAGTACTTAAGCAGGGAGTTATTTTCTTAACATCATTATAGAGCGAGGGTGAATATATGGCAGAGGCAAAGTGGTATGTGGTTCATACCTATTCAGGATATGAGAATAAGGTCAAAGCCAATATTGAGAAGACTATTGAGAACAATAAGCATCTTGCTGAGCAGATTCTGGAGGTTCGCGTTCCTCTGCAGGACGTAGTGGAGCTCAAGAACGGAGTCAGAAAGACTGTTCAGAAGAAAATGTTCCCCGGTTATGTTCTTCTTAATATGGAAATGAATGACGACACGTGGTATGTTGTCCGCAACACCCGTGGCGTGACCGGATTTGTTGGACCGGGAAGTAAACCGGTTCCTCTTACAGAAGCTGAGATGAAGCCTTTAGGGATTAAGACCGAGAATGTTTCCATCGACTTTGAAGAGGGAGACAGTATTGCGGTTGTTGCAGGCGTATGGAAGGATACCGTGGGTGTTGTCCAGAAGCTTGACTACAGCAAGCAGACAGCTACTATTTTTGTAGAACTGTTCGGCAGAGAGACCCCTGTTGAAATCAGCTTTGCAGAGGTAAGAAAACTTTAATTATTAAAAAGATATTTTTCAGACTTGCATTTTTGCGATTCTCTGATAAAATATACAACGGGTGTAAACCCGGGCAACACGTAAGGGATACCTCGGTATCCTAAGTGGGAGCAGGAGCGCATTGCGCAGACCCTGCGCCGATTTACCACATTATAGGAGGTGCCACAATGGCAAAGAAAGTAGAAGGATATATCAAGTTACAAATCCCTGCCGGCAAAGCAACACCGGCTCCACCGGTTGGTCCTGCACTTGGACAGCATGGTGTAAACATCGTTGAATTTACAAAGCAGTTCAACGCAAGAACAGCAGACAAGGGTGATGTTATCATCCCTGTAGTTATTACTGTATATGCAGACAGAAGCTTTAGTTTCGTTACTAAGACTCCCCCTGCAGCAGTACTGTTAAAGAAGGCTTGCAATATTAAGTCCGGTTCAGGCGCGCCTAACAAGACTAAGGTTGCTACCATTTCCAAGGCAAAGGTTCAGGAGATTGCTGAGCTTAAGATGCCTGATTTGAACGCAGCAAGCTTGGAAGCAGCTATGAGCATGATTGCCGGAACTGCACGCAGTATGGGTATTGTTGTAGAAGACTAATTTTGGAAAATAACAGATTGGGAGACAATTGATATTGTCGCTGGAACCTAGGAGGTAAGATAATGAAACATGGTAAAAAATATACCGAAGTTGCTAAGCTTGTAGACAGAGCAACATTCTATGAGCCCAACGATGCAATTGCACTTGTTAAGAAGACTGCAACTGCAAAATTCGATGAGACCATCGAAGTACACATCAGAACCGGTTGTGACGGACGTCACGCTGAGCAGCAGATCCGTGGTGCGGTAGTTCTGCCTAACGGAACCGGTAAGACTGTTAAGGTTCTCGTATTCGCAAAGGGCGATAAGTTAAATGAGGCTGAGGCAGCAGGCGCTGATTATGTTGGCGGCGAAGAGCTGATTCCCAAGATTCAGAACGAAGGCTGGCTTGATTTCGACGTAGTAGTAGCTACCCCTGATATGATGGGTGTTGTTGGTCGTCTTGGTAAGGTTTTGGGACCTAAGGGACTTATGCCCAACCCTAAGGCTGGTACCGTTACTATGGATGTTACTAAGGCTATCGCTGATATCAAGGCTGGTAAGATTGAGTACAGACTTGACAAGACCAATATCGTGCATGTTCCCGTTGGTAAGGCTTCTTTCACTGAGGAAGCTCTTCAGGAGAACTTCAATGCACTTATGGATGCAATCGTTAAGGCTAAGCCCAGTGCACTTAAGGGCCAGTACTTAAGAAGCATTACCCTGACCAGTACCATGGGACCTGGCGTAAAGGTAAGCGTTGCAAAGTTCTAATTTAATAAGTTTAAATGAAGGCGTCTGCTACTGCGGACGCCTTTTTTGTACGAAAAAATAATGACGAAATTATTACAAAAATTAAAACAATAATTCATATCTTAAAATAAATGTAAGAAAAATGTTAGAAAAATGTAAGGTTTCATTCAAGGAAAGTTCAAATAATATACACAATACAGACAAAACTAAATGATATACTAATTTTGAAATATAATTTTCGGGGTAGAAAGAGGAAATAATTAGAGTATAGCGACATGGGGAAGGAATGATTAATAATGGTTAGAAAACACAAAGAGCATTATGCATTGGGCATATCTATGTTAATTATTGCTCTTGTGACGGGGATTTCGTTGTATGAAAGAGGGATTGGTGGTGACATCTGGGATCTTACTTATCATCTGCTGCGGATTGAGTCTGTAAAGGAAGCATTGCTAAATGGGAGCTATCCTGCAAGGGTAAATCCGATCTTTTTTGATGGTTATGGGTATGGGAGTTCCATGTTTTATCCGGATTTGTTTTTGGTAATTCCGGCTGTAATGAATATTTGTGGTATTTCGTTACTGTTATCCTATAAAATATTTGTGCTGTTGCTTGCAATGATTGGTACCTGTACTACGTTTTTTTCTTTGAAATTCATATGTGGGGAGTGGAAATGTGCGCTTACAGGGAGTTATGTGCTGATGCTTTCTACCTACTATTTGGCAGATGTCAGTAACAGAGCAGGACTCAGCGAATATATTGCGTGTGTATTTGTGCCTGTACTGGTGGCGGGAATATATGACTATTTTGCCTGTGAGGGTAAAAGAACCTGGTTGCTTGGGATTGGCTTCGTTGGAATGGTGCTGTGTCACACGATTATGACATATATCGGTTTACTGATTACTGCAATAATATTTATGGTAATGCTGTTTGTGCCTCAAAAGAGAAAGCTGGTCTTTGAGAGGAAAAGATTTGTAAGGCTGCTTGTAACGGCGGTTCTTTCTGTGCTTTCGGTAAGCTATTATATTTTCCCTATGTTAGAACAAATGGGAGAGGGACGTTTTCGCTTCAATGAGCCATGGGCCAATATCGGTGAATATACGCAGACATTTGAATCCTTCTTTTCACCGGTGGGGGTGTTTATGTATACGGCTCAGTTTGGTGTGGGCATTGCGGTGCTGTTTATGCTGGCAAGCAGAGTTATGTTGGGCAAGATAAAGAATAAATGGGCAGATTCTTTGGTTGCAGTTGGGTTAATGTTATTGATTGCAATGACGGATGTGATTCCCTGGAATCGTTTGGAGGATACCTCCCTAAATATGATTCAATTTACCTATCGCCTTTATCCATATGCATTGTATTTTGTGATTTGCGGTATTTGTATAGCATATGCAGAAAAACAGAAGGATGGTGTGGTAAATCGGTTTGTATTAGGTTTTTTGGTTATTGTTGCCGTGGTTTGCGGTGTGTGGCAAACAAAACATTGTGCAGGCATCGGAACCAGAACACCAATCAGTGAAGAATATGTGTATGATAATAATCACTGGGTTGGTAAAGGAGAGTGGGTCCCGGAGGGAATATCTGATGAGATTTATAATGGTCAGGGGAATGGTTTGGTAGTCACAGAGGATGGTGTGTACATGGATTTTGTTACATCGGGGTACAATCGGCATTTCTTTGATGTTACGGAGGATACCGGAATGAGTTATAAAGTACCTTTGATGTATTATAAAGGTTATCGCGCACAGGCGTTGCTTGAAGATGGCAGTGTAAAGGAATTGGAGGTTGCCGGAAACGCAGAGGGTTTATTGCAGGTGAAGTTATCCCATAAATTTACGGGGGAAGTTCGTGTGTGGTATGCTGGTACAGTGACTCAGAAAGTGTCAAATGTGATAAGCGGTGTGGTACTTTGGGGGATTCTGCTCGCAGTGAGTTGGCGGTTTTACAGAAAACTCAAGATAAAAAATGTAAAAGGTAGTAAAATAGTGCTTGACACAGTAGCCCGGGCGTGATATGATACACAAGGTTAAAAACCATGCCGAAGACAGTAGGTGTCCCAAGGGACGTAAGCGAAGCGCCTACCGAGGAAAGAGTTTATGATTAAGACTTTTTGCCTTCCTGTCTTCAGGGAGGCTTTTCTTATAAAGACTCCTTTCGGCGGGGGAGAAATCCCCAATATTCTATAAGGAGGTAAAGAAATGGCAAAGGTTGAATTGAAGCAGCCCATCGTAGAAGAGATTTCTGCTAGTATCAAGGATGCCCAGTCTGTTGTTCTGGTTGATTACCGTGGACTTACAGTTGAGCAGGATACAGAATTGCGTAAGGCTTTACGTGAGGCAGGAGTTACTTACAAAGTTTACAAGAATACCATGATGAACTTCGCGTTCAAGGGTACAGATTTCGAAGGCTTGGCTCCTTACTTGGAAGGCCCCAGCGCAATGGCACTCTCCACCGAGGATGCAACTGCTCCCGCAAGAGTGTTGTCTGAGTTCGCTAAGAAGGCAAGCAAGCTTGAAATTAAGGCCGGTGTGGTAGAGGGTACTGTATACGATGCTCAGGG
Organism: uncultured Lachnospiraceae bacterium; assembly: GCA_945609985.1. Classification (GTDB taxonomy): domain Bacteria; phylum Bacillota; class Clostridia; order Lachnospirales; family Lachnospiraceae; genus Acetatifactor. The sequence continues at coordinate 9,454 of CALYZQ010000069.1, read as the reverse complement.
AATGGCAGCAATTGCAAGCATTCCTTCCAGAGACGTACTTGTTTCCAGATTGCTTGGAAGCTTACAGAGTCCTATCGCAAACTTTGCACGTGTTATGAATCAGCTTGCAGAAAAAGGCGGCGCAGCAGCATGCGAAGCACCTGCTAAGGCTGAGGAGGCACCTGTTGCAGAGGAAGCTGTAGCAGCAGAAGAAGCTCCTGCAGCAGAATAATCAAATGTAACCGTCAGGCAGCATGACTGCATGACATGAAAACAAACAATATTATTTTAAATGGAGGACAATAAAATGGCTAAGTTAACAGCTCAGGAATTTATTGAAGCTATCAAAGAGTTAAGCGTATTAGAGTTAAATGAACTTGTAAAGGCTTGTGAAGAGGAGTTCGGCGTATCTGCAGCAGCAGGCGTAGTAGTTGCAGCAGCAGGTCCTGCAGCAGCAGCTGAGGAAGAGAAGACCGAGTTCGATGTAGAACTTACTGATGTAGGTGCAGAGAAGGTTAAGGTTATCAAGGTTGTTCGTGAGGTAACCGGTCTTGGTCTTAAGGAAGCAAAGGATGTTGTAGACGGTGCTCCTAAGGTAGTTAAGGAAGGCGCTTCTAAGGAAGAGGCTGAGGATATCAAGAAGAAACTTGAGGAAGTTGGCGCTAAGGTTACTTTGAAGTAATTTATGCACTCACATATAAAGGGTTGTGGCTGATGCCACAACCCTTTTTGCGTGTGAGGCGGGAACGTGGCAGGAGAGAGGGCTATGGCACTAGCAGCGCATTCTGAGCACGTCGGTCCCCTCACAAATGAATGTATTAAGAATCCCTATGTTGCATATACATTTTATTTTTTTAATACATTTCAAAATTATTGCTTGACCATGCTTCCAATTTGTGCTAATATGGATAGTGCACTATTGTGCGGAGTTATGCTTATTTATAGGCTTTAAATCTGAAAGAACGGGGTGAAATGTCAATGGAAAAGAACAGAATACGTCCTATTGCCGGTACCAAGGTTATGCGTATGAGTTATTCAAGACAAAAAGAGGTTTTAGAGATGCCCAACCTGATTGAAGTCCAGAAGGATTCCTATCAGTGGTTTTTAGAAGAAGGCTTGAAGGAAGCCTTTGACGATATCTCTCCCATCGCTGATTACAGCGGCTCTTTGAGTCTGGAATTTGTAGACTTTGAACTTTGCAAAAATGACGTGAAATATTCTATTGAAGAATGTAAGGAGAGAGATGCTACTTATGCGGCTCCCTTAAAAGTAAAGGTACGCCTTTACAATAAGGAAAAAGAGGAAATCAGTGAGCATGAGATTTTCATGGGTGATTTACCCCTTATGACCGAAACCGGTACCTTTGTTATCAATGGTGCGGAGAGAGTTATCGTAAGCCAGTTGGTTCGTTCTCCCGGTATCTACTATGCAATCGGTCACGATAAGATTGGTAAGAGATTATTCTCCAGTACCGTTATTCCTAACCGTGGTGCGTGGTTGGAGTACGAGACGGATTCCAATGATGTTTTCTACGTTCGTGTAGATAGAACACGTAAGGTTCCGATTACGGTATTGATTCGTGCGCTGGGTATTGGTACCAATGAAGAAATCCGTGAGTTGTTTGGCGAAGAGCCCAAAATTGAGGCAAGCTTTTCAAAGGACACTGCTGAGAACTATCAGGAGGGTCTGTTAGAGTTATATAAAAAGATTCGTCCCGGTGAGCCTCTTAGTGTTGAAAGTGCAGAGAGCCTTATTAACGCTATGTTCTTTGACCCCCGCAGATATGATTTGGCAAAAGTCGGTAGATATAAATTTAACAAGAAATTGGCTTTAAAGAACAGAATCAGACATCAGATATTGGCTGCAGATGTAGTGGATCCTTTCACCGGTGAAGTTTTGGCATCTGCAGGGGATAAGGTTACCGCTGAGCTTGCAGACACTATTCAGAACGCAGCAGTTCCCTTTGTATATATTCAGACAGAGGAGAGAAATGTTAAGGTACTGTCCAACCTTATGGTAGACATGACTCATTTCGTAGACTGCAATCCCAGAGACTTCGGTATTCATGAGCTGGTATATTACCCTGTACTTGCGCAGATTATTGAAGAGTTTGGCGATGATGCTGAGAAGCTGGCTGAAGCAATCAAGAAGAATGTACACGAATTGGTTCCCAAGCATATTACCAAGGAAGATATTATTGCTTCCATTAACTATAACATGCACTTAGAGTACGGCCTGGGCAATGATGACGATATCGATCATCTGGGCAACAGACGTATCCGTGCAGTGGGTGAATTGTTGCAGAATCAGTATCGTATCGGTCTTTCCAGAATGGAGAGAGTGGTTCGTGAGCGTATGACCACACATGATGCTGAGGAAATTTCTCCCCAGAGTCTGATTAACATTAAGCCCGTAACCGCAGCAGTAAAGGAATTCTTTGGTTCCTCCCAGCTGTCACAGTTTATGGATCAGAACAACCCTCTTGGTGAGCTTACTCACAAGAGACGTTTATCTGCGCTTGGTCCCGGTGGTTTGTCCAGAGACCGTGCAGGTTTCGAGGTTCGAGACGTACATTATTCCCACTACGGAAGAATGTGTCCTATCGAGACTCCCGAAGGTCCTAACATCGGTTTGATTAACTCACTTGCAAGCTATGCAAGAATTAACGAATATGGTTTTGTAGAGGCACCTTATCGTAAGATTGATAAGACAGATGCAGAGAATCCCCGCGTTACTGACGAGGTTGTTTACATGACCGCTGACGAAGAGGATAATTATCATGTGGCACAGGCAAACGAGGCATTGGATGCAGAGGGACATTTTGTCCGCAACATCGTATCCGGTCGTTTCCGTGAAGAGACCCAGGAGTATCCCAAGGCAATGTTTGACTACATGGATGTATCTCCTAAGATGGTGTTCTCTGTGGCTACCGCACTTATTCCTTTCCTGGAGAATGACGATGCTAATCGTGCGCTGATGGGTTCCAACATGCAGCGTCAGGCAGTTCCCCTTCTGACTACCGAAGCACCTGCAGTAGGTACCGGTATGGAAGTGAAAACAGCAGTAGACTCCGGCGTTTGTGTGGTTGCAAAGAAGCCGGGTACAGTTACTTATGTATCCTCCAATCTGATTAAGATGACCTATGATGACGGAGAAAAGGAAGAGTTCCATCTGACCAAGTTCTCCAGAAGTAACCAGTCCAACTGCTACAACCAGAAGCCTATTGTATTTAAAGGTGACCATGTGGCAGAGGGTCAGGTAATTGCAGACGGTCCTTCCACCTCCATGGGTGAGCTGGCATTGGGTAAGAATCCGCTTATCGGTTTCATGACCTGGGAAGGCTACAACTACGAGGACGCTGTATTATTGAGTGAAAGACTTGTACAGGAGGATGTATATACCTCCGTGCATATTGAAGAATATGAGGCAGAAGCACGTGATACCAAGCTGGGACCTGAGGAGATTACCCGCGATGTTCCCGGTGTAGGTGATGATGCGCTGAAGGATTTGGATGACAGAGGTATCATCCGTATCGGTGCAGAGGTGCGTGCCGGCGATATCCTGGTTGGTAAGGTTACCCCTAAGGGAGAGACCGAGCTTACCGCAGAAGAGAGACTACTTCGTGCAATCTTCGGTGAGAAGGCAAGAGAAGTACGTGATACTTCCCTTAAGGTTCCTCATGGTGAATATGGTATCGTTGTGGATGCCAAGATATTTACTCGTGAAAACTGTGATGAGTTGTCTCCCGGCGTAAATATGGCTGTACGTATTTACATTGCGCAGAAGAGAAAGATTTCCGTAGGTGATAAGATGGCTGGTCGTCATGGTAATAAGGGTGTTGTATCCCGCGTATTACCCGTAGAAGATATGCCTTACCTGCCTAACGGACGTCCTCTGGATATCGTATTGAATCCTCTGGGTGTACCTTCCCGTATGAATATCGGACAGGTACTTGAGATTCATCTTTCCCTTGCTGCAAAGGCATTGGGCTTTAACGTTGCAACGCCTGTATTTGACGGCGCAAACGAGAATGATATTATGGACACTCTGGATTTGGCAAATGATTATGTAAATCTTGAGTGGAAGGATTTCGAGAAGAAGCACAAGAAGGAGCTGCTTCCCGAGGTTATGGAATATTTGTCCGAAAACAGAGAGCACAGAAAGCTGTGGAAGGGAGTTCCCATTTCACGCGACGGTAAGGTGCGTCTGCGTGACGGTAGAACAGGTGAGTACTTTGACAGCCCCGTAACCATCGGACACATGCATTATCTGAAACTACATCATCTGGTTGATGATAAGATTCATGCACGTTCAACCGGACCGTACTCCTTAGTAACACAGCAGCCTCTTGGTGGTAAGGCACAGTTTGGTGGACAGCGTTTCGGAGAGATGGAAGTTTGGGCGTTGGAGGCATATGGTGCATCCTATACCCTGCAGGAAATTCTTACCGTGAAGTCCGACGATGTTGTAGGACGTGTAAAGACCTATGAAGCGATTATCAAGGGAGATAATGTTCCCGAGTCAGGTATTCCTGAATCCTTCAAGGTATTGTTAAAAGAGTTACAGGCACTTGGTCTGGATGTTAGAGTTCTTCGTGAGGACCAGACTGAAGTTGAAATTACGGAGACCATTGACTACGGTGATACCGATTACCGTTTCGAGATGGAAGGCGACCGTAAATATGAGGACTATGAAAATGGTTCTTTAGGCGAGATGGGCTATCAGACACAGGAGTTTGACGCAGAGAGCGGCGAGCTTGTGAGCGCAGAGGATGAGGATTTCGGTTCCGATTTCGAAGATGTGTATGAGGATGGCAGCTACAGCGCAGACGAAGATGAGTACTAAAATAGAAGGGAGTGCCATAAATGTCAGAAACAAAGAATGAAGTTTACCAGCCGATGACATTTGATGCCATCAAAATCGGATTGGCTTCACCGGATAAAATCCGTGATTGGTCTTATGGTGAGGTATTAAAGCCTGAGACCATCAACTACAGAACCTTAAAACCGGAACGCGACGGTCTGTTCTGTGAGAAGATTTTCGGACCCAGCAAGGACTGGGAATGTCACTGCGGTAAGTACAAGAAGATTAGATATAAAGGCGTTGTCTGCGACCGCTGTGGTGTAGAAGTAACCAAAGCAAGCGTACGTAGAGAGCGTATGGGTCATATCGAGCTTGCAGCTCCGGTATCCCACATTTGGTATTTTAAGGGTATCCCCAGCCGTATGGGCTTAATCCTTGATTTGTCTCCCAGAGTACTGGAGAAGGTTTTGTATTTCGCGTCCTACATTGTACTTGATGCAGGTGAGTCTAATCTGGAATACAAGCAGGTACTTTCCGAGAAAGAGTATCAGGATGCAAGAGAGACCTTCGGCAACAAGTTCCGTGTAGGAATGGGTGCTGAGGCAATTAAGGAGCTTTTGCAGGCAATTGATTTGGAGGCTGAGGCAGTAGAGCTTAAGACCGGCCTTAAGGAGTCTTCCGGTCAGAAGCGTGCCCGCATTATTAAGAGATTAGAGGTAGTGGAGGCATTCCGCGGTTCAGGTAATAAGCCTGAATGGATGGTAATGGATGCTGTTCCCGTAATTCCCCCCGATTTGCGTCCTATGGTACAGCTTGACGGTGGACGTTTTGCAACCTCTGACCTTAACGATTTGTATAGAAGAATTATCAACAGAAACAATCGTTTGAAGAGATTGTTGGAGCTTGGTGCTCCTGACATTATCGTTCGCAACGAGAAGCGTATGCTTCAGGAAGCTGTTGATGCTTTGATTGATAACGGCAGACGTGGACGCCCTGTTACCGGACCCGGAAACAGAGCACTTAAGTCCCTGTCTGACATGTTAAAGGGTAAATCCGGACGTTTCCGTCAGAACCTGTTAGGTAAGCGTGTTGACTACTCCGGACGTTCCGTTATCGTTGTAGGACCCGAACTTAAGATTTATCAGTGCGGTCTTCCCAAGGAGATGGCTATTGAGCTGTTCAAGCCCTTTGTTATGAAGGAATTGGTATCCAAGGGAATCAGTCAGAATATTAAGAATGCAAAGAAGCTTGTGGAGAGATTGGATACACAGGTTTGGGATGTGCTTGAAGAGGTTATCAAAGAGCATCCTGTAATGTTAAACCGTGCTCCGACACTTCACAGATTGGGTATTCAGGCATTTGAGCCTATTTTGGTAGAGGGTAAGGCTATTAAGCTTCATCCCCTTGTATGTACCGCGTTCAACGCAGACTTCGACGGTGACCAGATGGCTGTACATCTTCCCTTGTCCGTAGAGGCACAGGCAGAGTGCAGATTCCTCCTGTTATCACCCAACAACCTGTTAAAGCCTTCCGATGGTGGTCCGGTTGCCGTTCCTTCACAGGATATGGTACTTGGTATTTACTACCTGACACAGGAGAGACCCGGTGCTTTGGGCGAAGGCAAGTTCTTTAAGAATGTAAACGAAGCAATTTTGGCATATGAGAATCAGGCAATTACCCTGCATTCCAGAATTACTGTCCGCATGTCCAAGACAAATGCAGACGGCGAGACAGTAAGCTATAATGTGGAATCTACTTTGGGACGTTTCCTCTTTAATGAGATTCTTCCTCAAGATTTAGGCTATGTGGACAGAAGCAAGGCAGAGGATGCCCTGAAGCTTGAGGTTGACTTCCACGTTGGCAAGAAGCAGTTAAAGCAGATTCTTGAGAAGGTTATCAATACTCACGGTGCTTCCAAGACTGCAGAGGTTTTGGATGATGTTAAGGCAATCGGTTACAAGTACTCTACAAGAGCAGCTATGACCGTATCCATTTCCGACATGACCGTTCCCGAGAAGAAGCCTCAGATGCTGGAGGAAGCACAGAAGACGGTTGACCGTATCGCAGCTAACTACCGCAGAGGTTTGATTACCGAGGAAGAGAGATATCGTGCAGTTGTAGATGTTTGGAATGAGACCGATAAGGAGCTTACAGAAGTGCTTCTTTCCGGACTGGATAAGTACAACAACATCTTCATGATGGCTGACTCCGGTGCGCGTGGTTCCAACCAGCAGATTAAGCAGCTGGCAGGTATGCGTGGTTTGATGGCTGATACAACCGGTAGAACCATCGAGTTGCCTATCAAGTCTAACTTCCGTGAAGGTCTGGATGTATTGGAGTACTTTATTTCTGCTCATGGTGCGCGTAAGGGTCTGTCCGATACAGCGCTTCGTACAGCTGACTCCGGTTACCTTACCAGACGTATGGTTGACGTTTCTCAGGAACTGATTATCCGTGACGTTGACTGTGCTATCAACCGTGAAGAGATTCCCGGAATGGTTGTTAAGGCATTCATGGATGGCAAGGAGACCATTGAAAGCTTGAAGGATAGAATTACAGGAAGATATACCTGTGAATCCATTTTCGATAAAGACGGTAATATGATTGTTAAGCGCAATCATATGATTACCCCCAGCCGTGCGGCTAAGATTTTGAGTGTAGGTGTGGATGAGAAGGGTGAGCCTATCGAGTCTGTAAAGATTCGTACCATTCTTACCTGCCGTTCCCACAACGGAATCTGTGCAAAATGTTACGGTGCAAACATGGCGAGCGGTGAAGCAGTTCAGGTGGGTGAGGCAGTAGGTATTATTGCAGCACAGTCCATCGGTGAGCCCGGTACACAGCTTACCATGAGAACCTTCCATACCGGTGGTGTTGCGGGTGACGATATTACACAGGGTCTTCCCCGTGTAGAGGAGCTTTTCGAGGCTAGAAAGCCCAAGGGACTTGCAATTATTGCTGAGTTTGGTGGTAAGGCTGAAATTCGTGATACCAAGAAGAAGCGTGAGGTTGTAATCACCAACGATGAGACCGGAGAGTCTAAGGCATACCTGATTCCTTACGGTTCCCGTATCAAGGTAGTTGACGGACAGATGCTTGAGGCCGGTGATGAGCTTACGGAAGGTAGTGTAAATCCTCACGATCTCCTTAAGATTAAGGGTATACGTGCAGTACAGGATTACATGCTCCGCGAAGTACAGAGAGTATATCGTCTGCAAGGTGTAGACATTGCAGATAAGCATATCGAAGTGATTGTGCGTCAGATGCTTAAGAAGATTCGTATCGAGAATAATGGCGATACAGAATTCCTTCCCGGCACATTGGTAGACGTTCTGGAATATGAGGATATGAATGAAGAGCTGATTGCACAGGGCAAGGAGCCCGCAGACGGCAAGCAGGTACTGCTCGGTATTACCAAGGCTGCACTTGCAACCAATTCCTTCTTATCCGCTGCATCCTTCCAGGAGACCACCAAGGTTCTGACCGAGGCTGCTATTAAGGGCAAGATTGATCCGTTGGTAGGCCTTAAAGAGAACGTAATCATCGGTAAGCTGATTCCTGCGGGTACAGGTATGAAGAGATATCGCAATACCGTACTCAGTACAGATTATCTGAATCAGGTAGCTGAGGAGGAAGTTCCTGTAGAGGAAGAACTGCTTGGTGATGAGGTCCTTGAAGAAGATGATCTGCTTATTGGAGATGAAGTCTTAGAAGATGAGGCCATCGCAGAGGAAGCTGAATTAGAGACAGTAGAAGAGTAAAGAAGAGACCTGCGGGCATTTGTCTCGCAGGTTTTTTTGTGCAAGTAAGTAGGGGCGGTACAGGGGTATATGACCGCCGCAGGCACGCTTCCGCTATGCTTCGCATCGCAACGGTACTAAGCTCGAAGTCGCAATACTTGCGCCTTATACCTCGCTAAGTGCCGGCGTGCTCAGAATGCGCTGCTTGGTTCATATATCCCCTGTACCGCCCCTACTTGTTGCAACATAAAAAGAGCTCCCGGACAAATGCCCGGAAGCTTTCTTTAATCTTCGTCTGTCACTACCTGCCACTTTGTAATACGATAGAAGGTGTCCTCATCTCTCGTGGGATAGAGAATTTCAATTTGTACTACAAGTGTTTGTAAGTCTGAAACCGATACATTGAAAGATTTGGAGTGTCCTACGGAAGAAAAGTAGTCGTCTGCATTTTCACTTTCAAGATAAACACGAATCAAGGTCTTGTCAATTTCCGCCAGGGAGGTTTCTGCTTCATTACATGCTTCATAATATGCATTGGTACGTTCTAATACCTTGGCAGTCAGTTTGCTGTCAGCATTGGCACTGACAATGGAAAGAGCTGCAAATGAAATCAGACAAAGCAATACAAATATCAGAAGTATGGAGGCGGAACCGATGTTGATGCCAAAGGAATGTTTCTTCTTATTCAAGAGAACCCCTCCTTTCTGCTATGTGATGGTCGACAGTGAGGTTGTAAATTTTTTTTGTCATCAATGCGTACAGCTTACCTTTTTCATTTACGCTTGGGGTAAAGTCATATACAGTAATTTCAGCCGTAATAAGATTGTTTTCTCCTGATAAAATCCTTAGATTTATGCTGTGGGAGGTGTCTCGGATATCCTGCACGGTATTCCAGTCTTCATCAAAATGCAGAGAGAAAAAGTTGCTGTCTG
>CALYZQ010000068.1 GCA_945609985.1 uncultured Lachnospiraceae bacterium | reverse complement strand
GAAAACACCTCCAGACAGCCGGGCAGTTTTAATTGTTCCAGCCATGTGTGCTCTATGCCAATCCGCAACAAAAGATAATTACCTTTGTGCAGCCTCTCTATCATGCAGGGCTGCATAAGCCTGTTTCTGTTTAGATAAAAATATAGTATCGTGTCCATACTTAAAAGTATGCGGACATCCTTTTATACATTCCTATTCTCCGAATATCATTTCCACACTTTTTCTCAGTTCATCCATGCTTTCCATGGTATTGATGGATTGGCGGAAGCGGGCGGAGTTGGGCATTCCCACCGTATACCAGGACAAATGCTTGCGCATTTCCCGCACACCTGTGTATTCTCCCTTGTATTCAAGCTGTAATGCCGCATGGCGCAGTATCAGCTCTTTCTTTTCCTGCCTGCCTGGCGGTGTCAAAAGCTCCCCCTTTTCCAGATATGCCGCCACATCCCTGAAAATCCATGGATTTCCCTGGGCGGCCCTTCCTATCATCACACCGTCGCAGCCTGTCTTTTCAAGCAATTCCTTTGCCCTCAGGGGGCTGACTACGTCACCGTTTCCGATAACCGGAATCTTTACGGCATCCTTTACCGCTGCAATAATGTCCCAGTCAGCCCTGCCGCTGTAATATTGTTCTCTGGTACGTCCGTGTACCGCTACCGCAACCACACCGCAGCTTTCAGCTATTTTTGCAATCTCCACTGCATTTACATGGGTATCATCAAAGCCCTTCCTAATTTTCACCGTGACGGGCTTACTTGTTGCCTTTACTAATTTCTCTAAAATCTCACCGACCAGTTTGGGATTTTTCATGAGCGCAGAGCCCTCTCCGTTATTGACTACCTTGGGTACAGGGCATCCCATGTTGATATCCAGAATACTGAACGGACGCTCCTCAATGCGCTTTGCCATCTCACTGATAATATCAGGGTCCGAACCGAAAAGCTGCAGGGAAGCAGGCATTTCCTCCGGATGGATTTCCATAAGGCTCTCCGTGTTTTTATTATTGTAGTAAATCGCCTTAGCACTTACCATCTCCATGCACACCAGTCCCGCTCCCTGTTCTCTGCACAGCAAACGAAAAGGCAGGTCTGTCACACCTGCCATGGGCGCCAAAATGATGTTGTTGTCCAAGGTTACATTACCGATTGTAAGCTTACTCATTTCGTCCATCCTTTATGCTCTGCGGTTTTTCTCGTAAATAATCCGCAGTCCGTCCAAGGTTAGGGAGCTGTCGTAAATATCGATGGTGTCCGTCTCGTCGGAAATGGTTCTGCCAAGTCCTCCTGTTGCCACCACCTTCAGATTCTGAATGCCGCTCTCTTCCTTTACTTTTTTGATGATATATTCTGTCTGTCCAATCTGTCCGTACATCAGACCTGCCTGCATACTGCTGATGGTCTCCTGTGCCAGAATGGACTTTGGCTTTTTGATTTCAACATTGGGAAGCTTCGCAGTCTGCTTCCACAGTGCCTCCGAACTGATACGGATGCCGGGGGCTGTAATACCTGCCGCGAACTTGCCGTCCTCCGTAATCAAATCGTAGGTAGTCGCCGTACCGAAATCGATGACCAGCACAGGACCGCCGTATTTCTCATAAGCTGCCACTGCATCTACAATACGGTCTGCACCAATGGCTCTGGGGTCCTCTGTCACGATTTTAATACCGGTCTTTACACCGGGGCCCACAATCAGGGGAGTAGTCTTGGTATATCGTACAATTCCACCGGTCAGGGAATGCATTACATCCGGAACCACGCTGGCAATAATGGAGCCCTCCAAGGAAGCTACATCAATCCCCTTGCTTGTCAAAAGCTGTGTAATAAGGATGCCGTACTCGTCAGAGGTACGTGGAGTCTTGGTCATGATGCGGAAGGTCGCCCTAAGCTCCTCGCCCTCATAAACACCCATGGTCATATTGGTATTGCCTACATCTGTTACAAGTATCATTCATTACCCTCCTGCAGGATGTCAGAGACATCCTCTTTGAGAACAAACACGCGATAATAAAGGCGCAGGGATTCAAAGAGTTCCTGACGCTTTCTGCGTATCTCGGACACCAAAAGACCGCTGGAAACTTCATCATAGTAGAAATCATTTTCTTCCGCATCCGTTTCCAGGGACAGGGTCCCGTCCTCCTCAAAAACAATGGTAAAGATTCCGCCTACCTCCTCGGTGAACAGCACGCAGATAATGTGCAGCTCATCCTTGATGGAATCGGGGATTCCTTTAAATGTCTCATTGAAATAATATTTTTTATCATATGCATTGGCACCGCAAAGCACAATCCGCTTATCGTCCATAGCCTTCTCCTATTCTGTTACACATAACCGCAGGTGCCTCTTACCGAGACCTCTCCGGCATACACCGTTGTCACACTGCCATCCGGAAGCTCCACAAGCAGTTCCCCCGCTGCATTGATTCCTCTCGCAACACCGGTGAAATCTCCTTTGGGATCAAGCACCTTCACCTGACTGTCTTTATTAATCAGCCGCCCGTTGTACTCGTCCATAAGTAAGGACAAATCACCATCCGCTTCAAACAGTTCATAACATGTTTCAAAGGCAGACATGATTGACTGCGTTAAGCGTTTTCGGGACAGACTCACGCCGGTCAATTCTTCTATGCTACCTGCTTTCCCTGCAATGTCTTCAGGAAACTCCTGGGCTTTGACATTAATTCCCACGCCCACAATCACGCTGTACTCATCTGCATTTCCCGGGCTTATGTGAAGCTCGGTAAGAATACCGCAAATCTTTTTTTGATTGAGCAAAATATCGTTGGGCCACTTAATTTGAGGTTTTGACAGCTCGAGAAAATCTGCGGCCATTCCTGCGTTTTCCCCCAACACTTGTTCAATTCCTCTAGTTACCGCACATGCCATCACAAGGGTAAGCATGGACGCCTTGTCCGGAGTAAATGCAGGTGTAAGCAGTAAACTGAAATAAATGTTTTTGCCTGCCGGGCTCTCCCAGCTTCTGCCTCGTCTCCCTCTGCCTGCGGTCTGCCTGTCAGCCACCACCAATGTACCGTGACACGCTCCCTGCATAGCAAGGCCTGCAAGCGTGGTATTGGTGGATTCTATACATTCATAATAGTGCAGGTTCTTCCCTGCCCATTTGGTCTGCATATATAACCGCCTGTTATGCACCCAATGTCGCTGCCATTACAGCCTTGATGGTATGCATACGGTTCTCTGCCTCTTCAAACACCAGAGACTTCTCAGACTCGAATACCTCGTCCGTAACCTCCATCTCCGTGATACCGAAGCGTTCACCCATCTGGGCTCCAATCTGGGTCTTCAGATCATGGAATGCGGGCAGGCAGTGTAAAAAGATCGCCTTGTCACCTGCATTGTCCATAACAGCCTTATTTACCTGATAAGGGGAAAGGTCTTTGATACGCTCCGTCCATACATCATCAGGCTCTCCCATGGATACCCATACATCTGTGTAAACCACATCCACATCCTTGGTGCCTGCCATAGTATCACTTGTGAGAGTAATGCTTCCGCCGGTCTGCTTTGCAATTTCCTCACACTGCTTTACAAGAGCTTCCTCAGGAAAATACTTGGGGGTGGTGCATGCAATAAAGTGCATACCCATCTTGGCGCAAACTACCATCAGGGAATTTGCCATATTGTAGCGGGCATCACCCATATATGATAACTTAATACCCTTCACATGACCGAAATGCTCACGGATGGTAAGCAAATCTGCCAGCATCTGGGTAGGATGAAACTCATTGGTCAGTCCATTCCAAACAGGTACCTTGGAGTACTTTGCAAGCTCCTCCACAATAGTCTGCTCATAACCGCGGTATTCAATACCGTCAAACATACCTGCCAGTACACGTGCAGTATCCGCAATGCTCTCCTTCTTGCCAATCTGAGAGCTGGAGGGATCCAAATAGGTACAACCCATACCAAGGTCATTTGCTGCCACCTCGAAAGCACATCTGGTACGGGTGGAGGTCTTTTCAAAAATCAGTGCAATATTCTTGCCTCTCAAGGTATCCACGGGGATTCCCTTTTTCTTCTTGTCCTTCAGCTCTGCAGCCAAATCAACAAGGTATGTAATCTCCTCCGGAGTAAAATCCAACAGTTTTAAAAAATCGCGTCCCTTCAAATCCATAGTATGTGCCTCCTTATAGCAACAATAATTCGTTCGTCTTAGACTACTATCATACTTCATAATTGCAGGATTTTCAAGTACTTATCGCATCCGGAGGATTTCCGCGGAGTTTTGATGATGTATGTGATGGAGACAGGGCAGGGTGGGATACCATGGCACAAGCAGTGCATTCTGAGCACGCCGGCACTAAATCGTCGCTCGGCAGCGACGATTATGAGAGAATCGCTTCGCAATTCTCCTTAACACACACTACGTACTCGCGCATAGCGGAAGCGTGCCTGCGGCTGTCATGATATCCCACCCTGCCCTGTCTCCCTCACGCGCTACATAAAAAGACCCGTGGAAATCCCACGGGCCTCTTTTGTCTATCATGCAATTATTTCGTAACTTCCTTGAATGCGGTCGCCATACTTGCGATGCCCTGTAATTCGGAGGGTAACAGGATGGTAGTAGCCTGACCGTCAGCAACCTTCTCGAATGCCTCAAGGCTCTTCATCTTAAGTACTGCCTCATCTGCACCGGCCTCCTTAATCATACGGATACCGTCTGCATTTGCCTGCTGTACCTTAAGGATTGCCTCTGCCTGACCTTCTGCCTCACGAATCATTCTTTCCTTCTGAGCCTCCGCTCTAAGGATTGCGGACTGCTTTTCAGCCTCTGCACGAAGAATTGCGGATTCCTTTTCACCTTCTGCCACAAGGATATTTGCCTTCTTCTCACCTTCTGCACGGGTAACTGCCTCACGTCTCTCACGCTCAGCTTTCATCTGCTTCTCCATGGCATTCTGAATCTCTGCGGGAGGGATAATGTTCTTAAGCTCCACACGGTTTACCTTAATACCCCAAGGGTCGGTTGCTATGTCAAGAGCTGCTCTCATCTTGGTATTGATGGTCTCACGGGAGGTCAGTGTCTGGTCCAACTCCAAATCACCAATAATATTACGGAGGGTGGTCGCAGTCAGATTCTCAATCGCCATCATAGGTCTTTCCACACCATAGGTGAAAAGCTTAGGGTCGGTAATCTGATAGAACACAACCGTATCAATTCTCATGGTAACGTTATCCTTGGTAATAACGGGCTGGGGAGGGAAGTCAGCAACCTGCTCCTTTAAATTTACCTTTCTGGCAACCTTATCGATAAAAGGTACTTTGAAGTGGAAGCCTACTGACCAGGTTCCCTGGTAAGCACCCAGACGCTCCATTACATAGGCCTGTGCCTGGGGTACGATTTTAATACAGGATATTAAAATCAGCAACAACAATACAACAATTGCAATAATAATATATTCCATACTCTACCTCTTTCTGTGCTGTTCGTGCAGCACTCACTTAATTTATCCATTCGCTTCTTTCAGCGTAATGTTCTTCGTCTTATGCCTGCACTTCTTCACGCACAATCAGCTTTACGCCACTTACCGCCATGATGTCTACAACAGCGCCAACCTTTATCTTTACATCATCGTCTTCGCTTCTGGCGCTCCACTCCTGACCGCCTACGGTAACCTGTCCGATACCCTGCAGATTGTCAATCTCACTGATGACAATTGCCTGTCTGCCAATCATGCTTTCCACATTGGTCTTCACACGCTTTTTGTTAAAGTATTTCACTGCTATGGGTCTTGTAAAGAATACCATAAGGAAGGAAACTACAAGGAACAAAACAATCTGTACTACCACAGGTGCCTTTAATGCTGCTGCAATCGCTGCTACAAGGGAACCTCCTGCGAACCACACCATGGTAAGCCCCATGGTCGCTGCCTCTACAACAATACAGATAATCAAAATAATTAACCAAATCATTATATCCATTAATCAAAACCTCCATTCCGGTTAACACATCTGCTGTTTGCTACAAATACAGTTTACTATAAAAATACGTTCTGTTCAATCCCTTTATGCGCACGTTACGAAGGTCCATCGTGCGGAATTTGTCTGTATTCATAAAAACTATGCAGGTATCGTGTTCTTTTTTCACCAAGTAATTACAGATTATTTTACAACAAAAAGAGCGATACCTGCGTACCGCTCCTTTGCAAACATATTTAGAAGAATACGTGATGTCCGATTACAATACCCTTTCTGGTACCGTTATCACGTCTGAAGTATACTCTGTCTCCAACATTGGATACTCCTGAAAGTGCTTCCTTCGCTGCTTCAATACAGCTCTCATAAATCCTTCCGGACGCAAGCACTCTGTCTACTTTACCGCTCATAGCCGGTGTAAACTGTCCGGACGCATAAATAACACCTCGGATGGAATCCGGATACGCCTTATGCCTTACACGGTTCATAACAACCGCACCAACTGCCACCTGACCCTCATAAGGTTCACCGCCGGCTTCACAGTGAATCAATGCCGCCAGCAACATCATGGTATCCTCATCCGTAGTATATTCTCCGTAATTTACGTGGCGTTTTGCTTCTTCTTCAGCCTTTTCCCTGGCTGCAATCTCTTCCATGGTTTCTCCGGCATCAATCTGAAAATCCAAAACTACATATTCAGATGATACATAACCATCTTCACCCTCGTAATCAATGCAAATCCAATCTCCCTTGCCATCATCAAGGACTTCCACGATTTCGCCTTTAGGCAGTAAACCACTGGTCTGTGCCTGCGCATCAGGCTCCTTGCGGACACGGAGCGTCTCTGCATCTATAGTAGCAATCATTCTGCCCACTTCATTCGCAAGCGCTTCGGCTTCCTCGCCAAAGAATAAATACTCATCCTTTGCCCAGCCGACAATATTTCCGGACTGTAATTTCGTCCAACCATCTTTTCTCTCTAAAATTGTACCGCCGCAATCCTTATACAGCTTACCAACCTTAGATGCATCTTCATCTGCTTCGCTTCTCACATTCAAAGCACTCTTTACATTTGCCATAACCAATGTGGACTCTGTTTCCTCTTCTTCAAAGGTCAGATTTAACTCTCTTACGGTCCCATTGATTATTTCCGTAACATCCGCGTGTCCGGGCTCTAAAATTGTTGCAACACCGCCTGTCAGTTCCTTCAGACAGTTGCCATTGCCCACAGCCTCTGCGGAAATGCCTGTAGCAGCTGTCAGGGTAAATACCGCTCCTGTCAACGCCATAAGCATCTTTCTGCTCTTTGCCATCTCTTCTCCAATCCTGCGTAAAATTGCCACGCATGTTATCAAATAATATAGCCAATAATAGTGTATCTCATTCATGGCTAATTTATTACAAATTTGTTAAATCAGCCATGGTGTGTATCATAGCAGAAAGATATTTTTTTGTCAACCCCCCGATTTTTGTGGATTTTTCACCCTACAACTGTCTGGATTTGTCAATACACGCTTCCATTGCATCCATCACTGCCGCCCTAAGTCCCTTTTCCTCAAGCACCTTAACTGCCTGAATGGTAGTACCGCCGGGCGAGCAAACCATATCCTTTAATTCACCGGGATGCTTTCCTGTTTCCAGCACCATTTTGGCACTTCCAAGCACAGTCTGAGCTGCAAACTCATAGGCCTGGGCTCTGGGCATCCCCTCCGCAACAGCCTCGTCAGCCATTGCTTCTATAAATAAGAATACATATGCAGGTGCGCTTCCGCAAACACCTACTACCACATCCATCAGACGCTCCGGCACAACAATGGCTTTTCCGAAACAACGAAGTAAAGAAAGTGCAGTATCCATTTCATCTTCCTTCACATTCTTCCCTGCACACACACCTGTGCAGCCTTCCAAAACCAAAGCAGGTGTATTGGGCATACAACGGACAATTTTACAATCGTTTCTTTGCAATTTTTCTTCTATAAAAGCAATACTTTTGCCTGCAACAATACTAATAATTATGGTATCTGCAGATATCACATCTTTAATTTCCGTAAGTACATCTTCCAAAAAGATAGGCTTCACAGCCAAAAACAGTACGTCTGCTTCCCTAGCAACCTGCTTATTATCAATAGCACCCGTTATGTTAAATCCAGATTTAGCCTTCTCTATTGCACTAGGCAAAGCGTCAAACCCGATTATATTTTTCGACTGTACCATTTCCTTTTTCAAAATGCCACCGATGCTTGCTGTTGCCATGTTTCCCAAACCAATAAATCCAATTTTCATATTATTCCTCCTCTAATGTCTCTGTCTGTGTGCCTCATACATAAGAAGCGCTGTAGCTACTGCTGCATTCAAAGATTCTACCTGTCCTTCCATGGGGATTTTAATGTAGCTCTCCGCCATATCCGCAGTCTCCTTTGTCAGTCCGTTTCCTTCATTTCCTATCAAAAATGCCGTAGGCTCTTTCAACGAAACATCCCGGTAATAAGTCTTTCCGGCAAGATGCGCCGCATATGTGTGTACGCCATGCTTATGTAACTTCTGTATTGTGTCTGCCATATCCTCCACATACAGAAACGGTACTCTGAAAATAGATCCCATTGTCGCGCGGATTGTCTTGGGATTAAAAATATCAACCGTACCGGCGCTCATAATAACGCCCGTTATCCCTGCACCTTCTCCGGTTCTCACAATCGTCCCCAGATTGCCCGGGTCCTGCAAATTTTCCAGGATTACAAACAAGGGATTTTCCCGTTTTAAAAGTAAATCAAGATTATACTCAGGTCGCTTCAATATGGTAAGTATTCCTTGCGGAGTCTGGGTATCAGACATTTTTGCAAACACTTCATCCGACACGACCTCATATCCTATTTGAAGCAATTTCTTCTTATAGAAAGCATCTGCCTTCTGCTCCAGACTTTCGGAGATAAACACCTCCACAATACTGTCAAGCGGTGCCTCCTCAAACATTTTTATGCCTTCCGCCAAAAAGATTCCGTCCTTCTTGCGTTCCTTTGCCTTATTCTGCCACTGCACTACCTGCTTTACTCTCGCATTGCCTGCACTGGTAATCATTTTTCTATTCTCCCACCTTTGTATTATTCAAAAAGCGCCCGTCTACACGGACGTTTTCTATATTATACAGTCATTAACTGTGCAACCTCATACTCATATTCGTTGACACTCTTCTTCATCTGAAGTGCCTCTTCAATATCGAAGTCCACAAACTCGCCATGCTGATAGCCAACAACTCTGTTTGTTTTACCTGTAAGCATAATATCCACTGCGTAAGCTCCCATAATGGATGCGTAATAACGATCCTTTGCAGTAGGATTACCGCCACGCTGCATGTAACCCAAAATGGTTGCTCGAGTCTCAATACCGGTAGCAGCTTCGATACGTCTTGCCATGGAAGTAGAATGACCGATACCCTCTGCATTGATAATCAGATGGTGGGTCTTACCCTTCTTACGGCTCTCAATAATATTATTGATGATATTCTGCTCATTGAAATCATATTTCTCAGGAATCAATATATCCTCTGCACCGTTAGCAATGCCACACCAGAGTGCAATATAACCTGCATCACGTCCCATTACCTCGATAATACTGCATCTCTCATGAGAAGAAGATGTATCCTTAACCCTATCAATCGCCTGCATTGCAGTATTTACAGCAGTATCAAAACCGATGGTATATTCTGTACATGCGATATCAAGGTCAATGGTACCAGGAATACCTATGGTATTGATACCCAATCTGGAAAGCGCCTGTGCACCGCGATAAGAACCATCACCGCCGATTACCACAATACCGTCGATACCGTGCTTCTTACAAATTTCAGCACCCTTCATCTGGCCTTCCTTGGTTTTAAATTCCAGACATCTTGCAGTACCCAAAATGGTTCCGCCTCTCTGAATAATATCAGAAACGTTTCTGGCTTCCATATCTATGATTTCTTCATTTAACAGGCCCATATAGCCCTTTTTGATTCCCTTAACCTTTATTCCCCTTGCAATTGCTGTACGGACTACTGCACGGATTGCCGCATTCATACCGGGTGCGTCTCCACCACTTGTCAACACACCGATTGTCTTAATTTCCTTTGCCATGATGCTACCTCCTAAAGTAACTCTCAATAAGTTTTCCTCAAGCTTCTATTTTAATGCATTTTTTATCGGTTTTCAATAGGTTTCCCAACATATTTCACATTTCCTTCGCCAAAAACCGCTTCCAAACGCGTTTTTAATACCTCATCCGCCTTAACACGCAGGTTTGGGGGCAGAATTTTCACTGCTTTCGTGCTCTTCAAAAAGATGACAACATCGTCATTTCCATCCGAGTCTGCAATCGTCTGAAGTAATTCTTTTTCACGCTCCGCGTAAGCCTGGGCATCTGCAAACTGAATCCATACACCCTCCGGCATTTTCTTAATTGGTTGTTGCACCTGCACAGTACGCTCCACGTCTCCTCTTACATTTCCTTGGGCGCCGGCTCCCGGGCGATTATTATTCACTGTACTGCCGTACCCCGAAGCTCTGCCGCTTCCTCCGTAAGCATTCCCATAGCCTCTTGCATAACGCGCCGGGAACAATTCACCGGTGCTTGCTGCAGCCTCCTCAAAGCTTACAATCTGCTCACAAATCAGCTTACCGTCCTTATCCTCCTCAAGGGAAACCCTGCCCTTGATAAACACTTTGGCATCCTCCAAAAGCAAACTGCTGTAACGCTCATAATCCTTAGGAAATACCACAACCTCCACGTTTCCAACCAAATCCTCCAGACTTAAGAAAGCCATTACTTTATCGTTTTTGGTGTACTTTATGGTCTTGTCCGCAATCATACCGCCCACAACAGCCGTTGCCTGATCCTGCACGCGCATGGCATCCAGTGCCTGCTCCTGTGCTTTTCCGGAGTTTATATCCTCCTCCAGCGCAAAATCATTGGTGGTATTGGTGATATGTCTTCTCCAAAGCTCCTCATATTCCTCCAGAGGATGACCGCTTATATAGATACCAAGCACTTCCTTTTCAAAGGAAAGAAGCATCTCCTTGCTGTATTCGCCCACATCCGGCATCTTAATGTCAAATTCGTCCTTGTCTTCCTCGGATGCAATATCAAACAATGACATCTGTCCTGCCAGATTGCTCTTCTTATCCTTGGTGATATGGTCCATTATCTGCACGTATACACTCATAAACTGCTTACGGCTTCCACCAAGGCTGTCCAATGCTCCTGCCTTGATAAAGTTCTCAATGGCACGCTTATTCACGTCCTTATCCGCCATACGGGTGATGAAATCCTTCAGATTGGTAAATCGTCCTCTTTCCTTACGTTCCGCCACAATACTGTCAATTACGGGACGCCCTACGCTCTTTATGGCAGTCAGCGCGTAACGGATGCCGCCGTTTGACACGGAGAATCCGCTCTCTCCCTCATTGATATCAGGGGGCAGAAGCTCAATTCCCATGCTGCGACAGGTCAGAATATACTCCGAAACCTTCTTAGTATTATCAATTACAGAGGTTAAAAGTGCCGCCATAAACTCCACAGGATAATAATATTTCAAATAGGCAGTCTGATAGGCCACTACCGCATAGCAGGCTGCATGGGATTTGTTAAATGCATATTTAGCAAAGTCCATCATATCCTCGTAAATCTGCCCTGCAACCGCTTCACTGATATTGTTGGACACACAGCCCGGCACATTTTCCTCCTCATTGCCATAGATAAAGTTGGCGCGTTCCTTCTCCATCACGGACTGCTTTTTCTTACTCATGGCACGGCGCACCAAATCGCTTCGCCCCAAAGTATATCCGCCCAAATCACGCACAATCTGCATAACCTGCTCCTGATACACGATACAGCCGTAGGTAGGTGCCAGAATTGGCTCCAATTGAGGGCAGGAGTAGGTAACTTCATTGTGGTTATTCTTTCCCTTAATGTACTTGGGTATGAAGTCCATGGGACCGGGACGATACAGGGAAATACCCGCAATAACATCCTCCAGATTCTGGGGGCGAAGCTCCTTCATAAAGCTTTTCATCCCCGCACTTTCCAACTGGAAAATACCATCTGTCTTGCCCGTACCGATGGAAGCAAGCACATTTTTATCATCATAATCAATGACATCCACATCAATGTGTTTTCCTGTGGTTGTCTCAATAAATTTCACTGCGTCATGGATTACCGTCAGGGTGCGAAGCCCCAGGAAATCCATTTTTAAAAGTCCCAGCTCCTCCAAGGTGGTCATAGTAAACTGGGTGGTGATAGAACCATCCGAGCCTCTGGAAAGAGGTACAAACTCATCTGCCGACTTCTGACAGATTACTACACCTGCTGCATGCATGGAGGTATGTCTGGGAAGTCCTTCCAGACGCTTACACATATCAATCAGATAATGCACCTGCTCATCATCTGTATATAATTTTCTTAATTCAGGATTTAACTCCAGCGCTCTATCCAATGTAATATTTAACTCATTGGGCACCATCTTGGCAATAGAATCCGCCAGCGCATATGGCAAATCCATTACTCTCGCCACATCGCGGATAACACCCTTTGCCGCCAAGGTACCAAAGGTGACAATCTGCACCACCTTGTCAGCGCCATACTTCTTACCCACATAATCAATAACCTCCTGTCTTCTCTCGAAGCAGAAGTCAATATCAATATCCGGCATGGATACACGCTCCGGATTTAGGAATCGCTCAAACAGCAAACTGTACTTTATCGGGTCAATATTTGTTATTTTCAGACAATAGGAAACAATACTTCCCGCCGCCGAACCACGTCCCGGTCCCACAGGAATATCATTGCTCTTGGCATAATTGATAAAATCCCACACAATCAGGAAATAATCCACATAACCCATGGTGCGGATAACCGAAAGCTCGTAATCAAGCCTTTCCTTTAACGTCTGTCCGGTGTCTCCTGCCGGCTTGTCAATATCACCGTACCGCTCCACAAGACCGTCCATGCACAATTTATTCAAATACGTCCAGGAATCATAGCCTTCCGGCACCTCGTATTTCGGCAGCTTTGTTACGCCAAACTCAATTTCCACGTTACAGCGGTCCGCAATCCTCTGGGTATTCTCCACAGCCTCCCACGCATAGGGGAACAGTCCCTTCATTTCCTCTTCGCTCTTTACATAGTATTGACCGCCGTCATAACGCATACGGTCCTCATCGGAAAGCTTTTTCTGGGTCTGTAAGCAGAGCAAAATATCATGGGGATCCGCATCCTCCGCATAGGTATAATGCACATCATTGGTAGCCACCAGCGGAATATCCAGCTCGCGGCTCATCTTTAACAGCTCTGTATTGACTAATTTTTGCTCCGGAATACCATGATCCTGCAATTCCAAAAAGTAATTGCCCTTACCAAAGCAGGACTCATATTTCAAAGCACATTTGCGTGCCTCATCCAAAAGCCCTTTTGTAATATATCGCTGTACTTCTCCCGCCAGACAGGCAGACAGCGCAATAATGCCCTCGTGGTATTGGTTTAAGACCTCCATATCCACACGGGGCTTATAATAATATCCTTCCGTAAAACCCTTGCTCACAATCTTCATCAGATTGGCATAGCCGGTATTATTCTCTGCCAGAAGCACCAGATGATGATAACGCTCATCCCCTCCGGTAAGCTCCTTGTCAAAGCGGGAATTGGGTGCCACATACACCTCACAGCCCAGAATCGGCTTAATTCCTACTTCTCTTGCCGCTCTGTAAAAATCGATAACACCATACATCACACCATGGTCCGTAATCGCCGCACTATCCATGCCCAGCTCTTTCACTCTGGCAACATATTCTTTTATTTTGTTGGAACCGTCCAGCAGGGAAAATTCCGTGTGAACATGCAAATGTGCAAACGCCATGATACTGCTCCTTTATCTGATGTTTTGTGTCGTATACAGATACTATTTTACACTATGAAACTGCACATATCAAGTCACTGATTTCATTCTCGACAGGTAGGATTGCACTAATCACATTTATATCTGCTTTGCCGCGCAAAAATGCCATAACACCAAAGTAAAACTAGCAAAACTCCGACCCTCATATGAACTTACGTGATTTTCATAGGTGCCTCCGCCCCAAGGGAGCTGTCTGTGCGATTTATGCGCCACGGAGATGAGACTCAGGTAAGATTTGGGAGCCTCCCTCCCGAATCTTACTACGTTTTAAGGCTCATAACAGTGTATGGCGCATCTGAGACACAGTACAGCCCCTTGTGGCAGAGGCACCCTTAAAAATCCACAGCACAAAAAGGGCGGAGTCTTGCGACTCCGCCCTCAATCATCCATATTAAAATCCGGCGATTATGCCCAAGGATTCTCGGTAGGATAAGGTAAGCTCTTAGGCTGGTTGTAGTTCAAATCTTCTACAGGAACGCCGATGAACTTGAATACCTCGAACAATGCCTTTCCGAAGTGACCGAATGCAACTGCACCGTGATGAGGATAGTTCTTCTCGATCAATACGTGACGATAGAAACGTCCCATCTCAGGAATAGCAAATAC
>CALYZQ010000067.1 GCA_945609985.1 uncultured Lachnospiraceae bacterium | reverse complement strand
TACATAAGGATGTCACCGACCGTCTCATGCAGATTAATCCCACTCTTGCCAAGCAGGCAAGGAAAGTGTTGGATGTGAATAAATCGGAGAGACACATCAGAGGTGGCATGGCTACGAAGGAAAAATATTTACAGAAGCATTAATCAGGTTTTACGCTTGGGGAAAGAGAGTTCGCACGTGCGAACTCTTTTTCTGTTGACATTGCCCTTAGGTATAGGTTTATACTGTGATTAGTCTTTAACAAGAGAGGATTACAAAATGAAGAAGAATAGAGTATATATTTTACTGCTTGGCATGGTGCTTTTACTAGGTACAGGCTGTGGGGATAAGGGCAATGCCTTGCAATCGTCACAGATTTCCGCGGAGCAGGAGGAAAACGCAGGAGATATTGGAACGGAAGCATTAGCCGAAAACATAGGAGAGCAGGAAGTAACTCCCACCCCTGTTCCAACACCGGAATCTACCCCGGAACCACCCCCCGAACCCACCCCGGAGCCCAAGCAAATGACTTTGCTGATGGTGGGGGATATGCTTATGCATACCAGAGTGACGGACAGCGGCAAGCAGGAGGACGGCAGCTACAATTATGACCATATATTTGCCAATGTGAAGGAAGAGATTGCAGGCGCGGATGTGGCACTTGTAAATCAGGAGGTTATTATTGGCGGTACAGAGCTTGGACTTTCCGGCTATCCCCGCTTTAATGCGGCTTATGAGCTGGGAGATGCACTTGTGGAAGCCGGATTTGATGTGGTGCTGCATGCCACCAACCACACCCTTGATAAAGGGGAACAGGGTGTAAGGAATTGTCTTACGTTCTGGGCAAATGAGCATCCGCAGATACAGGTGGCAGGCATTTATGAAAGCATTGAAGCTCAGGCAAACGATATTGTAATAGTGGAAGAAAACGGAATTAAGGTGGCGATATTAAACTATACCTACAGTACCAACGGCATTCCCATGCCGGAGGATGCTCCGTATCTTGTGGATATGTTGGATAAGGAGTTGATTAGAGCAGATGTGGCACAGGCAAAGGAACTGGCAGATTTTGTGATTGTCTGTCCTCATTGGGGAACAGAATACCGCCATGAGCCGGATAAGCGCCAGGGAAATTGGGTGCAGTTTTTTATGGAACTTGAGGTGGATTTGGTACTGGGAACCCATCCTCATGTGATAGAGCCCGTGGAGTGGGTGGAAGATGAAAGTGGTCACAGGATGCTGGTGTACTATTCTATCGGTAATTTTGTCAATGCCACCAGCGGCAAAGGAGACGGCGTGGCAGACCGTATGCTTGGTGCCATGGCAAGGGTGACGTTGGAGAGAGCGGAGGACGGTACGATAAGCATAACCGATTACGATGCACTGCCAATTGTCTCACACGTAAAAAGTGGCGTGCAGGGAATTACTGTATATCCTTTGGAGGAATATTCAGAGGAGCTGGCACAGGAAAATGAAATCATTAAGCAGGATCCCAACTTTTCCCTTACGTATCTGGAAAGTGTATGGGAAGAAGTCATGAGAGCAGACACAATCCCGGAGGCAGCGTTAACGGAGGACGTGGTGAAGGAGGAGCAGTCGGGAACCGTTGGAGGAGAGCAAAATTAAGTTTTCCTTAAATTCCCTGTGCACTCGTTGCGGTCTGTATGATTTTGCGATATAATGAATATGATGTGTGCCACAGCGGAAGGCGAATTGCCGCATGGCAGAATGAATGTATGTAAAGAGGAAAAAGGAGAGATTACCATGACATTGGAACAGGCAAAGGAAAAGCTGGTTAAATTTGGCCAGGAGCATGTGTTGAAATATTATGACGAGCTTTCAGAGGCGCAGAAGCAGGAGCTGCTTGATCAGATTGAGGCTACTGACATGAGTATTTTGGAGGCCTGCAAGCACAAGGAGGATTTGGCACAGAAGGGTGTAATTACTCCTCTTGCAGCAATGGAGCTTAGCGAGATTGAAGCGAATAAGGAAAGCTTTACAGCTACCGGCTTAGAGGCAATCCGCGCAGGTAAAGTAGGTGCGCTTCTTTTGGCAGGCGGTATGGGAACCAGACTTGGTTCTGATAATCCCAAGGGTATGTACAATGTGGGTCTTACCAGAGAGTTGTACATTTTTGAGTGTCTGATTAATAATTTGATGGATGTGGTTCGTCAGGCTGATGCATGGATTCATTTGTTTGTTATGACCAGCGACAAGAACAATGATGCGACTATCAGCTTTTTGAAGGAGCATGATTATTTCGGATATAAGGCAGAGTATGTACATTTCTTCAAGCAGGAAATGGCAGCTGCTACCGATTATGAAGGTAAGATTTATCTTGAGGAGAAGGGCAAGCTTTCCACCTCTCCCAACGGTAACGGCGGCTGGTTTATTTCCATGAAGAACAGCGGATTGCTTGATTTGGTACATAGTGAAGGCATTGAGTGGTTCAATGTGTTTGCGGTAGATAATGTGTTGCAGAGAATTGCAGATCCCTGCTTTGTAGGCGCAACCCTGCAGAAGAATTGTGTAGTAGGTGCCAAGGTGGTTCGCAAGAATGCGCCTGATGAGAAGGTTGGCGTAATGTGTCTTGAGGATGGCAAACCTTCCATCGTTGAGTATTACGAGCTTACCGAGGAGCTTATGAATGCCAAGGATGCAAAGGGTGAGCCTGCATACAACTTTGGTGTTATCTTGAATTATTTGTTTAAGGTGACTGATTTGGAAAATATGATGGAGAAGAAAATGCCTCTTCACATTGTGGAAAAGAAGATTCCTTATCTGGATGAGCAGGGCGAACTTGTGAAACCCGAGGAGCCCAACGGCTATAAGTTTGAAAGTCTGGTGCTTGATATGATTCATCAGATGGATAGCTGCCTGCCTTATGAGGTAGTGAGAAATAAGGAATTTGCGCCTATTAAAAATAAGACAGGTATCGATTCCGTGGAGAGTGCAAGAGCACTTTTACAGGAAAATGGAGTACAACTGTAAGAGTAAGTGAAGAAATGTCGGCACAGACCGACAGATTCGGAGAGAGAGGACGTATACATGAGAATATTAGTAACAGGCGGTGCCGGATTTATCGGAAGCCATACCGTAGTGGAGCTGCAGGAGGCAGGACATGAGGCGATTGTCCTTGACAATCTCAGCAATTCCAGCGAGAAGTCTTTAGCGCGCGTGGAAGCAATTACCGGCAAGAAGGTGCCCTTCTATAAGGCAGACATCTTGGACCGTGAGGCTCTGGAGGAGATTTTTTCCAAGGAGCAGATTGATGCAGTCATTCATTTTGCAGGACTTAAGGCAGTTGGTGAGTCCGTTGCAAAGCCTTGGGAGTATTATGAAAACAATATCGCAGGTACTTTGACCTTGGTGGATGTGATGAGAAAGCACGGTGTGAAGAATATTATCTTTTCTTCCAGTGCAACCGTTTACGGCAATCCGGCATTTATTCCGATTACGGAGGAATGTCCTAAGGGACAGTGTACCAATCCTTACGGCTGGACTAAGTCCATGCTGGAGCAGGTGCTTAGTGATATCCAGAAGGCAGATGCTGAGTGGAATGTGATTTTGCTTCGTTATTTCAATCCCATCGGTGCCCACAAGAGCGGTACCATTGGTGAGAATCCCAATGGAATTCCCAATAATCTGATGCCCTACATCACACAGGTGGCAGTTGGAAAGCTTCCGCAGCTTGGCGTGTTCGGAAACGATTACGATACACCGGATGGTACGGGAGTGCGTGATTACATCCATGTAGTGGATTTAGCAAGAGGTCATGTGAAGGCACTGAAAAAGATTGAGGAAAAGGCGGGACTTAAGATTTACAATCTGGGTACCGGTGTCGGCTATAGTGTGCTTGATATTGTAAAGAATTTTGAGGAAGCCACCGGCGTGAAGATTCCTTATGTGATTAAGGAGCGTCGCCCCGGAGATATCGCAACCTGCTATTCCGATGCAAGTCTTGCAAAGGAGGAGCTTGACTGGGAGGCAGAGTTTGGTATTAAGGAGATGTGCGAGGACTCCTGGAGATGGCAGAAGAATAACCCCAATGGGTATGAAGAGTAGCATAAAAATGAGGCCTGTCGGACTGTAGTTCGGCAGGCTTTTTGTGTGAGGCGGCAACCTCGTTTTTATGCTACATATAAATACATAAAGATGAAGTGGCAGATGCTTCCTCCCATGACGAAGAGGTGGAAGAGTTCGTGGGAGCCGAAGGATTTGTAGCGTGAGTTAAATACAGGGAGTTTCAGCGCATAAATGACACCGCCGATGGTGTAAATAATGCCGCCTCCCAAAAGCCACAGAAAAGCTGTTAACGGTAAGGAGTGGAAGAGAGGGCCGAAGGCAAAGACGCATACCCAGCCCATGGCGATATAAAGGATGGAGGAAAACCATTTAGGACAGGTAATCCAGCAGGCCTTTATAATGATGCCGAATATGGCAATGCCCCACACCAAAGCTAACAGTCGATAGCCTAAATTACCACCTAATACAATCAGGCATACAGGAGTGTAGGAGCCTGCAATCAGTACGAATATCATCATGTGATCAATTTTGCGGAAAATCTTTAAATATTTACCGGTGAGGTTGACGGTATGATAAGTAGTGCTTGCCGCGTAGAGCAAAATCATGCTTCCCATAAAGATGGCCATTGCCGCAAAGGCGCGTCCGCCGGATTCAATGCCGGCCTTTATGAGTAAGGGAATGGTGGCAAAAACAGCCATCATCATTCCGATAAAATGTGTCAGTGCACTTCCGGGTTCACGAATTGTAATCTGCATAGGGTACCTCCGTTTTGTTCAAATATAGATAACAGTAGTATTTCCTACTGTTCCAATTTTATTATAGGTCATAAAACTTCAACAAAAACAGTTAGAGCTACAACAAGTAGTAATAAAAACTATGTCGAACAATATTGATATTACACCTGATGTGAGAAAATGTCAATAGAAAAGAATGATATGTCAATTGCTTTTTGTTGACAGTAATATTGGCATAAATTTATACTAAAAAGGTAAAACGATAAACGATACATTCTATGAAGAAAACGGAGGATGATATGGAATATTTTGTAGAGGTGAAATTACAGAAGGATGCGTATTCAGGCGGCTATGCAAGCGGTTTGACCATGTGCAACAGTCAGACGGTGGCAGAGCTTAACAAGGTGTCTGAAGAGGACGGGAAGACAGTCTATAAGAATGCCAGAAAGCATCAGGTGATTGTGACGAAGGAGCAGAGGGATGATGTAACTTTTGTGACGACTACCTTTGCAAACGGCGGGGATGAAGATGCAGTTTTGGAAATGCTGGCATCCTTTGCTATTAAAGGTGTGAAGGCGGATAAAATTTACAGAATGCAGTCTTTCTGGAGTGCAGAGGGAAAGCTTCGTGCAGAGACCATTAATGAGTTACATCTGGAGCCTTCATGGTGCGGAAACGGTGTGAGAATTGAAAAGTTCGGTACTACAGGTTCCATGCCTGTCAGAAAGTATTTTCCTTTCTTGGCATTGGAGGATACACAGAGCGGAGAATTTATCGGTATTCAGCTTTATACTCCCGCGTCCTGGCAGATTGAGATCAACGGACAGAGTATGGATAATACCTTGTCTGTAGTGGGCGGTATGGCAGACCGCGATTTTGGTCATTGGATGAAGACCATCCGTCCCGGAGAGGCGTTTACCACCCCCAGAGCTGCCATTGCATGTGGTAATTCCCTGTATGATGTGTGCGATAAGCTGGTAAAGGCACAGAAACCCGATATTTCCCCCGTGGACAATGACATGGCGATTATGTTTAATGAGTATTGCACCACATGGGGCAATCCCAATATTGATAACATTAAGCGTATTTGTGATCAGCTTAAGGGAAAGGGTATCAAGTATCTGATTATGGATTCCGGCTGGTACGGTGACGAGTATTGGTGGAATTGTATCGGTGATTGGGAGATTAATGAAAAGAAATTCCCCGGTGGATTAAAGCCTATGGCAGATTATATCAGAGCAAACGGTATGATTCCGGGAATCTGGTATGAATTTGAGACAGTTAGCAGGGGCTCCAAGCATTATGATGATGTGGAGCATTTGATAAAGAAGGACGGTGTACCCTTAAGCATTGGTGACAGACGTTTCTTTGATATGACCCAGGAGTGGGTAATTGATTATCTTTCTGAGAAGGTAATCAAGCTGTTAAAGGACTGTGGTTTTGGCTACATAAAGGTGGATTACAACGATACACTGGGTATCGGCTGTGACGATCCTGACAGTCTTGGTGAGGGCCTTAGAAAGCGTGTGGAGGCTACTCAGGAGTTTTTCCGTAAGATTAAAAGAGAACTGCCGGATATGGTTATCGAGAACTGCTCCAGCGGCGGTCACAGATTGGAGAGCTCCATGATGGAGATTGTGTCCCAGGCAAGCTTTTCTGATGCCCATGAGACCAAATCCATGCCTATTATTGCAGCAAACCTGCACCGTGTGGTAAAGCCTGAGCAGAGTCAGATTTGGGCAGTGCTCCGTGAGAAGGATGATGCGGATAGAATCCGTTATTCACTTATCAATACCTATTTGGGAAGAATGTGTTTGAGTGGTGATGTGTGCAATTTGTCCGATGAGCAGTGGAAACTGATTGAAGAGGGAATGGCATTCTATAATAAGGTATCAGATATTATCAAGGATGGTAAGACGATACTGATTGACTGTCAGACCGAGAGCTACAATCATCCCAAGGGAGAGCAGCTTGTTATCAGACAGCTTGGTAACAGATATCTTGCAATTGCCCATCGTTTTGAGGAATCAAAAGCAATTGATGTAAGCTTTATGGATGGTGCAAAGATGATAGATACTTATGGTGATGCAAAGGGAGACTTTACCGCTCAGGCATGGCTGTACGAAAAGTAAGTCAGTCTTCTTCGATAACCTGGATTTCCAGATAGTCAAAGTCAATGGTTTCGATAAAGTTATCCTGGGTAAAACGTGCCTTGTCATGACGCTTGAATTCTGCAATGGTTTTATCCAGCCAGATGGGCTTGCCCAAATCAAACTGATAGCAGATTTCATCCAGTGCACGAAAAATCTTGTGCGTGCGGGTGTCATCGCTGCTATCCTCTATGCAGGTGTCCTGAATCATGCGTGTGTCTTTGAAGGTTCTTGCCCATAAACGAAACATATGAATACTCCTTTCCTTCTGCCGGTAGACTTATCTTAAGTCATCCGGCAGAACTTTTCAAGGGCAAACACTATTTTATTAACTTTTTGTAAAAGGGTACTTTTTTTGTGGGTTATATGCTATAATAAAATTGTTAATAATAATGAGTTTTAATTTGAGGGAGTAGCAATGGAATTAAAGTTAAACAAGGGAGACGGCATTGACAGCTGGAAAGAGGTTACACTCATATACAATGCAGCACTCAGACAGATAGAGACCAAGATGGAGATACTCAATGAGGAGTTCCAGCATGTGCATCAGTACAATCCCATCGAGCATATTAAGGCGCGTATTAAATCACCTGAAAGTATTGTAAAGAAGTTGAAGAGAAAAGGCTATGAGTCAACCATTGATAATATGGTGGAGCATATCGATGATATAGCAGGTATCCGCGTAATCTGTTCCTTTACCTCCGATATTTACAGAATTGTAGATATGATTAGTGAGCAGAAGGACATCAAGGTAATCGGTGTCAAGGATTATATTACATATCCCAAGGCCAGCGGATATAAAAGCTATCATATGATTATTACGGTTCCGGTATATTTATCGGACCGTATCGTGGACACCAAAGTGGAGATTCAGATTCGTACGGTAGCCATGGATTTTTGGGCCAGTCTGGAGCATAAGATTCACTACAAATTTGAAGGAGATGCCCCGGAGCATATTAAAAATGAATTGGTAGTCTGTGCCAAGATGGTATCCGATTTAGATGCCAGAATGCTTTCCCTGAATGATGAAATTCTCGCGATAAGCAGGGCACGTGAGCTGCTTACAGCTGAGGAGTAATATAGAGGTTGCGCAATATGCGCAGCCTTTTTGTATGAGCTTGTGTCATGGTCCCCCCTGTCCCTTCCCCACCCGCCCACAGAGACGAGATACGCGTTGCGAATCTCGCTCTGATGAGCGGTCGGCATCACAAAAAAAGGCGCATACTGCGCCGTAAATTACCCTATAAATGAGGAGTGCCCAAGTACCTTGCGGCACCCGGGCTATTATGAAAAAAATAAAAAACTTGCAATGTGTAACTATCAATCTGTTGTCAGTATAACAATACAATATGAACAAAGTGTGAATAAGGTGAAAACTTTGGTTAATATAGAGAAAAAACGAAATGTGTAGAAAGTAATTAGTGCATTGTGCACAAAAATATGCAAGGTTCAGACTGTTGTCAGATGGTAAAAAAAGTGATACAATAAGCAATATAGCACTTTACTAAAATAAACTGAAAGTGGTAGATGGATATGCGCGGAGGAAAATGGATGGACACATTTATGGACAAGCTGGCACATAAGTTGACAGCACAGGAGATGATCAAGGCAAATACTGCTGCAGATACGGAAGAAATGAACCGTTTGAAAGCACAGGTAAAAGAATATAATGATTGCTTGCAGGAGATGAAACTGGTTTGCCATGAGCTTCAAACATACAGTCAGGAACTGCGTGCATTGAATACGCAGATGGATGGTGTGTTCGATGAAGCTATTCGTCCCCAGGTGGACAGGCTGGTGTCCGAAAGCATGAGGAAGCTTCAGGAATTTCAGGCGGCTACCCCGGACAATAGCGATTTAAAGCAGTTTGTGGAGGAGAAGATAACCGCATCTTCTGAAAATGTACACAAGGAATGTGTAAAGGTGTACCGCAATGTGCAGGCTGTTGTCGTGGAAGAAGGCAACAAGCAGACAGAGGCTGTTAATGTGGCTATAGCAAGGGTTAAGGGTAAGTTAAGTGCTGTTTTGGGTATTTCCATTGCAGCATTGATTGCAGCACTTGGCAGTATTGCATTTCAGGTGCTTACCTATTTAAATATTCTGTAGGTGAGCGGCATGGCAAAGGAAATGTGGAAGCCTGGCAATATGCTGTATCCCTTACCGGTGGTGATGGTAAGTATGGCTGACAGTGAAGGGCACAGTAATATAATTACCATAGCATGGGCAGGTACGGTTTGTACCAATCCCCCCATGGTATCCATTTCGGTACGTCCGGAGAGATATTCTTATCCGATACTGAAAGAGACGGGAGAATTCGTGATTAACCTGACCACGAAGGAGCTTGCGTTTGCAACGGATTATTGTGGCGTGAAGAGTGGACGGGATGTAGATAAGTTTAAGGAGATGAATCTGACTCCGGTACCTGCTACTCATGTAAAGGCGCCCATGATTGGAGAGAGCCCGGTTTGTATGGAATGCAGGGTTACAGAAGTGTTACCCCTTGGTTCTCACGACATGTTCTTGGCGGAAGTGCTGGCAGTACATGCGGATGAGAAGTATATGGACGAAAAACGCAAATTTCATCTTGAGAATGCGGAGCCCATTGTTTATTCCCACGGTGCATATTTAGCCTGCGGTGAGCAGCTTGGTACCTTTGGATACAGTGTAAAGAAAAATTAATGCTTTTGATAATCATCACGGGAGTCTAACAGACTCCCTCTTTTTATGGCATTACTTCCGAACCGTTTGCGGATATCGTCTAAAGCGGCATCCAGCTTTTGCTGCTTTTCGGATTTGGGAGCTGCATAGTCAAAGAGGTTCAGTTGAATGGGAGCATCATCTTGCGTAAGCTTTGAGGTGCGTACGCCCAGAAGTCTGATAGGGGTGCCGTCCCAAAGCTCATCAAAGAGCTTGCAGGCTGCAACATAAATCATATCTGTGGATGCAGTGGGAGTATCCAGGTGCATCTGGTGTGACACGGACTTAAAGGTGTTGTATTTAATCTCTGTGCATACCAGTCCTGCCAGCCGCCCGGATGCACGAAGTCGGCTGCCTACGGACTCGGACAGATTCAAAAGTGCCTTACATGCTTCCGCCCTGTCTGTAGCATCGCTTTTTAAGGTGATGGAATTACCGATACCCTTGATCTTTGCAGGCTCGGAGATGACGGAAGAAGCATCAATGCCGTTGGCGTACTGCCACAGCGTAAGACCATGACTTTTCAAATGAGCCTCCAGAATTTGAGAGTCTGCCTGCGCAAGGTCGCCGATGGTGACAATGCCCAGTTTCTTTAGGGTTTCCACACTGCTTTTGCCACACATAAACAGGGAAGAAACAGGAAGCGGCCAGAGCTTTTCCTTGATTTCATGGGAATACAGGGTATGAACTAAATTGGGCTTTTTGAAGTCAGAAGCCATTTTGGCTAAAACCTTTTTGTCAGAAATTCCCACATTTACGGTAAAACCGAAGGTACTGTAAATAGTATCCTTTATCATAGTAGCTGCGGCCTCCGGAGAGATATATTTCCCTGCAATGGGGGTATAATCCATATAGCACTCATCGATGCTGACCTGTTCAATGTCGGGACAAATGTCGGACAGATACTCCATAAGCTGATTACTCATGCGGGAGTACATTTCGTGATTGGGAGCAACGGTCACCAGATTAGGACATTTGCGGAATGCATTAATGACCGGTTCGCCGGTAGAAATACCGTAGGCTTTTGCGGGAATGGACTTTGCGAGCACCACTCCATGACGTTTTGCCATGTCACCGCCTACTATGGAGGGAATCAGGCGCAGGTCAACAGAGTCGCCGGAATTTAGTTTTTCCAAAGCGGACCAGCTCAAAAATGCAGAGTTGACATCGATGTGAAAAATAATTTTTTTGGGCATTTTCCTACTCCTTTCATCCTGTGATAACGTTATTTTATCACAGAAAGGCTTTACAATCAAAATAAATACTGATAGAATGAAGCTGTTACAATTTTGTTACATGATAACATTGGATTGAGAAATAAGACGAATGAGACGAATCAGATATATTTTTAGAAGAGTTAAATTTACATACATTAAGATGACTCTCCTCACGCTGTTTTGTTGTCTGTTTTTTGTAGATGGGTATATTCCTTTTGAAAAGACAGGAAACAATTTCTTCCATATCTTTTTAAATGGTACGCAGGTAGGTACCGTGGGTGAAGAGGAAAGTGTGGAGAATCTGCTGATAGCAGCAAGGAAAAACGTAGCATCCCAAAGCCAAAATCTCCTCTTTATGGAAGTCGAAATGTCCATTGAGGGAGAGGAAGTTCTTTGGGGATATGTGGATGATGAAAAAGAAATCATCGCCAATATGGAAAAGGTATTGGAAAGCAGTGTCCAGAAGACCATGCGCCGTGCGTATACCTTGAAAGTGAACGAATACATGGTGAACCTGGCAAGCAGGGATGATGTGCTGGCATTATTGCAGGCAGCACTTGATAAGTATAGTGGGGAAGGAAAATTTGCGGTGGAGCTGATGCATGATGAACACCGTGAATTTGACGTGCTTACAACACAGATAATATCAGTGGAAGAGAAAAAGGAACAGGAGGAGAAGGCTTCCAATAATTATAAGGATGCCGGTATCCAGAATTTTTTTGAGGATTTGGGAGAAACTGAAATAGAGACCGAAGAAAAAGGCTTTTCTGATTTTGAGTATGGTCTTTTAAGTATGGACTTTGCCGAAGAGGTAGAGGTGGTTGAAGCGTATCTTCCGGTAAATCAGCTGACGGATTTAGAGACCGCAATCAATGAAGTGATTAAGGAACAGGAAATGCCTGCCGAGTACGAGGTGGTATCCGGAGATACCCTTTCTGAAATTTCCATTAAGGTCGATATCCCTATGGAAAAGATTGTGGAAATGAACAGCGATAAGCTTAAGGATGTCAATAGTCCAATCAGGGTTGGGGACAAGCTGCTGATTACCATACCGGAGCCGGAACTTTCCGTAATGCGAGTGGAGCAGAATTACGTAGAAGAGGTTTATGACGCAGATATTATTTATATTGATGTGGATGAGTGGTATACCACAAAGACAGAGGTGATACAGCAGCCTTCTTCCGGTTTCAGAAAGGCAGTAGTGGATGTTACTTACCTGAATGATAAAGTGGTTTCAAGGGAAGTTGTAAAAGAGGAAGTGGTAAAGGAAGCAGTTGCAAAGATTGTAAAGCGTGGTACAAAGATTCCGCCCACGTTCATCAAGCCTGTTTCCGGAGGGCGTGCAAGCTCGGGCTTTGGTCCCCGAAATGCACCTACAAAGGGAGCAAGTACTTACCATAAGGGTCAGGATTGGGCTGTTTCTAAAGGCACGGCAGTTTATGCTTCCTGCGGTGGTACAGTTGCAAAGGCCGGCTGGGGTAGCGGATATGGTTACGTGGTATATATTAACCATGAGGGCGGCCGTCAGACCCGTTACGCGCATTTGAGCAAGGTGCTGGTTAAGGTCGGACAAAAGGTAAAACAGGGCGAAAAGATTGCACTTAGCGGTAATACCGGTATTTCTTCCGGACCGCACCTGCATTTTGAGCTTTTGATTGACGGCAAACATGTAAATCCCATGAAGCACATTAAGTAGCGAAGGACAGAACGTGCATTCTGTTTACAAAATTACAAAAATGTGGTACTCTCCTAGTATAGGGAGAGGTATGTCCGTATCCCGTTATAGAATGATTGTCCGAAGTAAGAGGTAATTTAAATGGAACAATACGCAATCAAAGGCGGTAATCCATTAGTAGGAGAAGTGGAGATAGGAGGGGCCAAGAACGCTGCGCTTCCTATTCTTGCTGCTTCTGTAATGACGGATGAAACCGTATATATAGATAATATGCCGGATGTCAGAGATATCAATGTGCTTTTGAGTGCCATGAGCGGTATCGGTGTGATGGTAAAGCGTACCTCCCGTCACAGTGTTACTCTCAATGCAGCAAATATCAGCAATCTGGTAGTTGAAGATGAAAATATCAAGAAAATCAGAGCATCCTATTATCTGATAGGTGCACTTTTAGGTAAATATAAGCATGCAGAGGTTGTTCTTCCCGGTGGATGTGATATCGGCTGCCGTGCCATTGATCAGCACATCAAAGGCTTTAAAGCATTGGGCGCAGAGGTCATTATCGAGCATGGTCTGATTAAGACTAAGGCAGAGCGTCTGGTGGGAAGTCATATTTTTATGGACGTTTCCAGTGTGGGTGCTACCATTAACGTAATGATGGCAGCTGCCATGGCAGAAGGCATGACTACTATTGAAAATGCAGCGAAGGAGCCGCATGTGGTAGATTTGGCAAACTTCTTAAACAGCATGGGCGCCAATATCAAGGGCGCAGGTACGGATGTTATTCGTATCAAGGGTGTGGAGAAGCTTCACGGCACGGAGTATACCATTATTCCTGACCAGATTGAAGCAGGTACCTTTATGTTTGCTGCGGCAGTTACCAAGGGTGATGTTACGGTAAAGAATGTAATTCCCAAGCATTTGGAATCCATCTCCGCAAAGCTTTTGGAGATTGGCTGTGAGATAGAAGAGGCGGATGACTGCTTAAGAGTTGTTGCATCCAAGCCTTTGATGCATACCCATGTAAAGACCTTGCCCTATCCCGGATTTCCTACGGATATGCAACCTCAGATAACGGTTGCGTTGGCACTTTCCAAGGGTACAAGTATTGTTACGGAGAGTATTTTTGAAAACCGTTTCAAATATGTGGACGAGTTGACCCGCATGGGAGCCAGCATCAAGGTAGAGGGTAACACAGCTATTATCGACGGTGTGCAAAGATACACCGGAGCCAGCATTTCGGCACCGGATTTGCGTGCAGGAGCGGCACTTGTTATGGCGGCACTTTCTGCGGAGGGCTTCTCTGTGGTGGATGATATCCACTATATTGAGCGCGGTTATGAAGACTTCCATTTGAAGCTGCAGAATCTGGGAGCTCAGATTGAGTTGGTGAATACTGAGAGGGAGCTTCAGAAGTTTAAGTTAAAAATCGGATAATGCGTTTTAATTTATTGTTGACAAGTAATACTTTTCATAGTATTGTAATCACGTAACAAGGATAACAAATTTCATATTGTTTTCTCTTATTCAGAGTGGTGGAGATACATAGGATCAGTGAAGCCACGGCAACCCCTTTACGGAAGGTGCCCACCTGAGCGAGCATTTCGAACAATAAGAGGATTTGATTATCGATAAACCCAAGTCCGCTTATGTAAGCGGACTTTTTTCAATTTAGACTGCGGATTCTCCGCAGGGAAAGGAACCAAGGAAGATGGAAAAAAGATTATTTACTTCTGAATCAGTAACTGAGGGACATCCCGATAAAATCTGTGACGCAGTGTCTGACGCTGTGCTGGATGCACTGATGGAGCAGGACCCTTTCAGCCGTGTGGCTTGTGAGACCTGTACCAATACGGGATTTGTGCTTGTTATGGGTGAGATTACCACAAAGGCAAACATTGATATCCCTGCTATCGTAAGAAAGACTGTAACCGAGATTGGTTATGATGCATCCGAAAAAGGCTTTGACGGCAATACCTGTGCTGTTATGGTATCTCTGGACAAGCAGTCTGCTGACATTGCAATGGGTGTGGACAAGGCTTTGGAAGCAAAGGAAAGCAAGATGACAGACGAGCAGTTGGAAGCAATCGGTGCGGGAGACCAGGGTATGATGTTTGGTTATGC
>CALYZQ010000066.1 GCA_945609985.1 uncultured Lachnospiraceae bacterium | reverse complement strand
GAGGACAGACTCTTGATTCTTTGCAGTATCTTGTATCTTTGGTAGTAAACAAGGATGCTGAGAATTATATCAGAGTAAAGGTTGATACCGAGAATTACAGACAGAGAAGAAAGGATACTCTTGAGAATCTTGCAAAGAATATTTCTTATAAGGTAAAGAGAACCAAGAGAGCTGTATCCTTGGAGCCTATGAATCCTTATGAGAGACGTATTATCCATTCTGCACTTCAGAATGACAGATATGTTTCTACACATAGTGAAGGTGAAGAGCCTTTTAGAAGAGTTGTTGTAACTTTAAAGAAATAATTGAAGGGTATATTCAAGCCGGATTACTATAGAAGAAGGTAATCTGGCTTGAATTCACTTTTGTGATTTATTATAATTTCTTTATAGTTACTAATTTTATTATATTTATTTTGTTTCTTTAAAAATTTGGGTAAATATATTATGAATAATTTATTTAGTTTGGATACAATTGCTGCGGTAGCGACTGCTTTGTCAGATTCAGGAATTGGAATTGTGAGGATAAGCGGACCGGAAGCAATTGAAATTGCAGATAAAGTTTTTTGTACGAAGAGTGGTAAGAAAAAGTTAAAGAATGTAGATAGTCATACGATTCATTATGGCTATATTGTAGATTTTAAAGATGAAAATGAGATTTTGTCAGAAGGTTGGCAGGATTGTATTGTAGATGAAGTAATGGTTGCTGTGATGAGAGCACCAAAAAGCTACACCATGGAGGATACAGTTGAGATTAACTGTCATGGTGGTGTGCTTGTTATGCAGAAAATATTGGAAACTGTATTAAAGCATGGTGCCAGACTGGCACAGCCCGGTGAATTTACAAAGAGAGCTTTTTTAAACGGAAGAATTGATTTGTCTAAGGCAGAGGCAGTCATTGATGTAATTCATTCTCAAAATGAATTTGCTCTACAGTCTTCCATGAATCAGTTGCAGGGTAATCTTTCAAAAGAAGTAAAAAATCTTAGAGAAGAGATTATTTATGAGATTGCTTTTATAGAATCTGCTTTGGATGATCCGGAGCATATCAGTCTGGATGGTTACAAAGATAAGCTTGATGAAAAGGTAAGTAATTTAAGTGATAGAGTAGAGAAACTTCTTTCTACAGCAGATAACGGCAGATTGATGAAGGAAGGTATCAGTACGGTTATTGTGGGTAAGCCAAATGCCGGTAAATCATCACTTTTAAATATTATGGTAGGTGAGGAACGTGCCATTGTTACGGATATTGCAGGAACTACCAGAGATGTGTTGCAGGAATCCATTAAGCTTCATGGAATTGGTTTAAATATTATAGATACTGCAGGAATCCGTACTACTGAAGATGTCGTAGAAAAGATTGGTGTAGAGAAGGCAAAGAAATATGCAAACGAAGCAGATTTGATATTATATGTGGTGGATGCTTCTGTGGCTCTTGATGATAGTGACAGAGAAATTATTACTTTGCTTGAAAATAAAAATGTTATTATTCTTTTGAATAAATCTGATTTGACTGCAGCTGTGGAAGAGTCAGATTTGATACAGGTAATTGATGAATTGGTACCCGGTCATAAGAAGATAGAGATGATTCGTACTTCTACCAAGGATAATACAGGTATTGATGCATTTGAAAATGCGATTAAGGAAATGTTTTTTAAGGGCAATCTCAAGAATAACAATCAGATTGTCATTACAAATATGCGTCATAAAGAAGCTTTGAAAAATGCTTATGACAGTTTACAAATGGTAAAGAGAAGCTTGGCAGATGATATGCCGGAGGATTTTTATTCTATAGATTTGATGAGTGCCTATTCTTCTCTTGGTTTTATTATCGGCGAAGAAGTAGATGATGATTTAGTGAATGAGATATTTACAAAGTTTTGTATGGGTAAATAATAGTCATTAGGAATGAGGAAAAAATGTCTGAATTAGTTACTATTAAAGAAAACGGAATCAGGGAAAAAGTTGATGTATGTGTGGTTGGTGCAGGACATGCCGGATGTGAGGCAGCTCTTGCATGTGCCAGACTTGGACTTAATACGGTTATTTTTACAGTAAGTGTGGACAGTATTGCATTGATGCCCTGTAATCCCAATATTGGTGGTTCTTCTAAGGGACATCTGGTAAGAGAGCTGGATGCTCTTGGCGGTGAGATGGGTAAAGTAATTGATCAGACTTTTATCCAGTCAAAAATGTTAAATGTATCTAAGGGACCTGCTGTACATTCTCTGCGTGCCCAGGCAGATAAAGCAGAGTATACCCGCACTATGCGTAAGGTTTTGGAAAATCAGGAGAATCTGACTATTAAACAGGCCGAGGTTTGTGAACTTTTATGGGAAGAATCTGATGAGAAAGAAAATCTGAAGATAATTACCGGTGTAAAAACATTTACCGGTACTGTTTATGAATGTAAGGCAGCGATACTTTGTACCGGTACCTATTTACGTGCAAGATGTCTGTGCGGTGAGGCAATTACTTATACCGGTCCCAATGGTTTGCAGGCTGCAAATTATCTTACAGAATCTCTGAAAAATATGGGTATTGAGATGCGCCGTTTTAAGACAGGAACTCCCGCCAGAATGGATGGTACTACCATTGATTATTCCAAGATGGAAGAGCAGTTCGGTGATGAAAGAGTGATACCCTTTTCTTTTTCAACTGACCCGGAAAGTATACAGAAGGAACAGGTTTCCTGCTGGCTTACTTACACTAAT
This sequence comes from uncultured Lachnospiraceae bacterium, assembly GCA_945609985.1. GTDB lineage: Bacteria > Bacillota > Clostridia > Lachnospirales > Lachnospiraceae > Acetatifactor. The sequence goes on along the minus strand of CALYZQ010000066.1, from coordinate 12,329 downwards.
GAAAAGACTCATGAGATTATCCGTGGCAATTTGGACCGTTCCCCTATTTACGCAGGAATTATTGAAGGAACCGGTCCCAGATATTGTCCTTCTATTGAAGATAAGGTTGTAAAATTTGCCGAAAAGGAAAGACACCAGGTATTTATTGAGCCGGAAGGTCTACATACCAATGAAATGTATGTGGGCGGTATGTCTTCTTCTTTGCCGGAGGATGTTCAGCTTGCAATGTATCGTACGGTTCCCGGTTTGGAGAATTGTAAAATAGTGAGAAATGCCTATGCTATTGAATATGATTGTATCAATGCAAGACAGCTCTATCCTTCTTTGGAATTTAAGGAGGTAAAAGGGTTATTTAGTGGTGGCCAGTTTAACGGAAGCAGTGGTTATGAGGAGGCAGCCTGTCAGGGACTTGTGGCAGGAATCAATGCGGCTATGTCTATTTTTGGAAGAGAGCCCCTTGTAATGGATCGTTCCGAAAGTTATATCGGTGTACTGATTGATGACTTGGTGACTAAGGATAATAGAGAGCCATATCGTATGATGACTTCCCGTGCGGAATACAGATTATTACTTCGTCAGGACAATGCAGACATAAGACTTCGCAAAAAAGGCTATGAAATCGGATTGATTTCAAAAGAAGAGTATGATGCATTATTGCAAAAGGAAGATTTGATTGCAAAGGAAATGAACCGATTGAAAAATACTTCTGTTGGTGCCAACAAAGAAATTCAGGCTTTTTTGGAAGAGCATGGAAGTTCTACTCTAAAAACTGCTGCAACCTTGGCAGAACTTATTTGTCGTCCGGAGCTTGGTTATGAAGCCATTGCTGAGATTGATAAAGAACGCGAAAGCTTTGCTATGGAGCTTTGTGGAAAGAACTCTTTACCTCAGACTGTATTGGAGCAGGTTGAGATTGAGATTAAGTACGAGGGTTATATCATCAGACAAAAGCGTCAGGTAGAACAGTACAAAAAGATGGAGAAAAAGAAGATACCTGAAAATTTGAATTATGATGAGGTTCCTTCCCTGCGTTTGGAAGCAAGACAAAAGTTAAAACAATTTATGCCGGTTTCTGTGGGACAGGCTTCCAGAATTTCAGGTGTTTCACCTGCAGATATTTCTGTGTTGTTGGTTTACTTGGAGAGTTATAAAAATAACAATTAGTAAGAGGTCATAATGAATAATTATAATACCCTTCAGTTTGAAAAAGATTTAAAAGCAATGAATATTACTTTGTCCAATAAGCAGATAGAGCAGTTTTTGATTTATTATGAAATGCTTGTGGAATGGAATGAAGTAATGAATCTGACTGCTATCACGGAATACGAAGAAGTGATGAAAAAGCATTTTTTGGACAGTATTACATTGAATCAGGCTTTTGATGTCACTAAGGAGTGTACTGTGATTGATGTGGGTTGCGGTGCAGGATTTCCGGGACTTGCTTTAAAGATTGCTTATCCTAATTTAAAAATTACATTGTTGGATTCTCTAAATAAGCGAATCAATTTTTTGAATGCAGTAATTGACAAACTGGGACTTACGGATATTGAGACTGTACACGGTCGAGCAGAGGATTTTGCAAAAGCAGGAAAGCTTCGCGAAACATTTGATGTAGCAGTTTCCAGAGCAGTGGCGAATCTGTCTACACTGTCAGAATATTGTTTACCTTATGTAAAGGTAGGAGGATATTTTATCCCTTACAAATCTGAGAAGGTTAGGTCAGAGATAGAAGCTGCAGGAAAAGCTCTTTCCATATTGGGCGGTAGTCTTGAGAAGAAAATAGAGTTTACTTTACCTGACACGGATTATTACAGAAATTTATTATTGATTAAGAAGAATAAACCTACACCTAATAAATATCCGAGAAAAGCCGGACTTCCTTCTAAGGAGCCAATCTAACTTTTTTGTTATTTTTTTGATTTCTGTTTTACAAGTTTTTTATTTTAATGTATGATATAAATGACGGACTTTTGACATTTTGAGTTTTTGACTTAAGGAAACTGTAAATAGTATAAATAGAACATATGTTCTGAAAGGCCGATAAATTGGATAATCATATATTAGAAAGTAATATTTCTGTTATTAGTTTACAGGAAGAAGACAGACAAAGGATTGCAAGAGATTTGCATGATACTTCTCTCCAGAACCTAACCCATTTGGTACATAAGATTGAGCTTGCCGGGTTATATATTGATCAGGATCCGGTGAAAGCGAAATTAGAGCTTGCAGTCATCAGACAAAATATTAAATCAGTTATTGATGAGATTAGGAATACTATTTTTGATCTCAGACCTATGACATTTGATGACTTAGGATTGAAGGCTGCTTTTGAAAGATTGATTTTGCTTTTTAATGAGAATCATTTGTATGAGATGGAAGTAGAAATTGAAGAAGTTTCATGTGATACCCGTTTGGTATTATTGACAATCTATAGAGTGATTCAGGAATGCTTTACAAATATAAAAAAGTATTCGAATGCCACAAAAGTAACTTTCCATTGTCACCAAAAGGAAAATCTCATTGTAATTGATGTAACTGATAATGGCAAAGGTTTTTCTGTAGAAGAAGTTGAAGCCAGGACAGACATGTATATACATTTTGGAATATCTGTTATGAAGGAACGAATTAAGTTGTTAGGCGGAAAAATCCAGATTACCTCTGAAGTAGGTGTAGGTACTGAAGTGCATATTGAAGTTCCTGTATAATAAATATTTGTTTACAAGAGGAGAAAAGTATGAGTATAAAAGTAATGTTAGCAGATGACCATGTATTAATTCGTGAGGGGATTCGTCAGTTGTTAGAATTTGATGGAGCAATAGAAGTAATTGATGAAGCAAACGATGGAAACGAATGTCTTGAAAAATTGAATAAAGTAAAGCCTGATATTTTATTATTGGATATAAATATGCCTAAGAAAAATGGTATTGAAGTATTGGAAGAAATTAAGAATAATAATATGAATGTTAAGGTATTAATTCTTACAGTACATAACGAAGTTGAATATCTGTTAAAGGCTGTGGATATAGGAGTAGACGGATATATTTTAAAGGATACAGAATCCAATGAATTGAAAAAGGCTATCATCTCTATTGTGAATGGTGAAAGTTATATCCAGCCTAATTTGATTCCTGCACTCAACAGTAAATTAGTTTCACGTGATAAGGATAAAGATAAAATTGATTCTTTGACTAACCGTGAGATGGAAGTTCTTATCTGTGTTGCAAACGGTATGTTTAACAGAGAAATTGCTGATGAGTTAAGTATCAGTGAAAGAACTGTTAAAAATCATGTGACGAATATCTTTAAGAAGATTGATGTTGCGGATAGAACGCAGGCGGCTGTGTTTGCAATAAAAAATGATATAATTAAGTTATTTTAAGGATAAGTCCCCGTATATATTTATATTTTCTGTTCAGATATGCTAAGCATTCCGGCAAGACTCTAAAACATTAAAAATGTCAGTAAAGACTGCCATTTTTAATAGAGTCTTTCCTCCATAGCATATAAATCACAGAAAATATAAATATATACGGGGACTAACACTTTCGATAAAATAAATATTATTTAATGCGAGGAAATATAGAATGAAATATATATTAGTAGATAATCAGTTAAGTCCGGAGGATTTTATTAGGCTTAAGGTTGAAACTGGATTTTGGGAGAGACCGGTTGAACAGGTTAAGGTTGCTTTGGATAATGGATTGTTTAACGTAACTGCTGTATGTGATGGCAAAGTGGTTGGTATGGGTAGACTAGTTGGTGATGGTGCTATGTATTATTATCTGCAAGAGATAATAGTATTACCGGAATATCAGGGTTGTGGTATCGGAAAGAGTATTGTGAGTAGATTATTGGAATATTTAAAAGATAATTCTTTTGCCGGAACGAATGTAAGTATTGGATTAACTGCTGTTAAAGGAAAAGAAACTTTTTATGAAAAATTTGGATTTAACATTAATTCCCAAGGAATGTCAATCTATATGGATATTTAAGCGAATGTTTCACGTGAAACATTCGCTATTTCTTTCTTTTGGATACAAGATAATGTTTCACGTGAAACATTTCAACCCTAAATCTTGTGTATTTTCCCGTGAAACATTCCAAAAACCAGGCGTGAAACATGTATAAAATATAGATATATTGGTTTTGTCTCAGTAATTTATACTATTTTTATTGTGTATGCTAAGCTATATTTCCTTGCCAGCAAGACTATATCCGAAATAAGCAGTGCAATGTGAGCACGCCAGTCCTTGGCGAGGTCATTACATCGTAAGATGTAATCGAGCCTAGTACTGCTGCGATGCGAACCTTAGCGAAAGCGTGCCTGCGGTTTCGGATATAGTCTTAGCCAGGCAAGGTTATTTATTTTATTTCTACTTTTTTCAACTTTCCAGTGGATATATACCACATTTAGTGTTATAATTGAAAGGCAAAACCTAAATAGGAAAGGCGAATGATTATGGGAAGAATTATAGCAATTGCAAATCAAAAAGGTGGCGTGGGTAAGACCACAACTTCTATAAATTTATCAGCTTCCTTGGCTGCAAAGAAAAAGAAAGTATTACTGATTGATACGGACCCTCAGGGTAATACAACCAGCGGATTTGGTATTGATAAGAATGATTTGGATAATACCATATATGAATTAATACTCGGCGAGTGTACCATAAGAGATTGTATTATCAAGACGGTAGTTCCGAATGTGTCAGTAATTCCTTCCAATGTAAACTTAGCGGCTGCAGAGATTGAGTTGATTGGTGTGGACAAGAAGGAATACATATTAAAAAGCGAAGTAGATTATATCAAGGATGATTATGATTACATTATTATTGATTGTCCTCCTTCTTTGAATATGTTGACTATAAATGCCATGACCACTGCGGACAGTGTGATTGTTCCTATTCAGTGTGAGTATTATGCATTGGAGGGATTGAGCCAGCTGATTCATACCGTGAATCTGGTAAAGGAGAGATTGAATCCTCAGTTGGATATGGAGGGTGTGGTGTTTACCATGTATGATTCCAGAACCAATCTTTCCATGCAGGTAGTGGAAAATGTTAAGAATAATTTGAATCAACATATTTATAAGACATTGATTCCCAGAAATATCAGACTTGCCGAGGCACCCAGCTTCGGTATGCCTATCAATATGTATGATCCGAAGTCAGCAGGAGCAGAAGCTTATATGCAGCTGGCGGATGAAGTGATAAAGGGGAAGAAGAAATGATTTTTAGAGGAATAAAAGAAGACAACGGATGGATGGTAGTCGATTACAGTGCTACCTGGAAATATGGTTATGATTTTATTTTGGATGCCTGCCAGGTTATCATTGATACAGATTTTCAGGAAAAGCTCCAAAGAGTGGCTATCACTCATGGACCCGGAACAGAACCGGTAGAATGTCTGGAGAGTGTAAGAAAAAGTGAGTTTGATGTAAGGAAATGTAATATTACCAACAAAGAGAGCAGTGCTCTTATGGTTGCGGGCATCAGCAGAATTATGGAGTGTCCCGTACAGGTAATGTTCTTTAATCAGACCAATGCAGTGAAATTATTCTGCCCTGTCAAAAAGATATTTGAAGAACACGATGACCATGTATTTGATAACTATATGAATAGCGTAGAGATTAAGGCATATTGCAGGGACGCTGTGAGACAGGGGAAGGATTATAAGGGATAAATAAATGACAAAGAAAGAGCTTGTCAAAAGATATACGTTATTTGTTATCAGCCTCTTTATTAGTGCTTTTGGTGTTGCATTTGCTAAACACGGGGAGCTGGGTGTTACACCTATATCCTCTGTACCAAATGTTTTATGTTATATATGTCCGGCATTAAGTATGGGAAACTGGTTGATTATCTGGAATTGTGTTATGATAATTGGTCAGATATTAATTCTAAGAAAACGTTTTCAGCTTATTCAACTGTTGCAGATACCTTTATCCTTTCTGTTCGGATATTTTACTGATTTTGGTTTATGGTGTGTTTCCTTTATTCCAAATCAATTATATCCGGTGAAAATGACTTTGGTATTTTTAGGTGTAATAGTTCTTGCTTTTGGAATTGCTCTTTCCGTAATTGCCAATGTTATCATGAATTCCGGTGAGGCATTTGTAAAAACTCTCGCCGATGCAGTACACAAAAACTTTGGTAATGTAAAAATCATATTCGATATCAGCTGTGTTGTTTTATCCATTATTTTGTCACTGATATTTTTTGATTTCAAAATAGTAGGTACCAGAGAGGGTACAATTATCACAGCAGTTTGTACCGGATTTGTAGTGAAGTTTTTCCAAAAGAGATTGCAGGGACCGGTCAATAATATATTAAAGAGATTATTATAATATTATGCCTGCTCAGGTTGTATCCGTAACCGCAGGCACGCTTCCGCTATGGTTCGCATCGTAACGGTACTAAGCTCGATTGCATCTAACGATGCAATGACCTCGCTAAGTGCCGACGTGCTCACAATGCACTGCTTGTTTCGGACACAACCATCACAGGCAAAGATAATGAATAATTTATAGGAGAATCCCTTCATGAGCTTAACATTTTCAGAAATGCAGGAAATGTATAGAGAAACGGTAAAACGTTACAATAAAATCGAATTACAGGATTGGAAGGCAGAGGGTGCTATGATAGAGCTTTCCAAGCAGGTAGGTGAACTGGCAAAGCAGGTCATGATAAAAGAAAAGTACTATGCATTAACTGACGAGGTACCTGATGTTGATGAACGTTTAGGAAATGAGATGGCAGATGTTATTGCTCAGGTTATGAGATTGGCAGATTATTATAAAATTGATTTAGAGAAAGCTTTTGTGGAAGCAAGAGAAGATGAGAATCATTATTTAGTTTCCAGAGGCGTGTAATAAAATTATGTAAACTAACAAGGACTTTCAAATATGAAAAAACCGGACAAAACAAATGTCATGCGAATCTTGGACCAGAAGAAGATTCCTTATACAAGTCATTATTATGGAGATTCAGAAGCCATCAGCGGAGTAGAGGTGGCGGCAGTGTTAAATCAGAATCCGGACCATGTGTTTAAGACATTGGTTACCGTTGGAGTTTCCAAGAGCAATTATGTTTTTGTGGTTCCCGTGGAGAAGGAGCTGGATTTGAAAAAGGCGGCAGCTGCTGTCTCGGAAAAAAGCATTGCCATGATAAAGTCAAAGGATTTGCTTCCTCTGACGGGATATATACACGGAGGCTGTTCACCCATTGGGATGAAAAAGCAGTTTAAGACGGTAATTGACAGCTCGGCCACAGAGTTTGACACTATTATTTTCAGTGGTGGAAAAATCGGTTATCAGGTAGAGCTTCCCTTAGAGGAGCTTCGAAAGGTAATTAGCTTTGAGCTTGCAGATATTCAAAATATGTTGTAGAATTTTATCAATTACAGTAAAGAGAGGATAAGGTATGGCGGCAAGAGGATTAGGTAAGGGTTTGGATTCCCTGATTCCCAACGCAGTAGGAGGAGTCAAGGAGAAAAAGGTTGAAAAAGAAGCACCGGTTGTAGAGCAGAGCAAAGGACCGGAGACCATAGTAAAGATTACAAAGGTGGAGCCCAACAGAGAGCAGCCCCGTAAGTATTTTGACGAGGATGCTTTGCAGGAGCTGGCTGATTCCATAAAGCAGTTTGGTTTGTTGCAGCCTATATTGGTGCAGGACAGAAAAGATTATTATGAAATTATCGCCGGTGAGCGCAGATGGCGCGCAGCAAAGCTTGCCGGACTTAAGGAAGTGCCTGTAATTATCCGCAATTATACAGAGCAGGAGATTGTGGAGATTTCCCTGATTGAGAATATTCAGAGAGAGGACTTGAATCCCATTGAAGAGGCACAGGCATATAAGCGTCTTTTGACAGAGTTTAATTTAAAACAGGATGAGGTTGCGGAGAGAGTATCAAAGAGCCGTACCGCAGTGACCAATTCCATCCGTCTGTTAAAGCTTTCTGAGGAAGTGCAGCAGATGGTAATTGATGATATGATTAGCACCGGACATGCGAGAGCACTTCTTGCCATTGAGAATCCGGAGGAGCAGTACACTCTCGCTCAGAAGATTTTTGATGAGAAGCTGAGTGTGCGTGATGTGGAGAAGCTGGTAAAGAATCTACATAAGCCCGCAAAACCCAAGAAGCTGGACGACAAGACACTCCAGACCATTTATTTGGATCTTGAGGAAAAGTTAAAGCAGAAGCTGGGTACCAAGGTTGCTATTACCTCTAAGGGTGGCGGTGCAGGTAAGATTGAGATAGAATTTTACAATCATGAAGATTTAGACAGATTGCTTGACATGATTGGAAAACAGGAGTGATTTAAGGAGAATTATGTTAACTACAAGTAATAGTAAAATATTAGAAAAAATAGGACTTGCCGGTTTTGATTTGGGTTATGTGGTAATTGCAATGGCTGTAGTGATACTGCTACTGCTGATTGTAATTTGCATATTGATATCCCATTCTAAGAAAATCAATAACGTGATGGGCAGACTGGAAAAGTTTGTGACAGGTAAGAACGGTAAGAGTCTTGAAAAAGAGATTATGTCTCTGTTTGAGGATAATAAGTTCTTAAAGACCAGTACTGAAAAGAATAAGAAAGACATCCGTACCCTGTATAAGAACATGGAATCTGCTTACCAGAAGATGGGTTTGGTAAAGTATGACGCTTTTCATCAGATGGGCGGACAGTTAAGTTTTTGTCTGGCACTTTTGGATGAAAACAATAATGGTTTTATCATCAATTCCGTGCACAGCACAGAGGGCTGCTATTCTTACACCAAAGAAATCCGTCTTGGGGAGAGCGAGATTTCTCTGGGCAAGGAAGAGGCAGAAGCATTGGCAATTGCCATTGGAGAATAATTAGTTCACGAGGGTAACAGCATGGTAAGAAAAAGTATAGAAGAATTACAGGGTAATGAAGTTTTGGCAAGACCCCTAATGACATGGGATTACCAAATCATTCTGCCTGAGGGGGCAATTATCCGTAAGGAATATATCGAGCGTATTTTAGAGCTGGGTATCTTGGAAGTATATGTAAAAGAAGAAAAATCCAACGAGATTGCAATATTAAAAACAGATATCAAGGAATCCGTTACCGAGAAGGTGAGAGTGATTCTTGAAAGACATACCTACCGCAAAAACAACGAAGAGTTGGAAGCGTTGTGTGAGACGGCGGATGATATCATTTCCAATATTTTGGAGGAAGACAGAGTAATTGAAAAGGTCTTCGATATCAAAGAGAGAAACACAGATATTTATGAGCATTCCATCAACATCTGTTCTCTTGCTATTTTGACAGCTTTGAAAATGAAGCTGGATGACAGAGTAATTCATGATATCGGTGTGGGATGTCTGTTACATGATATCGGTCTGCGTTATATGGCAGAGGATTTTACAAATCTTGACTCTGAGCAGTTAAATCCTCAGGAGCTGGTGGAATACAAAAAGCACCCTGTTTACGGATATTCCTCTTTGATGAATCAGGATTGGATATCCAATTTAGGCAAGAATATTATTCTGTATCATCATGAAAGAATGGACGGTTCCGGTTTCCCTCTGCGTACCAGGGAGATTACCAGAGAGTGCAGAATTGTCAATGTCTGTGATGCATTCGATGAAATGATTTGCGGTATTGCCTGCAAGCAGATGAAGGTTTATGAAGCCATCGAGTATCTGAAGAATTTAAAAGGGATTCAGTTTGACCCGGAAATCGTCGACGTATTTTTGGGATTTACTGCAGTATATCCCGCAGGCACCATGGTACAGACGAGTGAAGGTGAAGTAGGAGTGGTTGTTGCCCAGAACAAGGATTTTCAGGACAGACCTATTATCCGCATTGTTAAGGATAAAAACGGTAATGCTGTATCAGAGGAAATACTGAAGGATTTGGTAAAGATTCACAATATCTTTATTGATAAAGTATTAGAATAATATGTATGACACAGTATATGTGGCAGAATGGAGGAAGTCATGCTTGACATTAAATTTTTAAGAGAGAATCCGGAAATCGTAAAGGAGAATATCCGCAAGAAATTTCAGGATGCAAAGCTGCCTTTGGTAGATGAGGTGATTGCCCTTGATGTAGAAAGCAGAAAGGCAAAGCAGGAGGCAGATGACCTGCGTGCAGCACGTAACCGTATTTCCAAGGAAATCGGCGGTTTGATGGCACAGGGCAAGAAGGAAGAGGCTGAGGCAAAGAAGGCTGAAGTGGCAGCAGGCGCAAAGCGCCTGGCAGAGCTTGAGGTGATGGAGACTGAGCTTCAGGAGAAGATTACCAAGATTATGATGGTAATTCCCAATATCATTGATGATTCCGTACCGGTTGGTAAGGATGACAGTGAAAATGTAGAAATTCAGAAGTATGGTGAGCCTGTAGTGCCTGATTTTGAGGTTCCCTACCATGCAGATATTTTAGACAGTATCAGCGGTCTTGACAAGGAGGCAGCAGGACGTACCAGCGGTAACGGTTTCTATTACCTGATGGGTGATGCTGCAAGAATCCATTCCGCTATGATCAGCTATGCAAGAGATTTCATGATTGATAAGGGCTTTACCTATTGTATTCCTCCCTTCATGATTCGCAGTAATGTGGTAACCGGCGTTATGAGCTTTGCAGAAATGGAAGCCATGATGTATAAAATCGAAGGTGAAGACTTATACTTAATCGGAACCTCTGAGCATTCCATGATTGGTAAATTCCAGGGACAGATTGTAAATGAGGCAAGCCTGCCTGTAGCCATGACTTCTTATTCCCCCTGCTTCCGTAAGGAGGTTGGTTCCCACGGAATCGAGGAGAGAGGCGTATACCGTGTACACCAGTTTGAGAAGCAGGAGATGGTTGTATTATGTAAACCTGAGGACTCCATGGAGTGGTACGATAAGATGTGGAGCTATTCCGTAGAATTCTTTAGAAGTTTGGATATTCCCGTGCGTACCTTGGAATGCTGTAGTGGAGACCTGGCAGACCTTAAGGTGAAGTCCTGTGACGTGGAGGCATGGAGCCCCAGACAGAAGAAATACTTTGAGGTTGGTTCCTGTTCTACTCTCGGAGACGCACAGGCAAGACGTCTCGGAATCCGTACCAAGGGTGAAAATGGTACTTACTATGTGCATACCTTAAATAATACCGTTCTTGCAACCCCCAGAGGTTTGATTGCATTCCTTGAGAATAATATCAATGAGGATGGCAGTATCAATATTCCCGTGGCACTTCGTCCTTACATGGGTGGCAAGGAGAAGATTGTGCCTGTGAAGTAAAAACCGTAAAATACGCGGTAAAAAAGATATATGAATTAAGTGGTTGGCGCAGAGTCTTGTGGGCTCTGCGTCACTTGAGAAAAGAGGTGAAATTTTTGCATAAATACATGCGTGCCGTAGGCTTTAGCACCTATACAGACCGGAAAAAGTTAAAACAGCTGCTGACAGATTCCATTATGAATGCGGATAAGCGCGGTTACACCTTGAATCAGGAGGGTGTCATGCTTGGTGAATTTAGCAAAAGTTTCGCTGAAGGCATGGGTGTAACCATATGCGGTGAGTTTGATGACGAAGATAAATTTGTCTTTGAATACTACTATCCTTATTTGGAAGGACACGGTGTCACGTCTGCCGAGGATGTCTCTGTGGAGCGTCATGCGGCAAAGGAATCCTATGCAGGTATCTGTGATGATATGAATGTGGGCATTTCCCTGATTTTTTATCTGCGCAACATGATTACCTATGTAAAGGCACAGACCACCGGGAAACTTCCGGTTCGCGGGACTACCCTGACATTATCTGCACTTTCCACAAGCGGAAGTATCATGATGCCGATATTAAAGGATGAAAAGCAGAAGGACCGCGTAAAGCGTCGCACCAATGCCCGTAATAAGCTGATAGATGCTGCAAGGAAAGGCAATGAGGAAGCAATTGAGACGCTGACCTTAGAGGATATGGATACCTATTCCATTCTTTCCTCCCGCATTCAAAAGGAGGATGTGTTCAGTATTGTGGATACGTACTTTATGCCCTTCGGTGTGGAATGCGACCAATATTCGGTGCTTGGTGAGATTGTAGCGATGAAGCTTACCACTAACAAGCTTACCGGAGAACAAATTTATATTTTAACAATTTGCTGTAATGAATTGACATTTGATGTTTGTATCAATATAATAGATTTGTTTGGGGAACCTCAGGTAGGCAGACGATTCAAAGGAATTATCTGGCTCCAGGGATTTATCAATTTCCCCGAAGAAATATAGTCATCCGTCTCTGTAGCTCAGTAGGATAGAGCGTTCGCCTCCTAAGGTTTAACCATGGTTAACCCCGAGGTAGAGGAAATGGGAATAAGT
>CALYZQ010000065.1 GCA_945609985.1 uncultured Lachnospiraceae bacterium | reverse complement strand
GGTACGTACGGTGCTGTGAGAGGACGGCGGTTAGTCACCGCCTCCTACTCGATTAAGGCTCATTGCAGTGTCCGGCGCATCTTAGTCGAAGGAAGTGTATCCCTGCGGGGTAACGAGGTGAATATATAACGAAGTAAACATATAGCGAAGTGAATAGAAACGAAAGTAGAGCAACATTATGAGAAACATCATTTTAATCGGCATGCCCGGAGCAGGCAAAAGCACCGTAGGAGTAGTACTGGCAAAGCGTCTGGGATACGCATTTGTGGATTCCGATCTGGTGATTCAGGAAAAATACGGCCGACTTTTGCATGACTTAATAGAAGAATACGGAACGGAAGGCTTTAGAGAATTGGAAAATGAGGTGAATTCCGGTATTGATGTACAAAGAAGCGTGATTGCCACGGGAGGCAGTGCAGTTTACGGACGGGAAGCCATGGAGCATTTTCGCAAAATCGGAACAGTGGTATATTTAAAGCTTCCCTATGCAGAGATTGCAGAGCGAGTGGGAGATTTAAATGCCAGAGGTGTTTCCATGGTGCCGGGACAGACTCTTGAGGATTTATATAAAGAGCGGACACCACTCTATGAAAAATATGCTCACATTACCATAAACTGTGAGGGTAAGATGCTGCGCGAACTTGTGGCAGAGGTGGAACGTAAACTATGAGTAAGAAATCGGCAAGAAACAGTTTCTGTTTATTTATGGCTGCTGCTATCTGGGGTATGGCATTTGTGTCCCAAAGCAAAGGCATGGAATATATGGGCCCCTTTACCTTTAATGGAGTACGGTCTTTGATCGGTTCTGCGGCAATTGCATTATATCTTTTTTTAACCCGCATGGGTAAGAAGGGGAAAATAGAAAATAAGTATGGATGGACGGATATAAAGGCAGGTGTTTTTTGCGGCCTTGCACTAACGGCAGCAAGCACTCTGCAACAGTTTGGCATCCGGTATACCACGGTGGGGAAGGCGGGCTTTATCACCACATTATATATTATTTTTGTCCCTATAGCCGGAATCTTTTTTAAGAAAAAGGTATCCGCTGTTGTATGGATGGCCGCGGCAATGGCTGCTGTTGGTATGTATCTGCTCTGCATGACGGAGAGCTTAAGACTGTCTGTGGGAGATGCGTTGGTTTTTGCATGTGCCATACTGTTTACGGCACATATTATGATAATTGACCATTATGCACCTAAGACGGATGGCGTGCTGGTTTCCTGCATTCAATTTCTATTTTGCGGAGTGGTGTGTACGGGAAGTGCATTTATATGGGAAGCACCAAAGCTTTCTCAGCTGGCAGGCGGAATGGGTACGCTTTTGTATGCGGGCGTCATGAGCTGTGGCATTGCGTATACGTTGCAGATAGTAGGGCAAAAGGGAGTCAATCCTACAATAGCGGCATTAATTTTAAGCCTGGAGTCTGTGGTAGCTACGGTGACAGGTTTCCTCGCTTACAAAATCGGTTTTCTTAAAACAGACCAGAGTATGACGATAAGGCAGATAATAGGCTGTGTCATTGTTTTTGTTGCGATAATACTGGTGCAGCTTCCCGGAGAATGGTTTGCGCGGAAGAAAAAAACAGGCAGAAACACATAAATACATACAAAACGGCAGAAACTATTGTTAGATTTGAAAATAATGCGGTTTAGCAAAGGAGTATGCCAAGATGGATTATTTGAATGCTTTTTGGGTGGGCGGAGCAATCTGCGCACTGGTTCAGGTGTTGATGGAGAAGACAAAGCTATTGCCGGGGCGTATTATGGTAATACTGGTGGTACTTGGAGCTGTTATCGGATTTTTCGGCTGGTATGATCCTTTTATGGAGTATGCCGGTGCCGGTGCCAGTGTACCGCTTTTAGGCTTTGGTAATGTGCTGATGAAGGGCGTGAAGGAGGCTGTGGACGAACAGGGAGTTTTGGGATTGTTTGCCGGTGGTCTTAAAGCAGGCGCTGTGGGAACCTCCGCAGCTTTGATATTCGGTTTTCTTATCAGTCTTGTATGTAATTCAAAGATGAAGAAATAAAAATTTATGATGAAAATCTGATGCATGTCTGTTATACTATATTTTGGTGTGAAAATAAATTGCTTGGATGAAACCTATCATTCAGGTACAAAAGATAAGGAATGAGTATTATGTTGATTTTATGGGGAAGTCTTGCGGGACTGAGTCTTTATTTAGAGCTTGTTTATCATTTTAGCAGTTTCGGTTTCTGCGGTATTAATCCGCTTTATGCAATCGGACTGATTGCGGCCTGGGCAGGTGTAAAGACCATGCTGGTAGGAATATTGAAGGGCAGATGGAAGAAGATAATTTTTTATGTGTTTATCTGGTTTTCCATCTTTTGGGCAGCATTGCAGCTGGTATATTTCAGTATTTTCAAACAGCCTCTTTTGTGGGAAGCGATTTTTACGGGCGGACAGGATGCGCTTACCAATTATTGGAGAGAAGCGCTTATGGGAATTCTGAAGGCATTGCCCTTTTTGATTCTGCTCATCCTTCCCGGTATTGCGGCAGGGATTCTGCTTCATAAAAAGATTTGGAAACTGCCGGAATTTAAGGGAATCCAATTGCTTCGTACAGCGGTTATCGCCGTGGCCGGTTTTGCATTTTCTTTTGTGGTGATGCAGGTCGGCAAAGCAGTAGAAGCAGACTATTATGAAGAATATACCGAGTTTTATGATCCGCTGTCGATTGCACAGGATATGGGAGTGTTACCCATGCTTCAAAGAGATACTGCCATGAGTATAGCCGGTATCTTTGACGGATTGTTTGACGGTGATGACAAAAGGGGCGATGAATTCAGCTGGGAAAATTATTTGGGGGATGTCACCGAAGAATGGCAGCCGGATGAGAGCACCGGTGATGATTTGATGGCAGATGGTGAGACACAAGAAACACAGGACCCTGAAGCAACACAGTCTCCGGAACCTGCAAAGCCTGTAATTCTACCTCATGCTTTCAATTTGGATTATGATGCGTTATTCAGTCTTGCAGATAATAAGAAACAGAAGTGGCTGGCAGAGTATATCGCGGGTCAAAAGCCCACTACCACCAATGAATATACAGGCATTTTTGAGGGATATAATCTGATTTTCCTGACAGCGGAAGGCTTTTCGCCCTATGCTGTGAGAGAGGATTTGACACCTACTCTGTATCGGTTAATTCATTCCGGCTTTGTGTTTGAAAATTATTATGTGCCGTTATGGCAGACCAGTACCAGTGACGGTGAATATATCAATTGTACGGGACTTATACCGGATGGGCAGTTTTCCATGCGGAAGAGTGGTTCCAACAACATGGCATTCGGACTGGCAAAGTTTTTTGCGAATGAGGGCGTAAGTCCTTTGGCTTATCATAATAATAGCCTTTCCTATTATGACAGGCACGTGACGCATCCCAATCTGGGATATGATTTCAAGGCGGCCAAGCTGGGTAACCTTGAGGAAGCGGAGTGGGGAGGACAGTTATTCCCCATGGAAAATCCCAACAGGTGGCCGGCGTCCGATTTGGATATGATGCAGGGATCCATTCCTCAGTTTATCGACCAGGAGCGTTTCCATGTATATTATATGACCATTTCGGGACATATGAATTATAATTTTGGCGGAAATGCCATGTCCCGTAAAAACAAAGAAGCAGTGCAGGGACTTGAAATGTCTGAGAATGCTCAGGCTTATATTGCGTGTCATATTGAGCTTGATAAGGCATTGGAATATTTACTCGCCGAATTGGAAGCAGCAGGAAAGCTGGAAAATACTGTTATCTGCATGAGTGCAGACCACTATCCGTATGCAATGACTGAGGAAGAATATGAAGAGCTGGCGGGAAAAGACTTGTCGGATGGCATGGACAAATTCCGCAATAATCTGATTCTTTGGAACGCAGGTATGGAAGAGGAGCCTGTAACCGTGACCAAGGCATGCGGTTCCATGGATCTTTTGCCTACTTTGCTGAATCTGTTTGGATTTGAATATGATTCCAGAATGTATGCAGGAAGAGATATTTTCTCCGATGTGGAGGGAATGGTTATCTTTAATGACAGAAGCTTTGTGACGGATTCCTGTATTTATAACAAGAAAGCAAAGCAGACCAAATGGCTTGCCGGAGAGGATGGCAGTCTTAGGGTGCCTGAGAATATGCAGGATGCTTATTTTGATGCAATGAAGCAGGAGGTGAAGGACAGATATCAGTTCAGCGCCTATATCCTCCAGGAAAATTATTATCAGGACATTATAAATGTTCGAAAGTAATCTCTTTTGTGGAGAGATAACGGCTGAAAGCTTTGTCCCAGATGTTTTCCGGTTCCTTGGACATTATAAAGCTGTGATAAGCGCTTCCGGTGCTGAGTACGGCTTTGGTGCCGTCGTATTTTACCGTAAGTACTAATGCTTTCAACTGTGCAAGGTCAAAGGAACTTCCTTCTTTTGCAAGCAGGGCATTGATGTGTTCGGGCTTTAGATGAAATACAAACTTAAAATACAAAGGAGTGTGTTTTCCCTTAATCAGGTCGAAACACATTCCTTTTATTTCGCTCCAGGGTTGAAAATCGTAGGGAATGTTTTCGGGAGTCTGTTCCTCGGATGGGTAAAATTCTTTGTTGATATGACCGTCTATTGTGTAGGTGTTTGCCGTGGAGATAACTGCTTCCTCTAAAAGGAAAATGTCAAAGGTATCTCCTGCAAGCAGCTGGTTCATAAAGTTTTTGGTGCCTGTAATCTGAATGGCTATCATAAATAGGTCTCCTTATGAAGTGCATTAATATTTCTATTATAGTATGAATTGTAGCTTTACACAAGAGGAGTCGTGTGCTACTATGTAGTAATGAAAACCACGTATGATGATAAGCGTAGAATTATATATTATAGAAACGGAGATTATGTCATGAGTTTTAAGATTGTAGTGGACAGTTGTTGTGAATTGCCGAAGGAGTATTTGCATGATGAGCGGTTTGAGAGAGTGCCGCTGGGACTGGAGGTTGGAGAGTATCAGATTTTGGATGATGATGATTTTAATCAGGCGGAATTTCTTAAGAGGGTTGCAGATTACCCCAAATGTCCCAAATCAGCATGCCCATCTCCGGAGAGGTTCATGGAAGCATATCATACGGATGCCGAGCAGGTGTTTGCCATTACACTTTCTTCCCATTTGAGCGGCAGCTATAACAGCGCAGTATTGGGAAAGCAATTGTATCACGAGAAATATGGAGACAAGCAGATTCATGTGATTGATTCCGAGTCTGCAAGCTGTGGAGAGACACAGATAGCATTAAAACTGCTGGATTATATGAAGCAGGGATTTCCCTTCGAGGAAACGGTTAAGAGAATAGAGGCATTCAGAAGCAGCATTTACACTTACTTTGTATTGGACAATCTGGAAACGCTGCGCAAGAACGGCAGAATGTCGAATGTGAAGGCGATGGTGGCATCTACCTTAAATATCAAGCCGCTTCTTGCAGGTGACAAGGGATTTATTGTTCAGAGAGGTCAGAGCATCGGTATCAAAAAGGCGCTTGGAAAAATGGCGCAGACGCTGCTTGATGAGGTAAAGGACTGGGAAGAACGCAGATTGATTATCACGCATTGTAATGCAAAAGAATGGGCGGAGTATGTGAGGGATTTGATTCAGGCGATAACAGGTATAAAAGAATGCTTGATAATGGATACCCGCGGGGTCAGCAGCATGTACGCAAATGATGGGGGAGTGATAGTGACTGCATAGGTATTTTGTATTGAAAGCGCTTTCATAATTTGTGCAAGGTGTACAAAAAACGAAATAAAAAGTTGAATATAATAGCAAAATGATGTAAAAAGTGTTGACTTTTTAGGGCAAAAAGGATATCATATTGTCTAGTAGGTAAAACGTTTTACCTAAAACTATGGAGGATTGGATATGAAAGCATTCAGTAATAAGAAAAAGTTGCGGTCATACAGAGAGTTTTTGTATATACTGCCTTTTATCATTTTAGTAGCTATTTTTTCCTACTATCCCCTGTACGGATGGGCATATGCGTTTTACGATTATGTTCCGCCCAATCAGCCTACAGTGGCGGATCCGATATTTAAATGGTTTCAAAAGTTGTTTTCCAATGAAGTACAGATTAAGAATACTGTGAGAGTGTTGCGGAATACCTTCGCAATCAGCGGAATCAACCTTTTGTGTTCCTGGTTCCCTATGATTTTTGCAGTATTTCTTAATGAGATTAAATGCAGACCCTTTAAGAAGTTTGTTCAGACAGTTACCACACTGCCTAACTTCATCAGTTGGGTACTTGTTTTCTCCATCGCATTCAACGTGTTCAGCACCACAGGTGTTGTCAATGAGGTGCTGAAGGGATTAGGGCTTATTGAACAGCCGATTAACTTTTTGCAGTCCAGTGACCACATGTGGTTTAAAATGTGGTTGTGGAACACATGGAAGAATGCCGGATGGGCAGCGATTATGTATATTGCGGCAATTACCGGTATTGATGAGGAAATGACCGAAGCGGCGAGAGTGGACGGCGCATCCCGTATGCAGATTATCCGCCACATTACGATACCCAGCATCCTTCCTACATACTTTGTATTGGTTATGCTTAACATTGCGAACTTCCTCTCAAGTGGTATGGAGCAGTTCTATGTATTCCAGAACTCCTTCAATACAGATGCTATTGAGGTTCTTGACTTATACGTTTACAATACGGCAATGCAGGGTGGTTATTCCCTTGCAACAGCTATCAGTATCTTGAAGACGATAGTCAGCGTAGTACTCCTCGTAGTGACCAATAAGATTTCCAAGAAGGCCAGAGGCGAAGGATTTATTTAAGGAAGGACACAGCTATGAAAAAGAAGGAAAGCGTAAAAAAGACGCATTACAAAGTAAGCTTTGGCGATCGGTTGATAAGTGTTGTCACATATTTCATCTACAGCATATTTGCATTTGTATGTGCGTATCCGTTTTACTATATTTTTATCAATTCAATCAGTAACAACGACTTGAGTAAAAGAGGAAAGGTTCTCTTTTGGCCTAGGGAGATACATTTTAATAACTATGTACAGACATTGGGCTTGGAGGCGTTGCCGAATGCCTTTAAGGTATCTGTTGCGAGAACGGTTATAGGTACCATATTTACTGTTGTAATCGCAGCATTCCTTGGTTATATGTTTACCAGAGAGACTCTGTGGATGAGAAAATTCTGGTTCCGATTCGTTGCAGTTACCATGTATTTTAATGCAGGTGTTATTCCCTGGTATCTGACCATGGCAAAGCTGGGACTTACGGACAACTTCTGGGGTTACATATTACCTACCGCAGTCGCACCGTTTTATATTATTCTGTGTAAGACCTTTGTGGAGTCAGTTCCGAAAGAATTGCAAAGCGCGGCGGAAATTGACGGAGCCGGTACTTTGAGAATTTTCTTCAACATCATAATTCCGGTAATCAAGCCCATTTTGGCGACAGTTGCAATCTTTGCGGCAGTTGCACAGTGGAACTCCTTCCAGGATAACCTGCTTCTGATTACGCAGAATACAAAATTAAATACTTTACAGATGGTACTTTACAATTATATTAACTCGGCAAGCTCCTTAAAGGCACTTGTCAGCAGTACCACTTCTGGTGCCAGCCTTGCAGCCAGCCTTGCAACGGCAGCTACGGCTACATCCATCCGTATGACGGTAACCATTATCGTTGTGACGCCGATTATTTTGGTATATCCTTTCTTCCAGAAATATTTTACAAAGGGTATTATGATCGGAGCAGTTAAGGGTTAATTTACTTAATGATAATTTGCGGCATAGGGCCGCTTATTATAAATTTTTTATGAAGAACGGAGGGTAAATCATGAAAATGAAAAAGTTGACAGCACTTCTTCTGACAGCAGCTATGGCATTCACTACCTTAGCAGGCTGTGGTAAGGGAGAAGGCCAGACCGCAGCAGACGGAGAGACGTTACAGATCGACATCTACGATGCTGCAGCAAACTATCAGGGTCTTCAGACCGGATGGTTCGCAAAAGTAGTTAAGGACAGATTCAATATGGATCTGAACATTATCGCTCCTCAGGTAGCTGGTGATGCAATTTACCAGACACGTACCAGTAGCGGTAACCTCGGTGACATCGTAATCTTGGATGGCACCCAGTTCGCAGATTGCGTTAAGGCAGGACTTATCAAGGATATTACTGCTGAATACGGCAAGAGCGAGAACCTTAAGGTATTTGATGATCCCATCACTACCTACAACAAGGGTCTTGCAGACAATGCAGATGGTAAGATTTACGGTATTCCTTGTGAAATGACCGGTACATCTCCCACTGCATATTCACAGGATGTTATCTACTCCAGCCCTTTGCTTCGTTGGGATTTATATACCGGCGTAGGCTCACCTGATATTAAGGACTTAAACGGACTTCTTGATGTATTGGAAGAGATGATGAAGAAGTATCCCACCAACGAGGCTGGTGATGCTTGTTATCCTCTTTCCCTTTGGCCTGACTGGGACGGCGGTGACGGTATGTTAGGTATCGCAAACGTTGTTCAGCTGACCACATGGTATGGTGAGAAGATTAAGGGTTCTGCAATCCTTAAGCCCGACAACACCTTTACCGAGATTTACGATAAGAACGCATCTTACTACAAGATTTTGAAGTTCTTATATACTGCACAGCAGAGAGGTCTTGTTGACCCTGATTCCGCTACACAGGATTGGAACGCAGCATGTGCTAAGATGTCTGCAGGTCAGGTTTACTTAATGTGGTACAGCTGGCAGGTAGGTTTCTGGAACAGCCAGGAGAGATTGCAGAATGGTACTGCATTCATCTTCATCCCTGTTGCAGATCAGAGCTACTATGCAGATTCTGACTCTTACTATGGTAGTGGTCGTATCTTCGGTGTTGGCTCCAAGGTTGAGGGTGAGAAGTATGACAGAATTATGAAGTTCCTTGATTGGTATGCAAGCCCTGAAGGATGTCAGTTCCAGCACAATGGTATTGAAGACTTCAACTACACTGTAGGTGCAGACGGCAAGTTCACCATCAAGAACGACAACGCTCTTATGGATAACCTTCCTGTACCTGAAGAGTACGGCGGAGCTGGTTACCAGGATGGTAACAACCAGATTAACCAGTGGATCGTTTCCGGTATGGCAAAGAACCCTAATACCGGTGAGTGCTACTCTTCTCAGTACTGGAGTTCCTACAAGGCAGCTAATATGACTCAGATGAAGAAGGATTGGCAGGCTAAGTTTGGTGCTGATGAGCCCGCACAGTGGATGCAGAAGAATGGCAAGCTTGTTGTAAGCCCCAGCGTAAGTGTTTCCTTACCTAGCGATCCTGCTGACATCTCTGTAATCAGAAATCAGTGTAATCAGGCTCTCATTGACGCTTCTTGGAGAATGATCTATGCTAAGGATGATGCAGACTTCGACAAGCAGTGGGATGAAATGGTTAAGGAAATGGATGGTATGGGATTCAAAGACCTGTACAAGTTTGACTGCGAGAAGCATCAGATTGAAGTAGATGCTAAGATTGCAGCTATAAAATAATCTTTGTAACTTTGGGAGCTTGTAGGGACTTACCTACAAGCTCCTTTTTTATACAATAGGAAATTGGCGAGTACAGTGGCGTACATCCGCTTTTTAATGAAAGAGAGGAGAAGGTATGATTAGAGAGGTAAAAACAGAAAATGGTTTGGTAAGGGGATTGCCTGCTGCTGACCCCAGAATTACATCTTTTAAGGGTATTCCTTTTGCAGCACCGCCTATTGGAGAAAACAGATGGCGTGCACCCCAGCCTTGTAAGGATTGGGACGGCATATTGGAAGCTTATGAATTTGCTCCTATTTCCGTACAGGATACTCCGGGACTCGGTACCGATATCTATTGCCGTGAGTGGCATGTGGATCCGGAAATACCTATGGATGAGGATTGTCTGTATCTGAATGTATGGACCGGTGCAAAGAGTGCAGATGAGAAGCTGCCTGTATTTGTATGGTTCTTTGGCGGTGGCTTACAGTGGGGTTATCCTGCTGAGATGGAGTTTGACGGAGAACGTATGGCAAGACGTGGCGTGATTGTGGTCACCGTAAACTATCGTCTTGGTGCATTAGGATTTATGGCACATCCTGAGATTACTGCTGCACAGCCGGAGGCACCTGCAAACTTTGGTAATTTGGATCAGCAGGCAGGCCTTAGATGGGTTATCCGCAACATTGAAGCTTTTGGTGGTGATCCCAAGAACATTACCATCGGCGGACAGTCCGCAGGTGGCGGCAGTGTTATGACACAGCTTGCAAGCCCGACCAATGTAGGGGCTTTCCAAAAAGCGATTGTCATGAGCGGTATGATCAGAAGCCCTTATTCTTCTGACTATTTCCTTGGTGCAAGAGATTTAAATGGTGCAGAGGAGATGGGTAAGAAGTTTATTGAGTTCCTCGGTGTAAACAATATTGAGGAAGCAAGAAAGTTGGATGCTTTCTTTATCCGCGACAAATATGCAGAGTTCAGAGGAAGCCATGGTATGTTTGGTACTGTAGTGGATGGTGTTTATACTATGGGCGATCCTCTGACGATGATTAATAAAAATAAATACAATAAAGTGCCCATTATGGCAGGAAATACAGCAGATGAGTTCTTGAGCTTCATTCCCGCAGCATCGGATGAAGAATTTAAGGAGAAGGTACAGAAGCTGTTTGGAGATAAGGCTGAGGAATTCTTAAAGTTTGAGGAAGCATGGAAGAAGAACGGTAATAATTATGCGTTGGTTAGTGGTTTGGAGTGCACTGTAAAGAGCACTTTCTTAAACAATGAAGCTAACGGTAACGAAAATGACTGTTACTACTATCGTTTTGCTCCTGATATTCCGGGCTGGGATAATCCGGGTACCTTCCATTCCGTAGATTTGTGGTTCTTCTTTGAGACTTTGGCAAAGTGCTGGAGACCTTTTGTGGGAAGACATTACGATTTGGCAAGACAGATGTGTAATTATTTCACAAACTTTATGAAGACCGGCAATCCCAACGGAGAGGATGCGGACGGAACACAGATGCCTGTATGGGAGAGCTATACAAAAGAAAATCCGGCAGAAATGGTATTCACGCCGGATGGAAGTGTTCCTCGGGTTGAGGATTCAGAATTTATTAAGTTCTTAGTGAAAGTAATGGGTGAGTAAAAGGGCAATCTGAACCATCAGGATGACGGGCATTCCGTACTGAAAGTACCAATGCTTTGTCTTGTGGCGAAAATGCTGCATACCAATGATGGAACCCAGGCTGCCGCCGATAAATGCTACGAAAAAAAGAGAAGCCTCCGAGATGCGAAAGGCACCTCGGATGGCTCTTTTTTTGTCCACACCCATGATAATAAATCCGATAACATTCACCACTAATAGATATATTAGAAAAATGATATTCAGGATATTGAAATCAGGCATCACGGAAACCTCTTAGATTAAATCCATACCGTTCTCCTGCATCTTCATTGCACGAACCTTGC
Source organism: uncultured Lachnospiraceae bacterium (assembly GCA_945609985.1). Classification (GTDB taxonomy): domain Bacteria; phylum Bacillota; class Clostridia; order Lachnospirales; family Lachnospiraceae; genus Acetatifactor. Next base: position 3,586 of record CALYZQ010000065.1, on the reverse strand, counting down.
AGGAAAGACCGAACAGATTGATGAAGCCCTCTGCATCGTGGTGGTCATAAAGGTCACCGGTAGTAAAGGAAGCAATCTTCTCGTTGTACAGAGAGTAAGGAGAAGTAGTACCTGCCTTGATGATGTTACCCTTATAAAGCTTGAACTTAACCTCACCGGTTACATATTCCTGAGTTTTCTCGATAAATGCCTGCTCAGCCTCGCGCAGAGGAGTAAACCACTTGCCTTCATATACAAGGCTTGCGAAACGGCTTCCCATTTCCTTTTTCATAGCGTAGGTATCGCGGTCAAGGATAAGCTCCTCAAGCTGCTGATGAGCCTCCATAAGGATGGTTCCTCCGGGAGTCTCATAAACACCGCGGGACTTCATACCAACAACACGGTTCTCAACAATATCAATAATACCGATTCCGTGCTTACCGCCCAGCTCGTTCAAGGTGCTGATAATCTCAGAAACCTTCATCTTCTTGCCGTTTACGGAAGTAGGAACACCCTTCTCAAAGGTCATGGTTACATATTCGCCCTCATCAGGAGCCTTCTCGGGAGTGGTTCCCAGTACCAACAGATGGTCATAGTTAGGCTCGTTTGCAGGATCCTCAAGCTCAAGACCTTCATGGCTGATGTGCCAAATGTTACGGTCACGGCTGTAGGAGGTATCAGCAGAGAAGGGAAGGTCAATGCCATGTGCCTGACAGTACTCAATCTCAGACTCGCGGGAATCCATTGTCCACTTGTCATTTCTCCAAGCAGCAATAATCTTGATATCGGGAGCAAGAGCCTTGATACCAAGCTCGAAACGAATCTGGTCGTTACCCTTACCGGTAGCTCCGTGACAGATTGCGGTAGCACCTTCTTTTCTTGCGATTTCTACAAGACGCTTAGCGATAAGAGGTCTTGCCATGGAAGTACCTAATAAATACTTGTTCTCATAGATTGCGTTAGCCTGTACACAGGGAACAATGTACTCGTCGCAGAACTCATCAATTACGTTCTCAATGTAAAGCTTGGAAGCGCCACAGAACTTAGCACGCTCCTCTAAGCCGTCAAGCTCTTCTGCCTGACCACAGTCAACACAGACACAAATTACTTCGTAATCAAAATTCTCCTTTAACCAGGGAATGATAGCGGTTGTGTCCAAACCGCCGGAATAAGCTAAAATTACTTTTTCTTTCATAATGAAAAGCCTCCGTTTATGTAATGTTTATTTAATTTCTGAGAACACTATACAACATTCTTTTCATAAAAGCAAGAGGTATTCATAAAAATTAGAATAAATATGCATAAAGACCATGAATATACATTTTAATATGCATAAAAATGCGTTATGAACATAAAAAATGCATAAAAATTAAAAAAGTAGTAGACATTTATGCAAAAAGTGGTATGATAACAAAAGATACATAAATAAAAGGAACATATTTAGGGAGAAAATTATGGAACAAAACAGTGAAATTCCCTTTGTGGATAAAACAGTATATATAGGAAGACCGGAAGATGAAACAGGACGGCTTCCCAAAGAAATCAAAACTTATGATATCTTAGATAAGCTTTCCATTCCCTTTACCAGAGTGGACCATGAGGTGGTTGCCACGGTAGAGACCTGCGGTGAAGTGGACAGACTATTGCAGAGTCCCTTGTGTAAGAACTTATTTTTGTGTAACAGTCAGAAGACGAAATTCTATCTTTTGATGATGCCCGGCAGAAAGAGATTTATTACAAAAGAATTTTGCAGGCAGATTGAAAGTCCCAGGCTTAGCTTTGCACCGGAAGAGTTCATGATAAAATTTTTGGATATCACGCCCGGCAGTGTCAGTGTGTTTGGACTTGCCAATGACACGGAGAAGCAGGTGCAGCTGGTGATTGATAAGGATATCCTTGAGGGAGCGCGCGTGGGATGCCATCCCTGTATCAATACCTCCAGCCTGTGTGTGGCAATGAAGGATATTATAGAGAAGTTTTTGCCCTATGTGGAGCATGATTATATGGTAGTAGATTTACCCTGGGAATAGAATGGAGAATATTATGCAGAAGAAAAATTTTACTATAAGAACAATGACAATAGAGGATTATCAAGGACTTTATGATCTGTGGATGACCATTCACGGCTTCGGAATCAGAAGTATTGATGATTCGGAGCTTGGTGTGGAGCGCTTTCTTAAGAGAAATCCCACTACAAGCGTTGTGGCGGTTGCTGAGGACGGTTCCATCGTAGGGGGCATTCTTTGTGGACATGATGGCAGACGCGGCTGTCTGTATCATGTATGCGTGAGAGAGGACTACAGAAGGCTGGGTATCGGTAAAGCCATGGTAGTGTATTGCATGAATGCCTTAAAGGTAGAGGATATCAATAAGGTAAGTCTCATAGCATTTACCAAGAATGATGTGGGAAATGCGTTCTGGAATTGCATCGGCTGGACCAAGCGTCTGGATTTGAATTACTATGATTTTACTTTAAATGAGGCAAATATCACGGCGTTTAACCAATAAATGTTGCAAAGAAAACGACTCGCGGCGCGTGGAAGTGTAGGATTCATAAAGGAAAAGCAGCGGTTAGGGTTAAAAGGATTGACAAGGCCGGACTTCTATGCGTAAAATGATAGAATGGATAATAGATGAGAGAAAGAAGGATGTATTATATGAAGCAGATAACAGGCGGTGTAACCGCAGCAAAAGGCTTTGAGGCAGCAGGCGTTGAGGCTGCAGTAAAATATAAGAATCGTAAGGATATGGCAATGGTGTACAGTACCGTTCCCTGTAGGGTGGCAGGAACTTTTACCACCAATGTGGTGAAGGCAGCTCCTGTTCTTTGGGATAAGGATCTGGTGGAGAATGCGCCCTTCGTACAGGCAGTAGTGGTAAACTCAGGTGTGGCTAATGCGTGTACCGGCAAGCAGGGCATGGATATCTGCAAAAAGGAAGCGCAGTGCGCGGGAGAACTCTTAGGCATTCCTGAGACCGCAGTGCTTGTGGCATCCACCGGTGTTATCGGTATGCAGCTTCCCTTAGACAGAATTACTGCCGGTATTGAGAAACTTGTGGAGGCAAAGAAGTCCGGAACGGAGGCAGGAACAGAGGCATCCAAGGCGATAATGACCACCGATACCGTAAATAAGGAAATTGCCGTAGAGTTTGAAATTGCAGGTAAAACAGTAACTATGGGCGGTATGTGCAAGGGCTCCGGTATGATTCATCCCAATATGTGTACCATGCTTGGCTTTATTACTACAGATGTTAAGATATCCAAGGAAATGCTGCAGAAGGCATTGAGCGCCGATGTGGTGGATTCCTTTAATATGATTTCTGTGGACGGAGATACCTCCACCAACGATACTTTGCTTATCATGGCTAACGGTCTTGCAGACAATGAGGAGATTACCTGTGAGGGTAAGGATTATGACATCTTCTGCGAGGCGTTACATATGGTTACAAGCACTCTTGCAAAGAAGATGGCAGGTGACGGAGAGGGCGCAACGGCTCTGTTTGAAACTAAGGTTATCAATGCAAAGACAAAGCAGGATGCAAGAGTTTTGGCAAAATCCGTAATCTGTTCCTCTCTTACCAAGGCAGCAATCTTCGGACATGATGC
>CALYZQ010000064.1 GCA_945609985.1 uncultured Lachnospiraceae bacterium | reverse complement strand
TCTTATCGGTGCAGGTAACAACCCTATGGTTGGTATGACTGTTGCAGTTGCAGTTGCTATCCAGGAGGCATCTGACGCAGGTAAGTTTTAAGTATTAGAAGTGTTAATTAATAAGAGACACGTTACATCCAATGTGATGTAATGTGTCTCTTTTGGTATTTTAATATTTGTTCAAAATCCCTAATTTGAGAGAAGCTTGTTCAATTTTATCTTTTTTAAATGTCTGTAATATGTACAGAGGTTATTATCAATGCCCCACCAATTACCTTCCATAAAGCATGCAAGACCTTCAGATAATGCAGAGGAGGTTGGCTCGTTAATAAAATGAGAAATAGCATGGGTTTCCTCGTGATAGCCATTGCATTGCATGGTTTTATTGTAAACTACATAAATGCTGACAGCATCCGTGTCGTCATCATCCCAGCATATTAAACCGTTTGTAGGTACATCGTCAGCAAGAGCGGCAATTTCTTCTCTGGAATCACAGAGCCAGTAATCCGTCTTGCGAGGGATTTTTGCAGGAAATTTGTTTGTGATTTCTGAAAAGCGTTGTTCCTGTAAAGGTATGATGCTATCTATATTTTGGTGGGCAAAAGATTGCTCTTTATAATGAAAAATGTAGTGTTCACTTTCGGTTATCAGCCAGTTAGCCATAAGTAAAATCCTCTTGTATTTTTTGTAATTATAACATTTACATAAAATCTGTGTCAAATAATAATAATATATAGAAAACCATTAAAATGATGGGAAAAAGTGCTTTACAAACCATTAAAATGATGGTTTAATGAATGTATAATAAAAATGGAGTGTGGATGTTATGAAACGGTTTGTTACTCCGGAATATATTACCGGACAGGAAATAAAGAGTATAAGAACGCAATTGGGTTTGACACAAAAGGAATTTGCGCAATTTGTAAATTCTTCTGTTCCTACAATAGAACGTTGGGAGTGCTCAGAAAAGAATATTACCGGACCGATAGTGCTATTGTGTGAGATTATTGCGGAAAATAATAGCTTGGCTGAGGAATTAATAATACCTGAAAAAGAATATCCATTGCGTTTGTGGTATATGTATAATGAGAAAGTGTGTACCATTATAGATGTGGATGAAGGAAAAAGACAGGTTGCCATAAAAAATTTTACAAATAAAGTGATGTTTAGAGCCTTTGGCAAGATAGAAAAGCCTTCGTATGAATTATATGAAGAGTGGTTGGAAAGCAGATGCTTTCCCAGAGAGCGCGATAAAATGAAATTGATACTAAAAGATTTAAATATTCCATTTTATGATGCCATGATGATCATAGAAAAGACAGAAGGAAGAATGGCAGAGGATGATTTTTGGATTAAGATAGAGAGGTAATGTATGATTGAATTGTTTGAAAATCAATTGATTGAACAGAATAGACAATCATCAAAAGGTAATCAACTAAAATGGTATGATGGAGAGTATTGGTATAAGGCTGATTATACCGGCTATGAAGGCTTTAGTGAATATGTTATATCGCATCTGCTACAAAAAAGCAGTCTTGATGATAGTGAATATGTTTTATATGAGACTGAAGAAATTAAATACAACTTACAAGTATTTAAAGGTTGTAAAAGTAAAAGATTTTTAAAAGACGATTGGCAGATAATAACATTGGAGCGTTTGTTTCAAAGCTTTATGGGTGAGGGATTGAATAAATGTATCTATAGAATAAGTGGGAATGAAGAACGCTTGAATTTTATTGTAGAACAAACAGAACGTATTACAGGATTACGAGATTTTGATAAATATATATGTAAACTTCTGACGATAGACACCTTTTTTCTGAATGAAGACAGGCATACCCATAATCTTGCTGTTTTAATGAACGGAAAAGGTGAATATGATTTTTGTCCTATATTTGATAATGGGGCCGGGTTATTATCAGATATCACAATGGATTATCCGTTACATGGCAATCTTTATGAACTTATTGATAAAGTAAAACCAAAAACATTTTGTCAGAATTTTGATGAACAGCTTGAATGCGCAGAAAAATTATACGGCAGGCATATGCAATTATACTTTACAAAAGATGATGTTAATAAATTAATAGATGCAGTTGAATATGATGATAACATTAAAGTAAGAGTGAAAAATATTATTTTTGACCGAATGAGAACATATCAATATTTATTTGAAAGGTAATGTTAGGAGAAGTGTTATGGACAGAAGAATCGGTGCACAGTTATATACGGTAAGAGATTACATGCAGAGTATTGCAGATTTTGATAATACCTGTAAAAAGATAGCAGAAATTGGATACAAAATCGTTCAGATTTCAGGAACCCCACTGAAGGCGGATGAAATGCGCAGTGTATTGGATAAATACGGTCTTGAGGCAGTAACCAGCCACAGAGGATTTGAAGGTTTTCTTGAAAATCTGGATGAAATTATCGATTATAATAAAACCTTGGGCTGTACCCTTTGCGGAATCGGTTCCATGCCTTGGGGAATCCGTGGTAATCTGGAAGAAATCAATAAATTTATTAAGGATGCCGACAGGGTATCGAGAGAACTTAAAAACGCCGGGATGCAGTTTGGCTATCATCATCATGCTTTTGAATTTGCAAAGCTTGGTGGCAAAAGAGTAATGGACAGACTGATAGCAGAGACAGATCCTGATGCTTTTCATTTTATTGTGGATACATACTGGCTGCAGGTGGGAGGAGTCAATCCGGCAGATTTTATCAGAAGTCTTGGTAAGAGAGCGGAAGCAATTCATTTTAAGGATTTGCGCATTAATCCTGAGAAAGATTTTGCCCAGGAAATGGCAGAAGTGGGAGAAGGAAATCTGGACTGGGGCAGTATAATTACAGCTTGTGACGCGGCCGGAGCGAAGTGGACTCTTGTTGAGCAGGATTTCTGTAACGGGGACCCCTTTGAAGCCATGAAAAAGAGCTTTGAATATTTGAAAAATAAAGGTTTTAAATAAGTAACAATCATGTGACAAATATTGACATTTTTATGTCGTAATGATAGTATGATTTTGAAATTATTATGTTAATAAAGGAGTATAAAAATGGACGGACAGAATTTTCCCAATACTTATGAAGCTAATTATGATAAGAAACCTGTAAACGGTTTTGCTATTGCCGGTATGGTAATCGGTATCTTGTCATTGGTTTTGTGTTGCTGTAGTGAATACGCAGGGACCTTCCGGCATGGCTACTGCAGGCTTAATATGTGGAATTATAGCACTGGTACTTAGTGTGGTATCTATTATATTGGGATTCCTTGCAGCAAGCTTCTTAAAGGATGTGATTCCTAATTTCGCTGACATGGACTATGAAGAAATGATGGAATATTATTCTGATTTACTTGATATGTAATGAGAAGTAAAGAACGTAAATTAACTATAGAAGATACACTTTATTACATAGGTCTCGCTCTGCTGTTTCCTCTGTTTGTGGCCGGACCAATTGTTGTAAACTTATTGTTACCTCAAATTGGATTGCCGGATAAAAAGTGTATGTTACTCATGGTTGCAGGTATTTATTGTCCGGGTTGCGGTGGTACGAGAGCAATCATCAATCTGTATCGTGGGAAGATTTGGGAATCATTCTGTTATCATCCTATGGTAATTTATGGATTTATTATATATCTTATCTATATGCTGACACATACAATGGAACGTTTACATGTAGGCAGGATTAAGGGTATAAAATTTCGACCGATATATTTATACGGTGCGTTGATTATCCTGGTTGTTAACTTTTGGATAAAGAATATACTGAAGCTTTGCTTTGGTATCTTTATGCAATAAATTTTTTACAGGAGGAGAAATATTATGGATAAGAAGATTACCGGTATTGTAAGCTATATTACCATTATTGGTTGGATTATTGCTTACTGTGTAGGTGACAAAAACGGTGCGAAAGTTCATTTGAATCAGGCACTTATTCTTGCAATTGTAGGATTGATTGGAAGTGCTATCGGTTTTATTCCCATCATTGGATGGATTGTTGCTCCCATCATCGGTCTGGTAGTTCTCTTGTTTGCTATCCTTGGTATTGTATATGCAGCACAGGATCAGGACAAAGAACTTCCTATCATTGGACAGATTAAATTATTAAAATGATTTTAAAAATAGAGTTGCTATGGCGACTCTATTTTTATATTACTTGAAAACAAATTTAATAGAAGTTATAATAATATAAGAGGTACTTTATGGAAGGAGGAGGTTATTATGGGATGTTCAATTATTGAAGCATTACAGTTAGTTTTGCCATTAGTTAAAGAAATTACAGGTAAGGATGTACAGGTATCCTTGTGTAATCGGGAACAGGCAATAGCAACATGGCCTGCAGATAGTTTTTCTATGCCTGCCGCGGTACCGGGATTGGCTTTGGAATGGGATAATCCTGCGCAAAGGGAAATGCTTGAGGTGATGGAAAGTGGGGTACAAAAACAAGTTATCTTCCAAAAGAGTTATTAGGGGTACCTATCGAAAGGATTCTTACGCTGATAAGTGAAGAGGGAAAAGTTGTCGGCTTAGTGGCTTGTGCATATTCTCTTGAGCGAGATTTGCAGATTCAGGACTCGATTTCTTCGTTGGATATTAATTTGAATCAATCAAAAGATAGTGTGGAAGCCATTGCAGAAGAAGCGTCTAAGCTTGCCGAAAAGCTTAACAGTATTCAAACGGAAAATGATTTGGTAAAGAGCTATGCAGATAAGTCTGCTGAAATGGTTAAAACTATTTTAGCAAATGCATCACGTTCCAATATATTAGCTTTAAATGCAACAATCGAGGCAGCAAGAGCAGGTGAAGCCGGCAAGGGTTTTGCGGTAGTTGCTAATGAAATGAGTAAACTTGCACAAGTCAGCGGTAATTCGGCAAAAGAAATTACACAATCGTTGGAAAGTATCATAAACGCTGTTAATAATATGTCCACTGCTGTGGATGATGCAAATGATACTGCTACAAATCAAGCCGCTACAACACAGGAAGTAACAGCAGCGCTTACGGACATTACAGTTTCCATAAAAGAGGTTACGGAAATAGCAAAAGTATAAATAAAAAAATCCGCAAAGTTTTAAAGCTTTGTGGATTTTTTATTCTATTCTAAAGTGACATCTTCAGGCTCGTCTCCGTGTAAAAAGGAGATTAATATTTGGATACGTTTCCAGGCACGTGAGTAATTTTCTGTTGCATATTCTTCGTAGATTTCGTTATAAATTCCTTCATCGGCATAGGTTTTGTGATAGTAGGCTACGGCCTCGGTCATATAGTTACTTGCCTCATCTGCTAAAGGCTCCAAATAGTCAAATTCTTTTGGAAAATCAAGACCTGAAAATTCTTTAAATTGATTGTCTAAATTACCCAGATGGCGTAAAAGCTCAGTTCTTGCATTTTCGGAAGTTGCATCTATATTATTCATCGCAAGGTCTATTGAGGAAATTTCTGAGCAAAAGGTGTCCATATCATTTTTAAACTGAATAACCTGAGGGTCATTGCTGCATGCGGTGAAAAATAGGGGGGATAGCATGATTATAATAAGTATAAGCATTTTCTTTTGCATGAGAGACCTCCTTTAATAATAAAGATAAAGAAAATTTATCATATTCTTTCGCTTTATGCAACTGTTTCTTAAAATAACTCTTTACGTTTAAAACTTGCCTGTGTTATCATAGGAAAAGCGAGGAAAAAACATGAAAAAATCAGAATTTATAACATTGACAAAAAACAACATATTATATTTAGACGGAGCTACAGGTAGTAACCTTGTGAAGCGTGGTATGCCGGCGGGAGTATGTCCGGAACAGTGGATTTTGGAGCATCCGGAAGTGATGCTTGCATTACAGAAAGAATATGTACAGGCATGTACGGATATTTTGTATGCCCCTACCTTTACTGCCAATCGTATTAAGCTTGCAGAATTTGGTCTGGAAGATAATCAAGAGGAAATGATAAATAAGCTTGTGGCAATTTCTAAGGAAGCTGCTGCGTCCTCTGACAGACCGGTATATGTGGCAGGTGACCTGACCATGACAGGAGAATCCTTAAAACCTATTGGAAAGATGGAACTTGAGGATTTAATTGAAATATATAAGGAGCAGATTATTTGTCTGGAAAAGGCTGGAGTAGATTTGCTGGTTGTGGAAACCATGATGAGCCTTGCCGAAGCAAGAGCAGCATTGATTGCAGCGAAGGAAGTCTGTGAACTGCCTGTTATGGTAACACTTACCTTTGAGGCGGATGGGCGGACTCTTTATGGTACGGATGCAAAGACTGCGGGTATTGTACTGGAAAGTCTTGGTGCCTGTGCCATTGGTGCAAACTGTTCCACAGGACCCGCTCATATGAAGCAGGTGATTACAGATATGGCATCTGTCACCAATATTCCTATCATTGCAAAGCCTAATGCAGGATTGCCTTCCTTGGATGCAGACGGAAATACCTGCTATTCCATGGATGCGGATACCTTTGTAGAAGAAATGAAGATTTTGGTTGATGCAGGTGCGTCAGTGCTTGGCGGATGCTGCGGTACAACACCGGAATATATCAGAGGATTAAAGGATAGATTTGGCAGTAATCATTCAATTGTAGCTGATAGAAAGCCGCAGGGGATGAGATATCTGACGTCTGAAAGAATGACAGTTTCCTTTGGCCTTAACGATAAGTTTATGATTGTGGGAGAGCGCATCAATCCTACAGGGAAGAAGCTTTTACAGGCACAGCTTCGTGAGGGTAGTCTGGAAAAGGTGCTTCAATTTGCTGAGGAGCAGGAGCAGGGGGGCGCACAAATTCTTGATGTAAATATGGGGATGAGCGGTATCGATGAAAAGGAAATGATGCTGTGTGCCCTTGAAGAGATTTCCGGTGTTACCAATTTGCCTCTTTCTTTGGACTCCAGCTATGTGGAGGTTTTGGAAGCAGCACTCAGACATTATCCCGGCAGAGCCCTGATTAATTCAATATCGCTCGAATCGGAAAAGTTTAAGAAGCTGTTACCGCTTGCTGCAAAATATGGAGCTATGTTTATTTTGCTTCCCCTTTCGGATAAAGGCTTGCCTGAGAATATAGAAGAAAAAAAGAAGATTATACATACCATATATGAAAGAGCATTAGAGCTTGGTATGTGTAAGGAAGACATTATTGTGGACGGTCTTGTAACTACTGTGGGTGCCAACAAAATGGCGGCTGTGGAAACCCTTGAGACCATTCGTTATTGTAAGGAACTTGGCTTTGCCACCATTTGCGGTCTTTCCAATATTTCCTTTGGCATGCCGGAGCGAAGCTATGTAAACACTGCCTTTTTGACACTGGCTATCAGAGAAGGTTTAACCATGGCAATTGCTAATCCTTCTCAGGAGCTTCTGGTGAGCTGTGCATTTGCAACTGATTTACTTCTGGCAAAAGAGGAAGCTGATTTAAGATATATTGAATATGCAAATCAGGTAAAAGAAAACCGTGAAATGCGCGAAGCCCAGATGCAGGTAGTAAAAGTGCAGGCAGAAGTAAAAAAAGTATCATTAGCAGCACAACAACAAAACACGGATAATATTCCAAAAGACTGTGAGGCTTTATACCATGCCGTATTAAAGGGTAACCGTAATGGTATTGCAAAGATTACACAGGAAGCTTTGGATAAAGGTAAGAATCCTGATGATTTATTAAATCAGGTGTTATTGCCTGCCATCAACACTGTAGGCGATTATTTTGATAAGGGAAAATATTTCCTGCCCCAGTTGATTGCCAGTGCAGAGGCTATGAAGAATTCCATTGAAGTGTTAGAACCCCTCATGCAGACCGGTTTAGAAAATCAGGATATGCCTGCTGTTGTAATAGCTACTGTTGAGGGAGATATCCATGATATCGGAAAAAATCTTGTGGCACTGATGTTAAAAAATTATGGTTTTAAGGTAATTGACCTTGGAAAGGATGTTCCCACTGCAGAAATAATAAAGGCTGCTAAAGAAAGTAATGCCAAATTGATTGCTTTGTCTGCGCTTATGACAACCACCATGCAGAAGATGCGTGAAGTGATAAATTCAGTAAAGGAAGAAGGCTTATGCGCAAAAGTAATTGTGGGTGGTGCAGTAGTTACGCAGGAATTTGCGGATGAGATAGGCGCGGACGGCTATTCGAAGGATGCTGCGGATGCTGTTAAATTGGCAAAAAGGTTGAATTTGGAGCCGTAACGTGTTATATTAAATGAAATGTGCAAATAGTTAGGAGGAATATTTATGAATGGAGCAGATGCCATAATTAAATGCCTGGAGGCAGAAAAAGTTGATGTCGTCTTTGGTTATCCCGGCGTTGCAATCTGTCCTTTTTATAATAGTATATTAGAGTCTGATATCCGTACCATTCTGATTCGTACAGAGCAGAATGCAGCCCATGCTGCAAGCGGAGTTTCCAGACTGACCGGACGTCCCGGTGTATGTGCCGTAACGTCAGGTCCGGGTGCAACCAATGTAATTACAGGTATTGCCACAGCTTTTGCGGACAGTATCCCTTTGATTTGTATTACGGGACAGGTAGACAGCTCCCTGCTTGGAAGCGATGTTTTCCAGGAGGCAGATATTACGGGCGCTGTAGAATCTTTTGTAAAATACAGCTATTTAGTTAAGGACGTTAATGATATACCCAGAATTTTTAAAGAAGCATTTCATATTGCAAATACGGGTAGAAAAGGTCCTGTACTCATTGATGTACCCATCGATGTGCAGAATGCCCAGATAAAGCAGTTTAAGTATCCTGAGACCATCAGTATGCGTACCTACAAGCCTACGGTCAAGGGAAATGCAGCGCAGATTAAAAAGGTGGCAAGAGAGCTTGCTAAGGCAAAGAAGCCTATTATCTGTGCAGGTGGTGGTGTTATTTTGAGCGAGGCGGAGGACGAGCTTAGAATGTTTGCCGAAAAGCATGGAATTCCTGTTGTATCTACTATGATGGGTATCGGTTCCATGCCGACCAGACATCCTCTTTATTTTGGAATGGTTGGAAATAACGGTAAAGCATATGCCAACCGTGCCATGAATGAATCAGATTTACTTATTATGGTTGGAGCCCGTGTGGCAGACAGAGCAGTAAGCCAGCCTGATTTGATTACCAGGGATAAGGTTCTGGTACATATTGATGTTGACCCTGCGGAAATCGGTAAGAATGCAGGTCCCACCATTCCTCTGGTAGGAGATGCAGACAATATATTCCTTGATTTAATGAAGGAAGATTTTAATTGCGAGGCAGAAGAATTGGTGGAAACCTTAAACGGCTACCGTGATACCATGGAAAAGAAGCGTACTCCAAACCCTGAGTTTGTTGATCCGGCAGCATTTATTACCAGACTATCTGAAAAAATGCAGGATAATGGTGTTTATGTGGCAGATGTAGGACAGAATCAGATTTGGTCCTGCGGCTATCATGTTGTAAAGAACGGCAAATTTATGACCTCCGGAGGTATGGGTACCATGGGTTATTCCATTCCTGCGGCTATGGGTGCAAAGGTTGCAGCGCCCGACAGACAGGTAATTGCAGTTTGCGGAGACGGTTCCTTCCAGATGTCCATGATGGAGCTTGCTACCATGCAGCAGCACAATGTACCTGTAAAGATTGTGGTATTGAAAAACAATTATCTTGGTATGGTGCGTCAATATCAGCATTTTACTTATAAGGATAATTACTCTGTTGTTGATTTGTCGGGCAGTCCTGATTTGGAGAAGCTTTCTGCAGCGTACGGAATAGACTTCTTACGACTGTATGATATGGAAAAGTGTGATGAGGTGATTGATGCATTCTTGAAAGAAGATAAATCCATGATTCTTGAATGTATTATTGATCCTATGGACTTGGTATAAGGAGGTTTTCATATGAAGAAGAGAATATATTCTGTTTTGGTTGAGAACCGTGCCGGTGTACTGGGTAAGGTTGTGGGATTGTTTTCCAGAAGATGCTTCAACATCGACAGTCTGGTAGTAGGAGAGACTGAGGACCCTTCGGTATCCCGCATGACCATTGTTTCAAGCGGTGATGAGCGCACCATTGAACAGATTGAAAAGCAGCTTAATAAAAAGCTTGATGTTATCAAGGTAAAAACCTTCCATGAAAAGCAGTGCTTTAACAGAGAATTGTTATTGATTAAGGTGAAGTATAACAAAAATAACCGCCGTGATATCATGGAAATCTGTGAGAGCATGAAGGCTGAGATTGTGGATGTTTCAAAGCATTATATGCTGATTGAACTCTGCGATACACCTGAGAGAATCAATGCATTTATGACCTTGTTTGCATCCATCAGTATCGTTGAGGTAGCAAGAACAGGAACAGTTGCACTGTCAATGTGCAAGGAGAATGAAGACTGATTTATAAGGTTGACATTTTTTAATGAACTTGCTATATTAAGTATTGGTGTATTATTAATGATTTGAAAGGTGTTACATATGCAGAAGAAAGTATTTCAAATATTCGTTGAGAATACTTCCGGAGTTCTCAGCAGAATTTCCGGTTTGTTTTCCAGACGCGGTTATAATATTGAAAGCATTACTGCCGGAGGATGTGAAGAACCCGGATTTTCACGCGTTACCATTGTGGCATCCGGTGATGATGAAAGCTTAGAGCAGATTGAGAAGCAGCTTGCAAAGCTTGTGGATGTGCGTAGTATCAAGGTGCTTGCACCCGGAGAAAGTGTTTACAGAGAGATTGTTCTTATCAAGGTTAAGGCAGATGCATCAGTCCGTCAGAATGTGATTTCTCTTGCGGATGTGTTCCGTGCTAAAATCATTGATGTTTCTGTTGAGAGTCTGATTATAGAGCTTACCGGAGATCAGGGTAAGATTGATGCCTTTGTAGCTCTGTTGGAAGGCTTTGAGATTGTAGAGATTGCCAGAACCGGTATTGTCGGTCTGGGAAGAGGAATTAATTAACGTTAGCTCTAGGGAAACCTAAAAGTTATAAATTTTATATTTTTAATAAACGCTATGGAGGAAAAGGAAATGGCTAAAATTTTTTATCAGGAAGATTGTAATCTTTCTTTATTAGAGGGCAAGACTATCGCTATTATTGGTTACGGTAGCCAGGGTCACGCACACGCACTGAACCTGAAGGATTCAGGATGCAACGTAATTATTGGTTTGTATGAAGGCTCCAAGTCCTGGAACAAGGCAGTAGCGCAGGGCTTTGAAGTATATACTGCAGCAGAGGCTGCAAAGAAGGCTGACATCATCATGATTCTTATCAATGATGAGAAGCAGGCTGACCTTTACAAGAACGACATTGAGCCCAACCTTGAGGCTGGTAATATGCTTATGTTCGCTCATGGTTTCAACATTCACTTCGGTTGTATCGTACCTCCCGCTGATGTTGACGTTACCATGATTGCTCCTAAGGGACCCGGACATACCGTTCGTAGCGAGTACCAGGAGGGCAAGGGTGTTCCTTCCCTTATCGCAGTTCATCAGGATGCAACCGGCAAGGCACAGGATATCGCACTTGCTTATGCACTTGGTATCGGTGGCGCAAGAGCAGGAGTTCTTGAGACTACCTTCCGTACTGAGACAGAGACCGACCTTTTCGGTGAGCAGGCAGTTCTTTGTGGTGGTGTTTGTGCACTTATGCAGGCAGGTTTTGAGACTCTTGTTGAGGCTGGTTATGATCCCAGAAATGCATACTTTGAGTGTATCCATGAGATGAAGCTCATCGTTGACCTTATTTACCAGAGCGGTTTCGCAGGAATGAGATATTCTATCTCCAATACTGCTGAGTACGGTGATTACATTACCGGACCTAAGATTATCACTGAGGATACCAAGAAAGCTATGAAGAAGGTTCTTTCCGACATTCAGGACGGTACCTTTGCAAAGGACTTCTTGCTTGATATGTCCAATGCAGGTAAGCAGGTTCACTTCAAGGCTATGAGAAAGCTTGCAGCTGAGCATCCCGCTGAGCAGGTTGGTGAAGAGATTCGTAAACTTTACAGCTGGAACAACGAAGAGGATAAGTTGATCAACAACTAATTTGTAAATGATGACGGAATGGTGGAGGTATCTGCCATTCCGTTTTTGTTTAGATATTGGTGTATCCAGCCGCCACAAAAGTAACTATCTGTGTCTTAGATGCGCAAAAAATTTCGATGATCCTCAAAACGAGGGAAAGATTGGAAGGTGTGGCTTCCAATCTTCCCCAGAGTCTCATCTTCATAGCGCATAAGTCGCACAGAAGTTAGCTTTTGTGTCGGTTGGCTTATGAAAATTTAAGTCAGATAGAAAACGAAATAAGCATCATTGTAATAAACATTTAGGAGAACAGATGGAATATAAGTATAGTAGGGATGATAATTATGAAGATTATGCCAGTGGCAGGGTAATTTATGGTGGGAAAGGAATTCCAAATTTCCCGGTACGGCTTTTAAATGAAATGTTTGGACGGGCAAAAAGTTATTTGGAAAAGCAAAGTGAAATTATCGTATATGACCCTTGCTGTGGTGGCGGCTATGCTTTAACTGTTCTTGGATTTTTTCATAGTGATTGTATTAATATGCTGTACGGCAGTGATATAGATGAGAATATGGTTGCATATGCTAATAAAAATACGAAACTACTAACTGCTGCCGGTCTAGAGGAAAGACGAAGAGAACTGGAAGCTTTATATGAGAATTATCATAAGGATTCACATGAAGAAGCCTTGGAGAGCATAAAACGCTTAGAAGAGACTCTAAAAAAAGATATTGCATCTGAAATTTTTGGGGCAGATTGTACGAGGCCTCTGCCATTTATAAGACCCGATATCATTATTACAGATGTGCCGTATGGAAATTTGGTTGAATGGAATGAATGTGCAGAAATTTCTTTGGAGGGCATGATGAAACGGTTGGCTGAAATTACTGTATCGGGAGCAATTTTGACTGTATGTATGGATAAGAAACAAAAGGGAAGCTGTAAAGGTTGGAGACGCTTAGAGAAGCAGAATGTGGGAAAACGTAAATTTGAAATTTATATCAGAGAAGAATAAAATATAAAAAATCAATGTTTTTTTAATAAATCTGTGATATACTCAATTTGTTATGCATGAGGAGTTATCTCACTCACAATAATTATGTAAGATATAATTTTATAGAATAATATATTTGGAGGAAATAAGCATGGGAATGACAATGACACAAAAGATTCTGGCAAAGGCTGCCGGACTTTCTAAGGTGGAAGCAGGACAGCTGATTGAGGCAAAGCTTGATTTGGTATTGGGAAATGATATTACAAGCCCTGTGGCAATCAAGGAAATGGAAAAGATGAAAGTGGATGGTGTTTTTGACAAGGATAAGATTGCCTTGGTACCTGACCACTTTGTACCTAATAAGGATATTAAGTCGGCAGAGCACTGTAAATGTGTAAGAGAGTTTGCAAGACGCAACGAGATTACTAACTATTTTGAAGTGGGAGAGATGGGTATTGAGCATGCACTGCTTCCCGAGAAAGGCTTGACAGTTCCCGGCGATGTGATTATCGGTGCAGATTCTCATACCTGTACCTATGGTGCATTAGGTGCATTTTCTACCGGTGTGGGAAGTACTGATATGGCTGCCGGCATGGCAACCGGTCAGGCTTGGTTTAAGGTTCCTTCCGCAATTAAGTTTAACCTTATTGGTAAACCTTCTAAGTGGGTAAGCGGTAAGGATGTGATTTTACATATTATTGGTATGATTGGTGTAGACGGTGCTCTTTACAAATCTATGGAGTTCGTTGGTGAGGGTGTTGCAAATCTTACCATGGACGATAGATTTACCATTGCAAATATGGCTATTGAGGCTGGCGGAAAGAACGGTATTTTCCCTGTGGATGAGACCGCTATTGCATATTTAAAGGAGCATACAACCAGAGAATATACTATTTTTGAAGCAGATGAAGATGCTGTTTATGATGAGGAGTACACCATTGATTTAAGTACCCTTCGTCCTACGGTTTCCTTCCCTCATTTGCCTGAAAATACTCATACCATTGATGAAATTCATGAAATGGATGACATTGTAATTGATCAGGTAGTTATCGGTTCCTGTACTAACGGGCGTCTTGATGACCTTCGTATTTCTGCTGAGATCTTAAAGGGCAGACATGTAAAGAAGGGAATGCGTTGTATCGTAATTCCTGCTACCCAGAAGATTTACATGCAGGCAATGGAAGAAGGACTGTTAAAGATCTTTATCGAGGCAGGCGCTGTTGTGAGCACACCTACCTGTGGCCCTTGTCTTGGCGGATATATGGGTATCCTTGCTGAAGGTGAGAGATGTGTTTCTACCACAAACCGTAACTTCGTAGGCCGTATGGGACATGTAAATTCTGAAATTTATCTGGCAAGTCCTGCAGTAGCGGCAGCTTCTGCAATCACAGGTAAGATTTCCTGTCCCTGTGAGCTTGATTAAGAAAGGAGAATAATAACATGAACGCAAAAGGTACAGTTTTTAAATATGGTGACAATGTAGATACAGACGTAATTATCCCTGCAAGATATCTGAATTCCTCAGACCCCGCAGAGCTTGCAACACACTGTATGGAAGATATTGACAAGGATTTCGTAAAAAATGTTAAAAAGGGTGATATTATCGTAGCAGATAAGAATTTTGGCTGTGGTTCTTCAAGAGAGCACGCACCTATCGCAATAAAGGCTGCCGGTGTAAGCTGTGTAATTGCTGAGACCTTCGCCCGCATTTTTTACCGCAATGCCATCAATATCGGACTTCCCATCATCGAGTGTCCCGAAGCTTCTAAGGGCATTGAAGCAGGAGATGAAGTGGAAATCGATTTTGATTCCGGTATCATCACCAATATTACCAAAGGAACAAACTTTAAGGGTCAGGCTTTCCCTGAATTTATGCAGAAGATTATTGCTGCAGAAGGTCTGATAAACTATATCAACAATAAATAATTAATGTGATTAAGATAGTCAAGCCGTATAATACGGCTTGGCTATTATAATTAGAAAGCCGGTAAAATTATGGAAGAAAATCGTAAATCAAATAAATATGAGATGGATATGTGTAACGGACCGTTGCTTCGGAAAATATTGATATTTTCCATCCCTTTAATGTTGTCAGGTATGCTGCAACTATTATTTAATGCTGCTGATATTGTAGTAGTAGGACAGTTTGCAGGTAGTGATGCCTTGGCGGCGGTTGGCTCTACCAGCTCTCTGACTAATCTGCTTGTAAATGTGTTTATGGGTCTTTCCGTAGGTGCCAATGTTTTGGTTGCACGCTTTTATGGTGCAGGTCAAAAGAAAGAACTGGATGAGATGATTCATACAGCGATTACCACCTCTTTTGTCTGTGGCGCGGCATTGGTTGTTCTTGGTATGGTTTTGGCAAGACCGGCCTTAACACTTATGGATACCCCTTCGGATGTAATAGATCAGTCTGTACTA
>CALYZQ010000063.1 GCA_945609985.1 uncultured Lachnospiraceae bacterium | reverse complement strand
TACTTTTACTCACGCCAAATGTCTTGGCGGTCTGACGTACTGTGGCATTACAATCGATGATATAGTTGGCGATATCCACTGCTCGCTCCTCAATATAATCCTTCAAAAGAAAACCCCTTAAGAATACTTTTTACATTGTATGAAGTATTCTTAGGGGTTATGACGTAATTATCACAAAATCTATCCCCACGTTCTGAGTCTCCGCCACCTAAAAAACCAAAAGCCGGTCGATACAATTCTAAGTACAAAAATTATCCCAAAGGTAGTCTGTAAACCTGCCAAATTTGCGCCTAATTTTGTATACATCAGAACGCCAACCATGGGCATAAACGCATTGGATAATGTCACCAATATGGTATAGAAGGATATCGATAACGTTTTATTTTTATTCGGAATTACCTGCAAAAGGCACTGTATCATATTAAGGTTTACCGTTGCAAATGCCACGTGTGACAGCGTATTCAAAATTAGAAATACATATTTCCCAGCGGCAGTGGAAGGCTGGTAGCTACAATCATACAGGCAGGACAAAGGGCAAGACCTAAGTTACCAAAAATGATTCCGAATCTGACACCGTATTTATAATTCATACGGCTCCAAAAGCCTATGGTAAGGAATTGCATAACGGTACTGCCGATATTGACATAACTAATCCATGCTTCATCCAGCTTTAGGTAATTGGCTTCACCTATAAAGTACAATGTCCAGTCTAAGTGCCATGTGGCATAGAAAAATAGAGCCACACCGACATAACCCAGAAACTTTTTATTATGTAACAGTTCAAAAAATACACCCTTTAACTGACCCTTTTCACGTCTGGCAACAGATGTGTTTGGGCTGCCCTTCATTTGACTTAATATCAAAATCTGAAGCATCAGCAAAACCGCACCAATCCAGAAATAGCTCTGATGCACACGTATTTTACTGTCGGTCGTATTCGCTAATGCCAGCAAGTACCCACTGACAAGAGGAATTATGATACCTATCACAAAAGTAAGGGCTGTGCGATAGGTCATAATATGATTTTGTTCTTTTTCACTCACCATATCCGAAAAATAGGCTTGCCAGGATACATTATAGATTGTCATAGGTCCTACAGAGGCCGCAATCAAAATCAGGAACGCTGTAAACCGATTTGTATGAAGCATTGGTACAAAGCCAATTAACGTATAGAACATCGTAAGAGTTAACAGGGAAAGCATTACCATGTTCCGTTTATTTTTCATTCTATCCGTCAGAATACCTCCCGGAATAAGTACCAGCAATCCTACTACTTGCGGAAGAGTCGTTAATAAGCTTAATTGAAACTCATTTGCACCTAATCTGGTAGCAAAAAAATTATTATTATTTCCAACAAGATTGTTAACCAATGTGATTAACATTCCTTCTAATGTAAACAATAAAAGAAGCTTGCTTTGTTTTTTTGAAATATTCATAAATTGCCATATCACACTTTCTGAATGTTTCTAGTCACAAGTGTTATTATAATATACTAAGTCCTATTATTCAACATTATTGAAACGTAACTCTTCTCTACTCCTCCGCCAAAAAACACCCTCCGACTGCAAGCACATGCCGCTGAGCTTTTAAAATATCTTCCTCCGCACCTCTCCAATTATCAATATCTTCGCTGACAAAATAGAGCAATCTATCCGACAAATTTCTAAGGAATCTTGTGACAACTTTTCCCGAAGCGCCATTGAGTGCTGCCGCCAACGTTTCATTATCCAGATTTCTCAAAATCACCTGTATCTCAAAATCGCCGACAAACTCCAAGTGTTCCATCAAATTTGTTTTCGCTGAATACTGTTCTTTATTACTGTACTTGCCAATAATCTCATCACGATTTTGCTTGCCCTGCGCTTTTCTGGTGGCATCCTCCAGTTTTTCCCAATAGCCTACTCCCACGTAAGAAGCAACGATTTCCTTAAGCATCTCAGTGTTTTCGCCGGAGGCTATCCGCTTTAACATGCGTGCAATCATGTGGCCTTCTCTTCGTTCTTCGTCTGCCAGAGTTTCTACATAATTCTCCAGGAGTTCAAATGTCAGTTCCGCATCCATCTGCTTCATAAAAGATTGCAGGAAAAAGTGAATTGCGAAAGGCAAAAACTTACTTTCGCCCTTATATACCTTCATGCGGTCATCTAACGCCAGCAAACCTTCTTTTCTGCTTATCTCACTGCACCGCAAAAGTTCTTCAGCCACTTCCGCAAGCCGCATTTTCTCACAATCATATATGCCCACTTTTGTCAGACGCTTTTCTTCTCGTCCTACCAGTTCATCGATACTGCACTCAAAATAGTCGGCAAGTGCCCACAGCATCTCAATGCTCGGATTGGCAAGATTTCGCTCCCACTTGGAAACTGCTGCCGGACTTACACAAAGCATCGCCGCCAGCTGTTCCTGCGTCATGCCCTTTGCTACACGCAGCGAATATATCTTCCCACCAATTGTAATTCTCGGACATTCCATAATCGACCTCCATCACACACTAACTTTCAACTGCTTCTAGCTCAATTATAGCTTCCTACAAAATGTCAGTCAAATGATAAAGGGTCAAGTTTTGAAACCGGTGGTTGAGAACTTTCCCCCTAAACCCACAGTTGCATCCCTAAACTCAAAGCTCAATTACTGCGTTATTTTCATATTACCTAAATACTTAAGTAGCGGCTCCAAATATTTCTTATCTGTCCAATCACATTTCTCTCCAACTGCGGACATTAATGCCTTTTGCCAAGGCTCATACTCATCCGGATTCTGTTTTGCAACTGCCTTTTGTAACATTTTGCAAAGTGTTCTGTGTCCAAAAGTCATCTTCTCTTCATCCCATGCCCCACGACAGTAGAACAATGGGACATTACCTAATGAATCCTTGAAGTGCATTTCTCTTATCTGCCCTATCGCTTTCTCATCATAGGGAGACGCTCCTACAGCAAATACAGCGATTTTTTTATCGGATAAATTGTTTATGTTCTTCTTGAGGAATTGAAAGCCTGCAATTCCGGAGGCATAAACACCACCGGCCAAAACTATCACATCATACTCCTGCACATGTACTAACTTAGCGCCCTTTGTTTCCATACAATCATAGCCTGTCTCTTCTACCAGCCAATCGACATACTTCTTTGTTGCCCCGTATTTTGATTGATATAAAATAATTCCTTTACTCATAGTTTCTAATCTCCTTTAAGTTATCTTCTATCTGTATAATGGTCTGTATTGTCACTTGCAACTGTTCTTCAGATACACCACCGAACATTTTTTTCATGACATTCATAGCCATCTCATCATTGTTTTCACAGAACTCCCTGCAATAATCCGTAAGCTCAATACGCTGCTTTCTTTTATCGCTTTCATCTACTGAAATATGCACAAAGCCTTTCTTTTCCAATTTTAATAAAATCTGCTTTACATTCTGATGAGAGCTGCCCATTATCTCTGCAAGTTCCTTCACTGTGGGCTTTTCTTTGCACATATTAATACAGATAATGGTAAAAAACTGCTTCCAGCTAATCTCCTTCATTGTACTATCTGCCATCGCCTGAAATCTGTTTTCAAACGCACTTAATAATCCAATCAAAAAATAGGATAATTCAACCCCTGTAAGATCTACTTTATCACTACTGATAACCTCTTTTATATTCATCGCGCCCTCCATTAGGTAATATATTACCCATGCACAAGGTAACACATTACCTATCTTCTGTCAAGGAAATGAACGCATTAATTTTTAATTCTCTGAATACGGATAATTTAAGTAATGTACTCACCCCCCTATCAAAGACATGGAGGAATTATTTTTATATGCTCCTCCTACTTAAATTGCAACATATAGAATTGTTGATTTATGATTTGCCGGATGCTCGATTTTTGACCCCCATTTTTTTCGAGCAGATAGATATTCATTTTTTACAAATGACGGAGGCTGAATTTGGATTCTGAGAGAACTTTTTGATTCTAAAATGACTTGACATGACTGATTTAAGCATATAGAATTCCCATTATTGAAGATTCTATATGCCGAAATTTGTTTATCCCGGCATATAGAAATGGCTCTTCTTCAAATTATATATGCTGTAGGAATTTGGAGAGAACTTTTCTTCAGATAGATTTTGACTTTTGAAAAATGTCGGATGCCGCAACTTCCCAAATCCGTGATTCTCCATTCCCGAGAAATATGGTTATCATATTCTCATCAATCCGTGCTTCAATGGCGCATTAGTTGTGTTATGCTCAACTATCAGCCCTCCACCAACTGACTTTCATGCTTCGTAAAGAAATCCACCCTCGGTTCAAGATATTTGAGTTCATGCGCTTCCACATCCGTAACATAGGCAGAAATCGGTTCCAGAATCGTATTCCAATCCCACAGCTCCTCACCCAAATTCAGATATTCTCTAAACATCTCGCAGCCTTCCGGCGCAATCGGATGAATCAAAACAGCCATGACCTTGCAAGCATAAAAACAATCAACAATCAGCTGCTTTCTGAATTTCACATCACCTGTGGAATCAGCAACCTTTACATTGTTCACCCAGTGTTTGTTTACCTGCCTGATAAAATCATCCAAAACATAGGACACACGATGAAAATCATGATTGTACATATGACGTTCATACTCAAGTACTGCTTTTTCTGCCAAAAGACGTATCTCCTCACATGCTTCTCCTGCCGGTATTTTCCCGCCACAGTTATTCTGAATGGCATAGAAACAGGTCCGAATCAACCGGTTAAACACATTGGTAATCAAGTTGCCGTCTTTCAAGACCATATCAGCCCCAACGCGTTCTTCCTCTTTCATAAATACCTGCGGCTTAAATCCTACACTTTTAGAGGACAGACCCAGACTCATAAAGTGCATTCTCAACTGTTCTACCGTATAATAGTCAAGCAGCTCATCTGCCGTCGGCGGCTTTATTTCAGAACTGCTGCTGGCCTTGGTATCCATATACAACAAATGACGATTGGCAATAATATGGGACAAATATACCTTTTCCATATCCGGTGTCTCTTCCCTGGGAACCTGCAGTCCGGTAAATAATCCGGTCTGAGCAATGGCATAAAAATAGATATTATCTTCTCCAATAAACTGATACACCTTAGCTTCGTCATCGTACCACCATTTAGACAGTTCCTCCCCCTTTCCCTTGCTGGTTAAATAAGCTAAGGTAAATGAAATAGGCGCCCACAAGGATTCCGGCCACACCCAAAAGGTCAGGTCTTTTAAGTCTTCACATTCCGGGAACGGAACTCCCCATTCCGCGTTGCCTGATAAGCGAAAGGGAACCAATGTCTTTCCGGAAGTATAGTGGATATTCTCCGAATCCAAAATAGTTTTTGCCCTATCTCTGTCATCCAGGTTTTCAAATTCAAACACCACGGAAGGTTTTTTCTCCTCATCAATCAGTTTATGGGGTGGCAGCTTTGCCACCAGCTTCGCCAAATCCTCTACATATTTTCTGGGGACATAAAGTAACGGCTTCTTCAAAAATTCTTCTACGGTTTCCAACTGATACTTGCGGGTGTTCGTATTTTTGCGCAGAAAATCATTATAATCCTTTATCATATCGATACAATGTTCCAGGTCAAAATACCAATTTTCAGCATCTCTAAGAACAGGCTTTTTACCCGACAAACTGCTGATGGGGTTAATCAGCTCAGAAGGCAAAAACTGATGTCCCAAGGAGCATTCATCAGCATATGCTTTGTCTGAACAGCATCCCGGTATGGGACATTTTCCTATAACCTGCCTTCCGTTTAAAAACATCTTCTTTTCTTCATCATAAAACTGCGGCGCAGACATTTTTTTCATGTATCCGTTTTCATAAAGCTTCCGGAAAACTTCGGCAGATACACGATTATGAATCTCTCCAGCCTCTCCCAGCGCGGACGCACCGAAAAAATCCAGACTGATACCGTAATTGCTTAAGGTTTCTTTCTGTTTCTCGTGATTACCACGCACATAATCCTCCAGCGAACCTTCATATCCTTCTTCCTGCAGTTTACGATAGCTTTCCATGATGGGCGAGCCATAGCAATCTGTTCCGGAAAGGAAAATAACATTCTCCTTCCCTATCCTGTCTCTTAAAAATCTGGCAAAGATGTCAGCATGAATAAACATGCCGCCCACATGTCCAAAATGTAGGTTTTTGTTTCCATAAGGCATACCTGCCGTAATAATTGCCCGTTTAGGGAATGTCGGGCGTTCATTTGGTGAAAGTCTCTTATTTATCATATTGGTCTGTTCCTTTCTTGAATTAAGTTTTTCCTGCAAAATTAAAAACAGCCGAAACCCCTTTATGGGCTTTCGACTGTCCGGTTCAAATATATCAGGAAAGATACCGGTTAATAACACAACACAAAAAGCCCATTGTCTGTTGTAACAATAAGCTGCTGTTGCTGGTTCATTCTGTTCACGCTGATTGATAATCTCATCATGGGCTTATCCTTCCTTTGTTTTTTGTAATTCTATCAGTAGAAGTTTGCGTTGTCAATATGAAATATTTATTTTCTTCACACATTGCGCCAACTTATTCGACATTGCTTCTGACATGTTTTTCAACGACGGGATATGTATAAACACTGCATTTCCATCCGTCTTATGTAGCATATGATAATACGCCGCATTGCACAGATACTTGGTAGGCATCTCTGAAACAATGCAGTGAATATCATTTTCTTCCAAACACCTGCATAGTGCCGCGTAATCTGCCTTTGTGGTTTCTATCCTGCCCTCATATTCTGCAACGCATTCAATTCTGACTGTATCCTTTAGGTTGGTATCCAATCCAAACATGATTACAA
Organism: uncultured Lachnospiraceae bacterium; assembly: GCA_945609985.1. Lineage (GTDB taxonomy): Bacteria > Bacillota > Clostridia > Lachnospirales > Lachnospiraceae > Acetatifactor. The sequence goes on along the minus strand of CALYZQ010000063.1, from coordinate 8,777 downwards.
AATCATATGTGTCCGAAATACTCATAATGTCCCGCTTTAGCCCTTCAAAGGAATTTGTCAAAAATAGTTTTTCTCCTGAAATCTCGGATAACAATTGATAAGAGGAATTGTTTCTTCCTTTAAATCCTATATATAAAACTTTCACTTAAAGTACTCCTACTTTCTTCCATACCACTTCGGCACGATACTCGTCATTCCATCATACCATTCCAGTACATCCTTAACCAGCTTCCTCATCACTTCTATTTCTTCCTCGCCAAACGGAATTGCCCAGGGCAGGGACGATAACGTATTGTAGCAAATATAAAGTGCCAACAGCTCCCAAAACTCCATGGGTACTTCACCGCTAAAATATCCGTCCACCATTCCGGTTGCAAACAAAGGCGTACTCTGTGCACACCAGACAATGCGATTAAATTCTTCCCACGGGTCACCATATTCATTTCTATTGAAATCAATGACTACCAGTTTCCCATCATTATCTATCATAAGATTTCCGATATGATAATCCCCGTGTTGGTATGTTACCGGACGGTTCTTTAATAGATGACGGTGCTTCTCAATGTATGTAATAAATGCCTCGTCGTTTTCATACTTTAAGGGACAGTTTCTGTAATTCTCAATTTTGCTGTTCATCTTGCGGTTATAGAATGGCTCCCACTCATAGGTTCCCTCCGGTGCCTCAATGGAATGCATTTTTTTCAGTATTTCACCCGCTTCATAACCATAACGATAATTCTCCTTATCGGACAGAGACTTCATCACTTCGTCTGCATCTCTTCCCTCAATCCAACTCTGTAGAGAGTATACCCCTTCCTCGCACACTCCAAATTCAATAGGCTGACACATGGGAATCCCCAAAGCAGAAACCATCTGCATATTTTCAAATTCTGCTTTCTTTTGCTCATACTGCTCCCGCGGTGTAATTCTGAGCAAAAAAGTTTCCCCATCCCTGTTTGTCACCTTATACTTCTGCTCATGAGACCAGCCCTTTTCAATTTTTGTCACTTCCGTAAAATCACTCAGTTTCATATTGTTACCCTCCTCCTTCATATCTTAACTCATTATATCAAAAACACTCCCGAGTTTCCACCCGGAAGTGTTTTGCTTATACTTTTATTCTCTTTACACTTACACTCCCCACATATGTTCAAACAAATCCTGATTATTGTAGGGTTTTGCCACAAATCCTTTAGCTCCGCGTTTTAGTGCCTCCCGCACAGTGGCTTCATCCGTCAATGCCGAAAGCATCAACACCTTTACTTTGGGAAATTGCTCCGACACTGCTCCAAGGATGTCTAAGCCATTGTAGCCCGGCATGTTGATGTCTAAAAGGAGAATATCCACCTCTTTTGCATATAACATTTTCATACATTCTATACCGTTCTTTGCCTGTAACACCTTATAGCCTTGTGACTTAAGCGCATCTTTTGTCAACATCCGCAAAAACTCAGCATCATCGGCATGCAGCACTGTGCGATGATCTTCTTTCTCCTGACCCCTCACAAAGCCAAAAATTGCATCTATCTTCTTTTGTGTCAAAGGCTCTGCCACCGGTTTTGTCTCAAGGTAATCCGCCTGACGGCTCTCAAAATCCTTCATCAATTGATCGATGGATATATTTAATTCATCACAGATTCTTGGCACCAGGGTGATATCCGGCAAGGAAACTTCGTTTTCCCAACGGGATACAGCCTGCGGTGTCACATTCAGCTTCTCTGCCAATTCCTCCTGGGTAAGCTTTACAGCCCTTCTTCGCACTTTAATAGTTTCACCAATTCTCATAATATACTACACACTCCTCAGATGCTCCAAAAGCGCTTCCGCCTGGAAGGGCTTTGCTACAAATCCGGCCGCACCAAGCTCCTTAGTCTTTTTCACGGTTTTATCATCAGCCACTGCAGAGAGCATCAGTACCGGCAGCTCCGGGTAGGCCTCCTTTGCCTTCGCAAGGATTTCCAAACCGTTTCCGGGCATATTGATATCCAACAGTAGGATATCCGGCTTTTCCTCATGCAGCATGCTCATACACTCATCGCCATCCACAGCCTGCACCACTTCAAATCCCTGACTGTTCAAAATATCCTTTACCATCATCCGCAAAAACTCCGAATCATCTGCATGCAGTACCTTGCGGCGGTCAGGCTTTTCGTTCTCCTTGCAATATCCGAAGAGAACATCAATGTCATTCTGAATCATAATTTCAGACGCATCCACCATAATGCCTCCTGCCAACGCATAGTGTGTAATACAGTGCTCTTTCCCTTTCAACAAATCATCGCAGGATACCTTTAACACCTCCGCGATTCTGGGTACCAGCGTGATATCCGGCAGGGAAATCTCATTCTCCCAGCGTGACACTGCCTGAGGAGTTACATTCAGCTTAGCCGCCAGTTCCTCCTGGGTAAGCTTCATTAAGCCTCTTCGTTTCTTTATCATTTCACCAATCATCATAATTGTTTTCCTCCTTACTACGTTACAATAAGTAAGCTGATCAACTTTATGATTTTATTCTAGCATGGCAGTTCCGGTGTGTCACTCAATTGGCAATTGTAATTCCGGCTCTTTTCCTGCCTCAAATGTAAGGGTATAGGTCTTATCCTTGTAGTGGACTGTTATGGTATCATTATGAAAGTCTCTTCCATGAAAGACTGCTCTTTGCAATCTGCCTTCTGCAAAATCCAAATCCACAGTTACACCGCCTTTTGCACATAGTCCCTTTATGTATCCGTTCTTCCAGGAATCCGGAAGTGCAGGCAACAGCTCGATAACTCCATCCTCGTTCTGTAACAGCATTTCCGCGATACCGGCGGTTGCCGCAAAGTTACCGTCTATCTGGAAAGGGGGATGTGCGTCAAACAGATTGCGGTAGGTGCCGCCTCCGTCAGAATAATTACATTCCTCTGTCTCCACAAAATGCAGCTGTCTTTTCAGCAGACTCTCCGCATGATTACCACATTTAAGTCTTGCCCAGGTATTGATTTTCCAGCCCAGACTCCAACCGGTTCCGTCGTCACCTCGTATCTCCAAAGCCTTTTTACATGCCTGCGCAAGCTTTGGTGTTTTTTCCAAGGTGATTTCATTGCCGGGATATAGCGGATACAAATGTGAGATATGACGATGAGTTTCCTCTGCATCCTCATAGTCCTCATCCCACTCAAGCAGGTTCCCTCTTTGACCTATCTTATAATAGGGTAAACGCGCATATGCATCGGCTACCTGTTTCCTAAACTCTTGGTCTGTGGAGAGGATATCACAGCACTTCATACAATTGGTAAACACCTCTCTGACAACCGCTGTAGTCATGGTGGTAGTTTTGGAAATCCTATATCTTTTGCCATCCTTGCAATAGACATTCTCCGGGGAGGTGGAAGGTGCCAGAATAAGATGTCCGTCTTTATCCGGTGTCAAAACATCCAGATAAAATTCTGCGGCCTTGCGGATTGCAGGATACGCTTTCTCCTTTAAAAACGAAATGTCCTTTGTATATTCATAATGCGTGTACAGATGCTGGCACAGCCATCCAAAGGACATGCACCAATAGGCATATGCAGTAGTCCCTCTATGGGTACGCCCCACCGGATTTGCCATACGCCAAAGATCCGAATTGTGGTGAGCGGTAACCCCGCCTGCTCCGTAATGCAGCTTTGCCGTCTCTGCACCGGTAACACACAATTCCTCTATCAACTGAAACAGCGGCTCATGGCACTCCGACAAATTACAGCTTTCTGCCAGCCAGTAATTCATTTCCGTATTGATATTGAGTGTATAATTCGAACTCCATGGTGCACGAAGCTCCTGATTCCAAATCCCCTGAAGATTTGCCGCCTGAGTTCCCTGTCTGGAGCTTGTAATCAGCAGATAGCGACCATATTGAAACATGAGGCGATAGAGAGTTTTGTCATCCTGCGTTTCTGCAAATCTAAGCAGTCTCTCATCTGTAGGAAGATCCTGCCCATTTTCCTCCTCCAAATAGAAATCCACCCGTTCAAACAATTCCCTATGCTCTTTTAAATGTGTATCCAGCCACTCTTCATAAGGTCTTTTAGCCAATCTCTCACAGTCCTTTGTAACCAGACCAAGATAATCCTTACTCTCCAGATAAGGAGAGCGATCGTATCCGTTGAAACTGCTACGCACGGTGAAGGTCAGAATTGCTTCATCTGCTTCCTCTATCACAAGGCTATCACCGTCTCCGTAAAGTCGTCCTCCCTGCACTGTAATTTCTGCGATTCCTGCAAAACGGATTCCTTTCTTCTCCGGCTCCTCTTCATAGACAATGGGCTCCTCACAAAACAGGTAGCTTGGCTCCACATGGGATGGACAAATTCCCTCTATTACAAGCTTGTTCTCTTTTACCTGTGTCTGCGTCCTAAGTTTGCTTCCAAAGGACAGGGTAAAGCTCACCTGCCCCTTTTGCTCTGTCCACAGCTTCATGATAAACGCCTGTCCTGAGTGGGACACAAATGCCTCCCGATACCGGGTGACGCCATCCGTCGTAAATCGGGTAAGTGTGGTTGCCGTATTTAAGTTCAGTTCACGATAGTAATCAGTTACTGTCTGCTCACTGATATTGGGAAACGCCAGGTAAAGATCCCCTAACGGTAAATAAGACTCTGTATAGTCACCCAGCATGTTATCCTCGATATACTCTGCCAGTTCCTCATATTTTCCCGCATACGCCAGCTCCCTCGCATGGGGCAGACCCTCTGCCGCCTTAGGATTGTTCTTGTTCTTGGGATAACCGGACCAGAGTGTGTCTTCATTTAGCGCAATTCGCTCTTCACTGATGCCTCCGAACACCATTGCCCCGATTCTTCCGTTTCCAAGGGGAAGACTGTCTGTCCACTGCTTTGCCGATTCCCTATACCACAACTTATTTTCCTGCATAATAACCCTCCATTTATCAGGCATTCGGATGCCATTCACACTACTTTCATATTACACAACTGATGCTACCAATTCAACACTGAAATAAAATGAAAACAGGTTGTTGACCTTGCCCTTAGGGAAAGGTTTATAATAGCATTACAAAAAGCTTTTTGACCGAAAAAACAAAAACACGGAGGTAATTTATAATGAACTCTAACACATATACCATCGGCGATTTGGCAGCTCTTGCCAATGTCTCCACAAAGGCAATCCGCATTTATGAACAGAAGGGATTGCTTAGCTCGAAACGCGACCAATTCAACAACTACCGCTACTTTGATGAATCCGCTAAGCTACAGCTGCAGCGAATACAGATGCTTCGGTACCTCGGCTTTTCTCTGGATGCAATCAGCCGTACCCTGATGCATTATAACGAGATTGATCTGGAAAAGTCTTTCCTGGAGCAGAAAAAACTGATGGAGGAGAAGGTTTTTGAGCTGGAACGAATGATTTACTGTATCGGCAGGGCTGCGACGGAATGCAAGCAGGAGGATTTTAACATTGATACCCTGTTTGACTCCATCAATCAAATCATTATCAACCGCAAGGCAGACGAAGGCGCTTGGGTGCTTGCCAAGCACAGCAACGAGCCGGAAGGATGGTCTAAGTGGATTTTCAATCAGGCCGCTTTAAAGGAAGGAAATAAAATCATGGATGCCGGAAACGGCTGGGGAAATCTGTGGCGCTACAATATGAATCGTCTCCCCAAGGATATCTCAGTCTGCTGTGTGGATAAACACAACACTCATGCTGATACCTTTTGCGAATTCGTTAAAGACATGCCTGCCTTCTCGTTTATCTGGGATGATTTGGAGACTATGACATTTGAAGAAAAGTATGACTGTATTTTCTTCAATCATGTAATTGCTTTTATCAAGGAGCCCTTGCCCTTGTATGAGAAATTCCGCAAGGCGCTAAATAAGGACGGTCAGTTTATCTGTACCTGGGGCGGAAGCTTACTGTTCCAGGAGCCCGCACGGATTTTACAGGGTTTTAACCCTTCCAAAGCTTCCAAAATTCAAAAGCAGTTGCAGGATATTTTAAATATCCATAAAACTCGGGAAGCTCAGTTAAATACAGTCTTTTCCTCCGTAGAAAGACGGGTGTATGAAGTACCCCTGCACTATGAAAGCAGCAGCGAACTGGCAGATTATCTGAAGCCCTTTGGAGAAAAATTAGGATTTGACTTTACGGATTGCATGGATGAATTCTGTGAGTATTTAGATGGATTGTATGCCGGAAAATCTATTGATTTGGTAAGAGATTCTTATCTGTATATTTGCAGATAAGCTCCTGCACCTGTAATTCAACATCTTAAGCAACTAAACACAACACAGGAGGACAATATATGTATCCAAGCAGAAAAGAGGCGCACAAGATTTTAGCGGAGGCCGTGCCCCATAATCCCGGTCCCTGGGAAACTCACAGCAAGCTTGTGGCACTGTGCGCCGAGCGGATTGCCGCCGAATGCGGACTTGATACCGCCAAAGCCTATGTCTGTGGTCTGCTCCACGATATCGGCAGACGTTTTGGAGTAAAGCATCTGGCTCATACCTATGACGGCTATCAGTATATGAAGGAGTTGGGATATGATGACATTGCCAAAATCTGCCTGACCCACTCCTTTCATAATCAGGATATCCATGACTATGTAGGAAATTACGACCTCCCTCCGGCAGAATTTAAGGAATTGCAACGCTTACTTGAGCAGATTACTTACGATGATTATGACAGACTTATCCAGCTTTGCGACGGCATGGCTACCGGAGAAGCCATCGTTGATATTGAAGAACGTTTGCGGGAAGTACAATTGCGTTACGGCTTTTTTCCAAAGAAAAAACTTGATAAAATCATGGAACTACGCGCCTATTTTGAAGAAAAGATAGGGAAGGATATTTATGCTGTTGTAGTGTAAGCCGCGTAACTACAAAAGTCCCCTATAGAGATTAATGCTTCTCAACCTCTATAGGGGATTCTGGTATCCTACATTATATTCATAAATTCTTCCACACTATCAGTTTTCGCAGCATACTGTAGCCAACATTTCAATATTTCTACATCCTCTTGCTCTTTTATTTTACTGGATAATTCATCTGAATTCGGAGCATGTGTCTCCAACAATTCAATAATGCTTTGTTGTATTCCCTGTTGTATTCCCTGTTGTATTCCTTCTCGGATTCCACATTCTCGCAAATATTCCTCGTCTTGCATCAATCTCATATAATCACCTGTCACTCCTGTATCGTATTTTACGGTTTCTATCATGCGGTGAATCTCCTGCATCCCTCCGCCCTATTTAATTTTCATATGGGGGAAGTAATGCCGAATTGGCTTGAATGTCCCGATATGTAATTGTATTGTAGCAAGTAATTAATGTTTTGTCAACAGTTTTGCCGTAAACATTTTAACGTTTTCTCGTTTTATTCCCAAAACAACTCATCCAACGTCTTTCCCAACACTCTGCATATCGCAATGCACAGATTAATGGTCGGATTATAATCGCCCTTTTCTATGGCGTTGATGGTTTGTCTGGAAACACCCACCTTTTCTGCCAGCTCCTGCTGGGACAAATCCATGGCAGCTCTGGCTGACTTTAATCTCAAATTCTTCATACTTTAGTCATCCTCTCTTTTGTCTACCACTTTCTTAAGAAATAATACACCCAAAACAATGAAGGACATAATTGCCACAAGCAGATTAACAATCCTAAAAGTAACAACCCCATCTACTATCACCTCTCCATGTAGAGCATTCATGAAAAATATCAACAGATTCATCACAGTTACTGCCACAAAAATCACCACCAGACGTTTGGGATTTTCATTGATGGAAAAATAACCGTCATTCCAAATACAGTAGCTGACATAAACGATAATACCGATTAACGCACAGCTTATCATGGCTACCGAAACATCCACAAACTGTTTTTCGAAGCTTGATGCCAACAATCCGTACAAACCATTGCAAATCATAATGGTAAAGAAGCCATACTTGAAGCCTCTTCCTCTTACAACCTCCTGGCGCTCATCGTATTCTCTCTTCAATCTGCCGTCATTTGTGGAAGATATCAGAAGCAACACCACCAAAATCACTCCTCCGACAAGTCCTATCAGAATACCGCCCAGCATATATTTATTGACCGCTCCTCCAAAGGCACCTGACTTTACAATCACACTACCGGAAACAACCCTGTCTGCCTCGTTAGCAAAGTCAAGATCTATGTAAAAATTCGTCCTGTTCAAGCCTGCTTCTTCAATAAACTCCTCAAAAGCCTCAATACTTGTCATAAAGTAGATCGTAATTTTATAGGTTCCCTCTTCTAACTTCAGTTCACTGGAACCCATATTGAAGATATCTCCCATGGATGTATGCAGTACCTCACCCTTATCAGAGGTTATCTGCATAGCGGTCAGTACTCCCCCTTCCTCACATTTCCAATTACCGGATACGTAGTAGGTCCCTTCTTCTCCGCCAAACATCGTTTCCCGGATAATCAATTCACCGTCCTTTGTTTCCTCCGCCGTATGGAACCTGAAATCACTCTTAACGACTGTGTCTCCCTTCATACCCACAATCAGAAAAATACCAAATATCAGTAGCAGCGCCAATCCTATTACAATTCCAACCTTTTTACTTTTCATATCGCTTCTCCTTTTCTTCTTTTCAACTACGTGCACCTACATTTATAACAGCTGTTTTTCATCTTTTATCTGTATTGTAAATGAATTTAGATAAATTGTCAACTATATTATACATTTAGGCAAATATTTCTTTTTTCAAATTTATAATAACTCAATTGCAAACCGAGATGCAGTTTTGTAAGTCGAGATGCAACTTTGTAAATT